>NZ_JAXQNS010000003.1:0-415074 GCF_034427815.1 Pseudomonas gebzensis
CTGATCATGAAACAGATTGCACTCGTCACCGGCGCCGCGCAGGGGCTTGGCCAGCGGTTCTGCCAGCGCCTGCTGGCGGCAGGCTTCGATGTGGTCGTCACCGACCGCGACCTGGCCGCCGCCCAGGCCACTGCCCGTGAACTGGACGGGCAGGGCGGCAACACCCTGGCGCTCAAGCTCGACGTCGGCATCAAGGCCGATTTTCAACACGCCCTGGCCCAGGTGCTGGCGCACTTCGGCGCGCTGCACGTGGTGGTCAACAACGCCGCCGTGACCAAGACCACCCCGCTGATGCAGATCAGCCCGGAAGAATTCGACGCCGTGGTCGGCCTGAATCTGCGCAGCGTGTTCCTCGGCTGCCAGGTGCTCGGCGCACAGCTGGCCGAAGCGGGCTACGGGCGGATCATCAACCTGGCCTCGCTGGCGGGGCAGAACGGCGGTACCGCCACCGGCGCGCATTACGCCGCGAGCAAGGGCGCGATCATCACGCTGACCAAGGTCTTCGCCAAGGAATTGGCCAGCCGCGGCGTCACGGTCAATGCCCTGGCGCCTGGACCGATCGACTCGCCAGCGGTGCGTGCCGCGGTGCCGGCCGAGCGCCTGCAAGGACTGCTGGCAAACATTCCCGTGCAACGCCTGGGTGACGCCGATTTTCTCGGTGACCTGCTCGTGCAACTGGCGCGGCCCGAGGCCTACTTCACCACCGGGGCGACCTGGGACGTGAACGGCGGCCTGTTCATGCGTTGATCCATTTGCGCAGGCCGCGCGCCGGCCTGCGATGATCCAGGGGACACCCGCCATGCAAGAAACACTGTTGAACGTCATCGTGCGCAAGCGCGAAATCCAGGGGCACGATGTGGTCGTGCTCGACCTGGCCCGAGCCGACGGCGCATCGCTGCCGGTGTTCGAAGCCGGCGCCCATGTCGATGTGCACCTGGCACCCGGGCTGGTGCGCCAGTACTCGCTGTGCAGCGACCCGGCCGATGCCTCGTCGTACCGCCTTGGCGTGCTGAAAGACCCCGCCTCGCGCGGCGGTTCGAGCCACGTCCACGATGCCCTGCTCGAAGGCCGTGAACTGCAGATCAGCGTACCGCGCAACCTCTTCCCCCTGGCCAGTGCTGCCCAGCGCAGCCTGCTGCTGGGCGGCGGCATCGGCATCACGCCGATGATCGCCATGGCCCACGCGTTGCATCGTCAGGGCGCCCATTTCGAGCTGCACTATTGTGGCCGTGCGCGTGCCCGCAGCGCCTTTCTCGAGCAGTTGGCCGGCGCGCCCTTCGCGGACCGCGTGCACACCCACTTTGACGATGAGGCCCTGGCCCAACGGCTGAACCTGCCCGACGTCCTCGGCCGCGGTACCCGCGGCACGCACCTCTATACCTGTGGCCCGGCCGGCTTCATGGACTGGGTGATCGAAGGCGCACGCCAGCAGGGCTATGCCGAAGACCACATCCACAAGGAATACTTTCAGGTCGAGGTCGATGCCACTGGCGGGGCCTTCGAGGTGGTGGCCGCGCGCAGCAACAAGACCGTGCAGGTCGCCGAGGGCCAGAGCATCCTCGAAGCGTTGGCGACGGTGGGCATCACTGTCGAGATTTCCTGTGAGCAGGGGGTGTGTGGCACCTGCCTGTGCGATGTGCTCGAAGGCGAGCCCGACCACCGTGACGTGTACCTGACCGATGACGAAAAGGCCGCCAACGACCAGATGCTGGTGTGTTGTTCGCGGTCCAAATCCCCCAAGCTGGTTCTGGATATCTAAGGAGCATGACCATGGTTGATGTCACCCATTTTCGCAACGCAATGGCCATGCTCGGTGGCGCTGTATCGGTCATCACCACCGAGGGTCAGGCCGGGCGCGGCGGCTTCACCGCCTCGGCGGTGTGCAGTGTGACTGACTCACCGCCCACCTTGCTGGTGTGCATGAACCGCGCCTCGCACTCCAATGCGCAGTTCAAGGCCAACGGCGCGTTGTGCGTGAACGTGCTGGCCGGCACTCACCAGGAGCTGTCCGGGGCCTTCGCCAACCGCGCGCTGAGCATGGATGAGCGCTTCGCCAGCACTGACTGGACCACCCTGGACACCGGCGCGCCTGCCATGCTCGACGCCCTGGTGAACTTCGACTGCCGCATCGCCCAGGTGCATGAGGTGGGCTCGCACAGCATCTTCTATTGCGAGATCCAGGCGATTCGCCAGGGCAGCGCGGATGACGGGCTGGTGTATTTCAACCGCGCCTACCACCGCCTCTGCGAAACCTCAAAAGCCTGCTGAGCCCGCAGGCTCAGAGGGTTTCCAGGTTGTGGAAGACCGTCTCGAGCATGCGGTTCAGGCGTTGCACCTGGGCGTCGGTGAGGCCCTTGAAGCTGCGCTGGAACAGTTCATGGGTCACCGCCTGCATACGCGCGATGTTCTCCAGCCCCTTGTCGGTGATGCGCACCTGGGTGACCCGGCCGTCCTCGGCGCTCTGGCCGGTGTCGACCAGGCCGTCGTCCTTCATGCGGTAGACGATCTTGGTGATGGTCGAGAGCTTGGCGATGGCGTGGGTGGAGATTTCCGAGATGCTCGATTCGCCGTTCTCGTTGAGGATCCACAGCACCCGCCAGCGCGGCACGTCGAGGTCGACTTTCTTCAGCAGGCGTTCCATGTTCTGGGTGTAGCGGCCGTGGGTGCGGGCCAGCCAGTAGAAAGGAAAATCTTCCTTGCGAAAGGCGCTGCTGGCTGGGTCGTGGTGGCTGGGGGCCTTGCTTTTCGGGGTGGTCATCAGAGGTGGACTACTTGTGCGGAAATAGTCGCGACATGATAGACGTTTCACGCAAGTTGAACATCGTCTGAATGCACGTTGGCAGTGCCTGTCCGGCCCAGTCCGCGCCTTTTATGCGCTGGATCATTCAATTGACATTTCACGTTTCTTCGCCGACCTTTCCCATGCGGCGCGAGGCCACTTTCCAACCTTCAATGAGGTGTACAACAATGACAATCCTCCTCCAGACCCTGGCACTCGGCGGCGATGGCCCGCGTGTGGTGATCAAGGACACCCTCGATGTGGCCGGCACGCCGACCCGCGCATCGAGCCGTGCGCTGGCAGACGCAGCGCCGGCCGAGCACCACGCGGCGGTGGTCAGCCGCGTGCTGGAGGCAGGCGCTCGGGTCACCGGCAAGGTCAGCCTGCACGAACTGGCCTTTGGCACCACCGGCATCAACCACTACACCGGCACCCCGACCAACCCGCGCTTTCCCGGGCGCATTCCCGGCGGCTCGTCCAGCGGCTCGGCGGCGGCAGTGGCGGCAGGGCTGGCCGACTTCAGCCTGGGCACCGACACCGGCGGCTCGATTCGTATACCGGCCTGTTGCTGCGGCGTGTTCGGTTTCAAGCCGAGCTTTGGCCGGGTCAGCCGCGAAGGGGTGATGCCGAGCCAGAGCAGCCTGGACTGCGTGGGCCCGCTGGCGGCCAGCCTGCCGATGCTGATTCGCGCCATGGGCATGATCGATCCGACCTTCATCGCCGCGCCGCTGCCGGACACGGCGCGCGTCGGGGTGCTGGCGGTGAGTGCCGCGCCTGCGGTGCAGCGGGTCATCGACAGCGCCTTGCAGGCCAGCGGCCTGAGCCTGTCGGCAGTGGAACTGGCGCATTTCGACGAGGCATACGCCGCCGGCATGGTGGTGATCAACCGGGAAACCTTCGCTGCCTGCAGCCCGCTGCTGGCCAGCGGCAAGGTCGGTGTCGACATCGCCGCTCGCCTGGAGGCCGCCGGCACCACGTCCGACCAGGCCCTGGCCGAGGCAGAAGCGGTCCGCCAGCGCTTCAGCGCCGCAGTCGACGAGGCGCTGACCCGCGTCGACGTGCTGGCCCTGCCGACCATGCCGGACTTCCCGTTGCGCCTGGAAGACGCGGCCGACACCCGCGCCGTGCTCGGGATGACCGCGCTGGTGCGCCCGTTCAACCTTTCCGGCCACCCGGCCGTGAGCCTGCCGCTGGGCAGCCCCGAAGGCTTGCCGGTGGGGCTGCAACTGGTCGCGGCCAAGGGCGCCGATGCACAGCTGCTGGCAGTGGCTGAACGGCTGTTGCTCAACCTCTGTTCAACGCCGCTGCAGGCCGGGGGTGCGGCATGAGCGAACTGGCCGAACTGCAAGCGCGCGTGCAGGCGTTCGAGGACCAGCAGGCGATTGGCGTGTGCATCAACCGTTACATGGCGCTGTGCGACGCGCTGGACGCGGACTCGCCACTCGATGAGCTGGCTGGGCTGTTCACCGAAGACGCACGCTGGGAAGGCAAGGGCGCGCGCTACGCCGAAAGCTTTGGTGGCTATGTGGGTCGCGACGCGATCCGCGCGATGTTCGCCACGTACATGCGCACCCCGGCGCACTTCGCCTTGAACGTGCACTTTCTCACCAGTGAAGTCATCGACGTGGTTTCGGCCGAGCGCGCCCAGGGCCGCTGGCTGATGCTGCAGACCAGCACCTTCGCCGACGGGGGCTCGCACCTGAACGCCGCGCGCCTGGACATCACCTTTGCCAAGCACGATGGCCACTGGCGCATGGCGCATTTCCAGACGGAAAACCTCTTCAGCCGGCCGACCAGCGCCTGGAACGACCAGGCGCCGCTGCCGGTCCCCGGACAGCGCTGAGCGGGCGCCACTGCCTGGGGTGGCGTGGGCAGTGCCTGCGTCGCTCAGCGGCAGTGGCAGCCAGGCACCGCCAGACGGTCGCGCTTGGCAGCGGTGGCCAAGTGTCGGGCAAGCAGACACATGTCAGCGCTGGCCAATCGCCGCACACTGAGGCGGTGATGATGACCGCCGCCGCGCGGTCATCGCCTGGAGATGGCCCGCTTGCGTGCAGCAGACCGGGCCGTTGCCTGAATGAACCACGACAAAAACAACAAGGGTCTGGGTATGAGCTCGAGCAAGGCGAATCCAATCGACAAGGTCTCGGTGTATGTCGCCGCCGGCCTGGTGTCTGGCGCAGGTGCGCTGCTGTTGAACGTGTTGCCACTGCTGTTCGGCGCCTTGGCGGAGAAGTTCGGCCTGGGCGAGAACCAGCTGGGCAACCTGGCCCTGGCGATGAACCTGGGCTTTGGCCTGCTCGGTTTGGCCTCTCTGCTGTGGGTGCGGCGAGTCAGCTGGCGGTTGATTGCGGCGCTGTCGTCGCTGCTGGTGATCGCCATGGTGTTGTACGTGGTCAGCGAGCCGACCTTCGAGTCGCTGTTCGTGATCATGGCCCTGGCCGGTGCGGGCACCGGCGCGCTGTACGCGCTGGCAATGACCATCTTCGGCGACAGCGCCCAGCCCGAGCGCGCGTTCGGCTTCAAGCTCGGCCTGGAAACGGTGCCTGGGGCCACATTGCTGGTGCTGCTTCCAGTGGCGGTGATGCCGGTATGGGGCTTTCACGGCATGCTGCTGACCATCGCCCTGGCCATGCTGCTGACCGGTATTGCGCCGCTGCTGTGGGTACCTGCGCGCAGCGCGCGCGTGGTCGAGGCCAGCCGTGCGTCGGGCCAGGCCAGTGCCGCGCGCCGGCCGATCGTCTGGCTGAGCCTGGTGGCCAGCCTGGTGTTCCTCACCGGCATCATGGCGGTGTGGGCGTTTCTCGAACTGATCGGCAAGAAGACCGGCCTGTCGGGTGACACCATCGGCGCGGTGCTGGCGGTGGGCTTCATCATCAATGCCGGCGGCGGCTTCATGGCCTCATCCATCGGCTTGAAAGCCGGGCGCTTCGTGCCGCTGGCGGTCATCATCCTGGCCCAGCTGGCGGGCCTGGTGCTGCTGGCCCAGTTCGGCTCGTTCGCCACCTATGTGATCGGCGCCGTGCTGTTTCTGTTCTCGATCAACTTCGTACTGGCCTACACCTTCGGGATCATGGCCGAGTTCGACGTGTCGGGAAAACTGGTCGCCCTGGGCGCGCTGTGCTTGTCAGCGGGTGCGGCGTTCGGGCCGGCGATCAGTGGCCTGCTGATCGAGCAGTTCGGCTACACGGCGGCGTTCATCTTCTCCGGCGCTTGCTCGGTGCTGGCGTTGATCGCCTACGGCGCGGCGGTGCTGCGTTCGCAGCAGTTGCTGCGGCGTGAGCAGGATGCCGGCGGCCTGGTGCTGTCGCGGCTGTAGTTATCTGCCCGGGCAGGGCCCAGCAGCGCTTGCCTGGTGTTGCGGTCAGGGACCGCGCAGGTGGATCGCTGGCGTTATGCCAACCCCGGATCGTCCGCTTGCGCTGCGCGTGCAGCGAGTTGGCCCGGTCCCTGCTTGAGGCTTCATGTGACAGGGTTTTGTTACCCAAAATCACGTGAAATGCGCACTATTCTGGGGCGCATGCTTGCCGGAGATGCGCCATGAATGGTCAGGCCCTCGCTACTTGGAACGCCCGCGTGCACAGCGTGTGCGGACGTTTCGAGACCCGCTATGAGCACTGCCAGAGCCTGTTCATCGGTGAGCTGCAGCACACCGTGCTGGGCGCCACCGAAGTGGCTTACATCCGCAGCAATGCTCAGGAGATCACGCGTTCCACGCGTGCCAGCCAGGCCTACCCCGACCCGCACTGTTTCCTGGTGTTACAGCAGCACGGCGAGATGCAGGTGGAGCTGGGTGATCGCGTGGTGCACCTGCGCGAAGGCGACCTGGCCCTGCTCGACGGTGAGGCGGCGCTGAAGATGGTGCCCAGGGGCTTGTTCAGCCACGTTTCAATCCACTTGCCCAAAGTACGCCTGGCGGGCCTGGGGCCTGAGCGTTTCGGCAAATTGTCCACCGCCGGGGCTTGCGGCCAGTTGCTCAGTACCCTGGTGCGCCAAGTGGCGGCCGGCGAGCTGAGCCAGTGGGCCTGCGCCGAAGACGGCGAGGGCTTGCAGGAGGCGTTGCTGGCGCTGCTCGCTCCGGTGCTGCAATACCGCGCCGGTGACCACGGCGCGGGCCTGCTCCTGCATGAGGTGCACGCGTTGATTCAGCAACGGCTCGATTCCGTGCGCCTGACCCCGGCCGGCCTGGCAGAGGAACTGGGCATTTCCAGCCGCCAGCTGTACCGGTTGTTCGAGGCCCGTGGCGACAGCGTGTGCCGTTACATCCTGCGTGAGCGCCTGGCCAAGGCTGCGCAAGACCTGCGCAACCCAGCCTGCGCGCACCGCTCGATCACCGACATCGGCGCCGCCTGGTGCTTTGCCGATTCGGCGCATTTCTCCAAGGCGTTCAAAAAGCACACCGGGCTGAGCCCGCGGGACTATCGCGGCGCGCGCCATTGAATGGCCTTGGGCGGTACGGGTGCCCTTACGGGGCCATAGGAAACACCTGAACCGTGCGGTAACGCTCAGGGCGCCTCGGCGCAGCGCCGTCCCCCGCGGCGTCGCAGCTTCATGCCCTGAGCAAGGCGGCGTACACACTGATGGCAAGGTGCTGGCCAAGGCCTCTGGCGTCGTCAATCCGATTCGCGCACGAGCGCAGCCTGTGCCGGCCGCCCAACTGGCATGAAACTCGCTTACACATCCTGAAATATTTTCATACACACGGACGCCGCGCCATGTACACCGCCACCGCACATTTCGACGATGTCCATCTGCATGCCGGTGCGATTCAGGGTTGGCAGCAAACCTACGACCAGCTCAGCGAGGGGCATCCGCACACGTTTCTGCGTCATGTCACGGGCGAGCGCTTTCAGGTGTTCCAGGAAGCCCTCGACACGCGTGTGGTGCAGCGTGGCAAGGCACCGCATGGGCGCTTGTGCCTGGCCATGTCGCTGGGCAGCGAGGTCAGTGGGCTGTTTCAGGGCCAGGCGCTGGGGGGCGAACAGGTGTCGTTGCTGCGCAGTGACGAAGACTTTTTCGTCCAGGCCGAACAGGGCATGCGCCTGCTGGCAATCACCGTCGACGTGGCGCGCTTTGCCAAGCTGGCGGCCTATGAGCTGACCGATGAGCAATTGCGCCGGTTGTCCCACAGCAGCCGCCTGCACGTGCCTGCTGCCCGCCTGCAGCGCGCGCGCCAACGGCTCTTGCAGGTGCTTGCACATCCCGACCCAGGCGCCGCCGAAGCCTGGCTCGAACAGCAGGTGCTGGAAGCGGTGCTGGAGGTGTTGGGGCAGTCCGAAGACGTGACGCGCAGCCGCAGCGGCAACAAGGCGGTGGGCGCCTATCTGGTGCGCCGCTGCCAGGAATTGGTGCTGGAATGGACCGAGGAGCCGCTGGGCATTCTGCAACTGTGTGAACAGCTCAAAGTCAGCCGGCGCACCTTGCAGAGCGCCTTCCACGATTCCACCGGCATGCGCCCGGTGGAATACCTGCGCGCGGTGCGCCTCAACGAAGCGCGGCGGCGCCTGCGCCACGCCAGCGAGCCGTCGACCACCGTGTCGCGGGTGGCCAATGACCTGGGCTTCAGCCACCTCAGCCACTTTGCCGTGCACTACAAGAAGTTGTTCGGCGAGCGACCCTCGCAGACCCTGGGCGCATGTTCCTAGCTCCCCCACGCACCTGAGCCCGCATCGCGGGCCCGTTCAGCACCGCGCCCGCGCCATCGCAACCGCTGATGCCCGCGGGGTCAAGGCCGCTGCAACCGATGCGCATCCACCTCGCCCGCCATCACTGCCAATTCGGGATAGCTGGGTAATACACCCCTCCCTATGATCGGACGCAGTAAGTCGATAAGTGTGTTTACGCGACCTGTCGACACTGCGTATCGCCGAAGGGGCCATTGTTGTAACAGGCCCGTTTAATGTCCGACGTTCGGAGCCTGGCTGAGCATGAATAACAATACTAAGATCGATTTTATCTACTTGTCCGAACAGGACATGATCCGCGCCGGTGTTACCGACATGCTCGGTTGCGTCAATACCATGGAAGAGATGTTCGGCCTGTTATATAGCGGCGACTACCGCATGGCCGGGCCCAACAATGATTCCCACGGCGCCATGGTGATCTTCCCAGCCGACTCACCCTTTCCGAACATGCCCAAACCCACTGCCGACCGCCGCATGATGGCCATGCCGGCGTACCTGGGTGGCAACTTCTGTACTGCCGGAGTCAAGTGGTACGGCTCGAACATCGCCAACCGCGAAAAGGGTCTGCCGCGCTCGATCCTGATGTTCACCCTGAACGATCCGGACACTGGCGCGCCACTGGCGCACATGTCGGCCAACCTGCTGTCGGCCTACCGTACCGGGGCCATTCCTGGCGTGGGCGCGCGCCACCTGGCGCGCAAGGATTCCAAGGTCATTGGCCTGCTTGGCCCGGGGGTGATGGGCAAGACCACCGTGGCCGCGTTCATGGCCGTGTGCCCGCAGCTGGACACCTTGAAAATCAAGGGCCGCGGCGAGAAAAGCCTGAGCACCTTCATCGAGTGGGCGGGCGCAACCTACCCGCAGCTCAAGGTGATCGTGGTCGACAGCGTCGAAGCGCTGGTGCGCGACTCTGACTTGGTGACCTTCTGCAACTCCTGTGCTACCGGCGACGTCAGTGCCTACCCGGTGGTCGAGCGCGCGTGGGTCAAGCCCGGCGCATTCCTGGCCATGCCCGCGGCCTGCAACCTGGACCGTGGCATGGAAGGCGACGACATACGCAAAGTGGTCGACAACACCGGCCTGTACGAGGCCTGGCATGAAGAGCTGCCCAAGCCCGGTCACCGGCATGTGCCACTGCTGGGTGTGCGCTTTCTCGACATGGTCGATGAAGGATTGTTGAAGTCCGAACAGATCGAAGACCTGGGCAAGATCATTGCCGGCGATGCGCCTGCGCGCACCAATGAGGAAGAAATCATCGTGCTGTCCGTCGGCGGCATGCCGGTCGAAGACGTCGCCTGGGGCACCGTGGTGTATCGCAATGCAGTGGCGCGAAACATTGGTGTGAAGTTGAACTTGTGGGATGTGCCGGTCTTGAGCTGAAGCACTTTCATCAATAATAAGGAGTTGCCCCGTGACCCATGTCGTCAAAGTCAAAACCGGTTCCAAGTATGAAGAAATGGGCAGTTACTCGCGGCTGGTGGCCGTGGACGACTGGATCCATGTCTCCAATACGGCCGGCCGTCATCCGCAGACCAAGGAAATCTCCGACGACCTGATCGAGCAGACCCATCAGGTATTCGCCAACATCGAAGCGGCGCTGGCCGCCGTCGAGGCCACCTTGGCCGATGCGGTGTGCTCGCGGGTATTCATTCAGAACCCGGCCGATGTGGCGCAGGTGATGGGTGTGGTAGGCGAGAAATTTCGCGGTATCGACCCGGCCACCACGGTGACCTGCCCGCCGCTGGGTTCGACGGTGTACAAGGTCGAGCTTGAGGTGACCGCCTACCGCGGTGCTTCCCGTGCGCAGGTCACGCGGATCGACCTGGGTCAGTAGGCCCAACGCATCGCCTTTTCTTTTCTTCATCGAGTGTCCCGACATGGCCCCGACCATTGCGCCCGTGCGCACTGCGCAACAACTGCCCCACGAGACCCAGGTGGTGATCATCGGCGGCGGTATCATCGGCCTTACAGCGGCGTTGGCCTTGAGCGAGCGCAACATCCCTGTGGTGGTGCTGGAAAAAGGCCGCATTGCCGGCGAGCAGTCGTCGCGCAACCTCGGCTGGGTACGCAAGACCAACCGCCATGGCCACGACATTCCCCTGGCCCAGGCCGCCGACCGGCTGTGGGCCGGCATGGCCGAGCGGGTCGGCGCTGACGTTGGCTACCGCCAGGCCGGCATCATGTTCCTGGCGCGCAATGAGGCGCAGATGGCCATGCACGAAGGCTGGATGCAGAGCGTGGAGGGGCTGAACCTGGATTCGCGGCTGCTCAGCCGCGCCGAGATCGAGCAACGTGTACCGGGCGGTCGCGAGCCGTGGACGGGGGCCATCTACACCGGCTCCGATGGGCGTGCCGAGCCGACCCTGGCTTCCAGCGCCATCGCCACGGCGGCCATCGCCAAGGGCGCGGTGATCATCGAGGGCTGCGCGGTGCGTGGGCTGGTGAAATCGGCCGGGCGGGTCAGCGGTGTGCTGACCGAAGCGGGCGAGGTGCGCTGTAGCCAGGTGCTGCTGGCCGGGGGCATGTGGTCGCGGCGTTTCCTCGGCAACGAGGGCGTGTCGTTGCCGACCCTGCCACTGATCTGTTCGGTGCTGCGCACCGCACCCATGGAGGGGCCGACCGACATCGCCGTGGGCGCGCCAGACTTTTCCTTCCGCAAACACATCAATGGCGGCTTCATCATTACCCAGCGTGGCGCGCTGGATGCCTCGCTGACCCTCGATCATTTCCTGCTGGCGCGCCAGTACCTGCCGGCCCTGCGCGCTCAGCGCAGCTTCCTGCGGGTCAACGTGGGCCGCGACCTGTTCACCGACCTGGCCATGGCGCGGCGCTGGAAGCCTAGTGATGTGACACCCTTCGAGCGCATGCGCGTCAGGGACCCGCAAGCCAACCCCAAGCTCAACGAGGAGGCGCTGCGCAACCTGCGCGCGGCGTGGCCGGTGTTCGAACAGGCCAAGGTCGAACAGGCTTGGGCGGGCACCATCGACATCACCCCCGATTCAAACCCGGTCATCAGCGCCGTGGCGAAGATTCCCGGCCTGACCGTGGCCACCGGTTTTTCCGGTCATGGCTTCGGCACCTCGCCGGCGGCCGGGCAGCTGGCAGCGGATCTGGTCTGCGGTAGCGCGCCGATCATCGATCCGGCGCCGTACGATTTCGCGCGATTTGCCTGAGCCCGCCAGTCGACGTCCAGTGCCGGCGAGGGAGGGTGCCCTAACCGGTATAGGTCGCCCCCCGGTCGCTATTAGCTACCACTGAGCCTGCGCCCGGGACGCCTAGAGTGGTGCCGCCACTTTCGGCCCAGACTCAGGAATCACCCACCATGAGCACCCTGTATTCGTTCACCAGCGCTGATGTCGATCACGCGTTCGCCACCCTCAGCGAAACCCTCTTCAACACCACTCGCACTGCGCCCTGCGCCACGTGTGCACCCACCCCGAGCATGCTGATCATCGCGGGTGCCCAGGGCTCGGGCAAAACCTACCTCCTGGATAACACCCTGGTGCCCAGTGGCCGCTATGACAACTTCGTTCGTTTGTACCTGCCGGATTTTCGCAAGCTGCACCCGCAGTACGCGGCGATGAAGGTGCATGGCACCTTGCATGTGTACGAACACACCGAGGCGTTCGTCTGGGCACTGGGTGGCCGGGTGTTCAGCCATGCCTTTGCACAGCGATTCGACATCATCATGGAAACTGCCCTGGACAGCCCGCAGTTCGCCAGCTTCCCGCCCATGGCCGTGGAGCAAGGCTACCAGTTCGAGGTGCACATGATTGCCTGCCAGAAGGAGTTCAGCCATTGGGCGACCCTGGAGCGCGGGGTCAAAAGTCTGCAGAACGATGAGCTTGAGCGTTTTGTGCCGCTGTCCAAGATCGAAGCCTCACAGCTCAATGCCAAGGCCATCCTCGATGCGTTCGAGGAGGCCTGCACCCGTGCGCCGGGGTCGCAGATCACGCTGTATCACCGCGGCTTCGATACCGCCCTGCAAAGCCGCCCGCTGTGCCACAGCCAGTGTCTGGCAACCTCGGAACTCGAGCCCCAGGCGGACTACCGCGGCCAGCCTTTCGTGCGCCTGCCGCAGCTCAATCCATCGTTCGAAATCCGCCGCACCTTGGAGGCCAACTCGCCCTGTGCCTATCCCCAGTACGCCCAGGTGGTTCACGCCGGGATCATCGAGCCGGCCGAGCGTGAGCAGATGGTGCAAAGCTGCTGCAAGAGCCTTGCCCGGGCACAGGCGCAGATGCCCAAGGTGCCCGCCGAGGTGTTCCGTGCGTTGAGCCTGTATGTGCTGAAGTACGTGTATCCCTGACCCCTGGTGGTCGGGTCTGCGGGCAAGCACTGGGCCTGCCCGCAGGCACCGGCCTTCATCCCGGCCACGCCGGTCTGGACCAGGCCGTTGTCATCGCCGCCTGGAATTTCTCTGAACACCCCCGCCCACGGCCCGGTCACACCCTTCACGTACTCCCTTGCACACGCGAACCCAGAGGACTTGGACAATGACCATCACGGTAGGCGACTTCCTGATCGAACGGCTCAGCCAGTGGGGGGTGACGCGCATCTTCGGCTACCCCGGCGACGGCATCAACGGTGTGTTCGGCGCGATGCGCCGGGCACCGGGCAAGATCGAGTTCATCCAGTGCCGGCACGAGGAGATGGCCGCGTTCATGGCCAGCGCCCACGCCAAGTTCACGGGCGAGCTGGGCGTGTGTATCGCGACCTCCGGCCCTGGGGCCTCGCACTTGCTCACCGGCCTGTACGACGCGCGCATGGACCATATGCCGGTGCTGGCCATCGCCGGCCAGCAGGCGCGTACCGCCATGGGCGGGCACTATCAGCAAGAGCTGGACCTGACCTCGATGTTCAAGGACGTGGCCGGTGCCTTCGTGCAGCAGGCCGCTGACGTGTCGCAGGTGCGCCACCTGGTCGACCGCGCCGTGCGGATTGCCGTAGGGGAGCGCCGGGTGACCGCGCTGATCCTGCCCAACGACCTGCAGGACCTGCCCTACGAAGAACCGGCGCGGGCTCACGGCACGGTGCATTCGGGCGTCGGCTACAGCCGGCCCAAGACCGTACCTTATGAAGCGGACCTGGAGCGCGCTGCCCAGGTGCTCAATGAGGGCAAGAAGGTCGCGATTCTGGTCGGCGCCGGAGCCTTGCACGCCAGCGAGCAGGTGCGCGCCATTGCCGAGAAGCTCGGCGCCGGCGTGGCCAAGGCGCTGCTGGGCAAGGCGGTGCTGCCCGATGACATCCCGTGGGTGACTGGCAGCATCGGCCTGCTTGGCACCGAGCCGAGTTACCAGATGATGGAGGAGTGCGACACGTTGCTGATGATCGGCTCAGGCTTCCCCTATGCCGAGTTTCTGCCCAAGGAAGGCCAGGCCAGAGGCGTGCAGATCGACATCAGCCCCGGCATGCTCAGCCTGCGCTACCCGATGGAGGTGTGCCTGAGCGGTGACTCAGCCGACACCCTGGCCGCGCTGCTTCCGCTGCTCGAACGCAAGAGCGAGCGCAAGTGGCAGCAGAAGATCGAACGCTGGCGCGCAGCCTGGGACCGCAAGCTGGACAAGCGCGCGATGGTCAGCGCCGACCCGATCAACCCGCAGCGCGTGGTGCACGAGCTGTCGGCGCAGTTGCCCGACGCCTCGATCATCACCAGCGATTCGGGCTCGTGCGCCAACTGGTTCGCGCGCGACCTGAAGATCCGTGAAGGCATGATGTGCTCGCTGTCGGGTGGCCTGGCCTCGATGGGCGCCGCGGTGCCCTACGCCATCGCCGCCAAGTTCGCCCATCCTGAGCGGCCGGTTATCGCGCTGGTGGGCGATGGCGCCATGCAGATGAACAACCTCGCCGAGTTGATCACGGTGGCCAAGTACTGGAAGCAATGGGGTAACGGTCGCTGGATCTGCGCGGTGTTCAACAATGAAGACCTCAACCAGGTGACATGGGAGCAGCGCGTCATGGAGGGCGATCCGAAATTCTCGGCGTCCCAGGACATCCCGGATGTGCCGTATCACCTGTTCGCCATTTCCATCGGCCTGAAGGGCATCTTCGTCGACCGCGAGGAAGACGTCGCCGGCGCCTGGGAAAAGGCCCTGGCGAGCGATGTGCCGGTGCTGATCGAGTTCAAGACCGACCCTGACGTGGCGCCACTGCCGCCGCACATCAAGCTGGAGCAGGCGAAGAAATTCACCTCCTTCCTGCTCAAGGGCGATCCGAACGAAGTCGGTGTGATCAAGCAGACCGCCAAGCAGATTCTGAGCAGCGTGCTGCCGGGCAAGAAGGCGTGAAGGATCGCGTCCAGCACATGTGATCGTACAACTGCTTGGGTTATGATGACGCCTATTTTTCGAGGTGAAAAAACAGGCCATGACAGAGCAGCAGGTACAGCCGAGGGCCCGGCGCAAGCCACGCAGTCTGGCTCAGGAACTGGTCACGGTGCTGACTGAGCGCATTCGCAGCGGCCAGCTGAAGCGCGGCGACAAGCTGCCGACCGAATCGCAGATCATGGTCGAGGAGGGCGTCAGTCGCACAGTGGTGCGTGAGGCGATCTCTCGGCTGCAGGCGGCGGGGCAGGTCGAGACGCGCCATGGCATCGGCACGTTCGTGCTCACGGCATCGCCGACCGGGGGGTTGCGCATCGACCCCGCGACGGTGGTGACCTTGCGCGAGGTGCTGGCGGTACTGGAGCTGCGCATTGCCCTGGAAGTCGAGTCGGCGGGCCTGGCAGCGCAACGGCGCAGCGATGATGAGCTAGCCGGCATGCGCGCAGCGCTCGATGAGCTCAACGAAGGTGCCGCGCATGCTACCGACGCGGTGTCGGCAGACTTCCAGTTCCACCTGCGCATTGCCCAGGCCAGCGGCAATCACTATTTCGCCGACATCATCGACCACTTGGGCACCAGCATCATTCCGCGAACCCGCGTGAATTCGGCGCGCCTGGCGCACGATGACCAAGCCCACTACATGGGGCGGCTCAGGCACGAGCATGAAGCGATCTACGAAGCCATTGCCCGGCAGGATAGCGAAGGGGCAAAGATGGCCATGCGCATGCACCTGAGCAACAGCCGTGAGCGCTTGCGTCAGGTCCATGAACAGGCCGAAGCGCAGAAGGCGTGAGCGACATTTGAAGCCCTACCCACGCCACGTGTGTGCGCCAGCATGAGCGTTCAGGCAAGCCCGGTCTGTAGGAGCGCCTATTGCCGCGATGGCCGGCGCAGCCGGCCTGACTCGGGTGTTGCGCGATGACGGTGGATCGCGGTGGCAGCCTTGGGTCGGCTTTGCCGCCCATCGCGGCAGTAGCCGTTCCTACACGACTGGCGTATTAGCTGAACTTCACACGTTCCGGGAGGAGCGGCCGGTCCGGCATTTCGGTCAGCCGCGATGGGCTGCAGCGCAGCCCAAGCGATATCAACTCAGCCCAACCGGACAGGACGACCGCACGTGCGGGGCTCCGAGGTTTCCAGGTTGTTTAGAGTGCGCCTTCGCTCCACTGGCCGTTGACGAGGCGACGCAGGCCGAGCGGGTTGCCGTCACGCAATGCCTCGGGCAGCAGCGTCTGCGGGTAGTTCTGGTAGCACACCGGGCGCAGGAAACGGTCGATGGCCAGCGTACCGACCGAGGTGCCGCGCGCATCCGACGTGGCCGGGTACGGCCCGCCATGGACCATCGCGTCGCACACTTCCACGCCGGTCGGGTAGCCGTTGACCAGAATGCGGCCGACTTTGTCCTCCAGCAGCGGCACCAGCCAGGCAAACGTCTCGAAGTCTTGCGGCTCGCCAATCAGCGTCGCGGTCAGTTGGCCGCGCAGGCCCAGCAGCGCATCGCGCAGTTGCGCGTGGTCCGTGACCTCGACTGCCACGGTGGCAGGGCCGAAGACTTCTTCCTGCAGCAGCGGGGCGGCCTCCACCAACAGTTGTGCATCGGCCTTGAACAGCTGAGCCCGGGCCTGGCTGCCTTCCTGGGCCTGGCCGGCCAAGTGCTCGATACCCGGGTGGGCGTGCAGGTGCTCCAGGCCGCCGACATAGCTGCGCAGGCCACCGGCATTGAGCAGGGTCTGCCCGGCCTGCTGGTCCAGGTGCTGGCCAAGGTCGGTGAGCAACCGGCTGTATTCGGCCGATTGCAGGCCAATCAGCAAGCCAGGGTTAGTGCAGAACTGGCCGGCACCCAGGCACACGGAGCCGGCCAACTCACGGGCGATGGCCTCACCCCGCTTGGCCAGGGCGCCGGGTAGCACGATCACCGGGTTGATGCTGGACATCTCGGCGAACACCGGGATCGGCTGCGCACGCTCGGCGGCCATGCGGCACAAGGCGTCGCCGCCCTTGAGCGATCCGGTAAAGCCGACCGCCTGGATGGCCGGGTGCTTGACCAAGGGCTCACCGACGCCTGCGCCGTACACCATGTTGAACACACCCTGGGGCATGCCGGTGCGCTCGGCGGCGCGCTGAATGGCGCAGCCGACCAGGTCGGCGGTGGCCATATGGCCGCTGTGCGCTTTGAACACCACCGGGCAACCGGCGGCCAGCGCTGCGGCCGTGTCGCCACCGGCGGTGGAGAAGGCCAGGGGGAAGTTGCTGGCGCCGAACACGGCAACGGGGCCGACGCCAATGCGCATCTGGCGCAGGTCCACGCGTGGCAGCGGCTGGCGCTCGGGCAGGGCCAGGTCGATGCGGGCGCCGAGGAAATCGCCACGGCGCAGCACATCGGCGAACAAGCGCATCTGGCCACTGGTACGGCCCCGCTCGCCTTGGATACGGCCAGCCGGCAGGGCCGTCTCGCGGCAGACGATGGCGACGAAGGCGTCATCGAGTGCGTCCAGCTCGGCTGCAATGGCGTCGAGGAATTCGGCGCGGCGGGCCGGTTTCAGGGTGCGGAATTCGACGAAGGCGGCCGCCGCTGCCCTGGCGGCCTGATCGACTTCGGCGTCAGTGGCCTGGGCAAAACGGTAGGGCAGGGCCTCGCCGCTGGTGGCGTCCAGGCTCTGCAGGCGTTGTGTGCCAGCGGCGCTGCGCTGGCCGGCGATGAAGTTGTGGCCGAGGATCTCTGGCATGTGGGGCTCCTAAGGGGCTGTCATCGAGGCATCAGGTAATCGGTGCCGGATTGAACAAGGTGATGTCGTTGTGCAGGCGGTGCTGTTCGGCCCAGGGCTGTTTGCGACCGCTGGCGACGTCCAGGTAGTAGTGGAACAGCTCCCAACCCAGCGCTTCGATGCTCGCGCGGCCGCTGGCGATGCGCCCGGCATCGATGTCGATCAGGTCTGGCCAGCGCTGGGCCAGTTCGGTCCGCGTGCAGACCTTGACCACCGGCGCCATGGCCAGGCCATACGGCGTGCCACGGCCGGTGGTGAATACATGCAGGTTCATGCCGGCGGCCAGCTGCAGCGTGCCGCAGACGAAGTCGCTGGCAGGTGTCGCGCAGAAGGTCAGGCCCTTGCCGGTCACACGTTCGCCCGGGCCGAGCACGCCCTGGATGGCGCCGCTGCCGGACTTGACGATGGAGCCGAGGGATTTCTCCACAATGTTCGACAGGCCACCTTTCTTGTTGCCCGGCGTGGTGTTGGCGCTGCGGTCCGCGGCGCCTTGCTCCAGGTAACGGTCGTACCAGTCCATCTCACGCACCAGGGCATCGGCAACCTGCTGGTTTTCGGCGCGCGAGGTGAGCATGTAGATGGCGTCGCGCACTTCGGTCACTTCCGAGAACAGCACGGTGGCGCCAGCACGCACCAGCAGGTCGGCGGCATAGCCGAGCGCCGGGTTGGCGGTGATGCCGGAAAAGGCATCACTGCCACCGCACTGCATGCCGAGGATCAGCTCGCTGGCTGGCACGGCTTCGCGTCGGCGCTGGTCGAGCTTCTTCAGGCGCGTTTCGGCCAGTGCCATGATCTGTTCGATCATTTCCACAAAACCCAGGCTGGCGTCTTGCAAGCGATACAGCCACGGGTCGCTGAGGTCTACCGAGGGGTCGTTGTCGTGCATGACCTGGCCGGCCTGGAGCTTTTCACAGCCCAGGCTGATCACCAGGGCTTCACCCCCCAGGTTGGGATTGCGCGCCAGATTGCGCACGGTGCGGATCGGGATATAGGCGTCGCGGGCGTTGATGGCCACGCCACACCCGTAGCTGTGCGTGATGGCGACCACGTCATCGACATGGGGATACTTGGGCAGCAGTTCGCTGCGAATGCGCTTGACCGCATGCTCCAGCACGCCGGTCACGCACTGCACGGTGGTGGTGATGCCGAGGATGTTGCGCGTGCCGACGGTGCCGTCCGCGTTGCGGTAGCCGTCGAACGTGAACCCCTCCAGCGGCGGCAGCGGTGGCGGGACGGCATCGCAGCGCGGCAGGCTGTCGAGTGCCGGGGCGGCCGGCATGGCGAGCTGGCTCTCCTGGACCCAACTGCCTTGGCGCAGGTCTTCCAGCGCGTGGCCAATGATCTGCCCGTAGCGGCGTACCGCTTCGCCCTTGGCGATCGCCACCGTGGCGACCTTGTGGCTTTGCGGCACCGCTTCGACCAGGGTCAGGCCGTCGGCGAACCGAGCGCCTTCGCCCAGGCCGCCGTCGTTGACGACGACCACGACGTTATCGGCGTCGTGCAGGCGCACGTAGTGTGGCGAGTCGGAATGTTCGATCAACTGCATGGTGGGCCCTACTTGTCAGGTTCTCAGGCTTTTTCTTGTACATCCGCCCGCACCAGATGCTCCGGCGCGGGCATGTTCACTCAGGGACGCGAGCTTGCCAGATCGCCGCCTTCGGCCGCTTCAGGCTGGGACGTGGGGGCCTCTTCGCGCAGCTCGATACGCTTGATCGGGCCGACGATCACCAGGTAGCTGAACACCGCCACCAGCGCGTTGGCACCCACATAGACCAGTGCCCACTTGAACGAGCCGGTGGCACTGATGATGTAACCGATGACGATCGGCGTGGTGATCGAGGCGATGTTGCCGAAGGTGTTGAACAAACCGCCCGACAGCCCGGCGATCTGTTTCGGCGAGGTGTCTGCCACCACCGCCCAGCCCAGCGCACCGATGCCTTTGCCGAAGAAGGCCAGGGTCATGAATCCGACCACCATCCACTCGGCGTCGACGTAGTTGCAGAACACCATGCTGGTCGACAGCATCAGCCCGCAGACGATCGGCAGTTTGCGCGAGAAGGTCAGCGAGTTGCCCCGGCGCAGCAGCCAGTCCGAAATCACCCCACCCAGCACACCGCCGATGAAACCGCAGATCGCCGGCAAGGAGGCGATGAAGCCGGCCTTGAGAATGGTCATGCCGCGTTCCTGCACCAGGTACACCGGAAACCAGGTGAGGAAAAAGTAGGTAATGGCGTTGATGCAGTACTGGCCCAGGTACACGCCCAGCAGCATGCGGCTGGTCAGCAGCTGCTTGATGTAGCCCCATTTCGGACCGTCATTGCCGCGCTTCTGATCCATGTCGACCAGCCCGCCGTTGCGTTCGATGTGATCGAGCTCGGCCGGGCTGATGCGCGGATGCTGCTTGGGGTTGTAGATGGTTTTCAGCCACACGCCCGAGAACACGATGCCCAGCGCGCCCATCACCACGAACACATGCTCCCAGCCGTAGCTGAACACGATCCAGCCCATGAGCGGGGCGAACAAGGCGGTGGCGAAGTACTGCGCCGAGTTGAAGATGGCCGACGCAGTGCCGCGCTCCTGGGTCGGGAACCAGGCCGCGACGATGCGCGCATTGCCCGGGAACGACGGGGCTTCGGCGAAACCAACCAGAAAACGCAGGGTGAACAGGGTCACCACCGCCCAGGCCACTGGCATGCCACCGACAAAGCCCTGCAACAGGGTGAACAGTGACCAGGTGAAGATACTGAAGGCGTAGACGTTCTTGGAGCCAAAACGATCGAGCAGCCAGCCCCCAGGAATCTGCCCAGCCACATAAGCCCAGCCGAACGCGGAGAAGATGTAACCGAGGGTCACGGCGTCGATGCCGAGGTCTTTCTGCAGGCTGGAGCCGGCGATGGCGATGGTGGCGCGGTCGGCGTAGTTGATCGTGGTCACCAGGAACAGCATGAACAGGATCATGTAGCGCACATGCGTCTTTTTGCTCGCTTGCATGCTGGTTGTACTCCCACTAATTATTGTTGTGCGGGCTTATGAGCTGTAGCCGGAGTGTGACAGGCCCACTCCGGGTGCGGCCTCTGGCAGGCCGCAGACTGTGCTTACTGCGGTCCCATCTTGTCCATCAGTGCAGCGAGCATTTCGTACTCTTCGCGGCTGAGGTCGGTAAGTGGGGTGCGCACCGGGCCTGCGTCGTAACCGGCAATTCTGGCGCCAGCCTTGACGATGCTCACGGCGTAGCCGGCTTTGCGGTTGCGGATGTCCAGGTAGGGCAGGAAGAAGTCGTCGATCAGCTTGCCCACAGTGGCATGGTCGTCACGGGCGACGGCGTTATAGAAGTCCATGGCCGTTTTAGGCACGAAGTTGAACACCGCCGAGGAGTACACCGGTACGCCCAGCGCTTTGTAGGCGGCCGCGTAGACTTCGGCGGTCGGCAAACCGCCCAGGTAGCTGAAGCGATCGCCCAGGCGACGGCGAATCGACACCATCAGCTCGATATCACCCAGGCCGTCCTTGTAACCGATCAGGTTGGGGCAGCGCTCGGCCAGCCGTTCCAGCAGGTCTGCGTTCAGGCGGCAGACATTGCGGTTGTACACCACCACACCGATCTTCACCGATTTGCACACGGCTTCGACGTGGGCGGCCACACCGTCCTGGCTGGCTTCTGTCAGGTAGTGGGGCAGCAGCAACAGACCCTTGGCGCCCAGGCGTTCGGCTTCCTGGGCATACTCGATGGCCTGGCGGGTGGCGCCGCCGACCCCGGCGAGGATCGGTACCGAGGTGGCGCAGGTGTCGACCGCGGTCTTGATCACCTGGCTGTACTCGCTCGCGGCGAGGGAGAAGAACTCACCGGTGCCACCGGCGGCGAACAGGGCGCTGGCGCCGTACGGGGCGAGCCATTCCAGACGCTTGATGTAGCCGGCCTGATGGAAGTCGCCCTGGGCGGTGAAGTCGGTGACCGGGAAAGACAGCAGGCCGTGGGAGAGGATGGATTTCAGTTCTTGTGGGTTCATTGTTGTGAGCATCCTGTGGCGCTTGGGTGAAGGTGTCGCTTTTTGTGGAAGGTAAGTTATCGTACAACCTAGTCGATGGCTAGGCGTTTTCCGAGAATTTTTGAGCGTTTTTTGTCGAGCACGCCTGGTGGTGCCCGTGGGCTGAGCTCTAGCACTGTCAGTGCTTGAGCTGAAGTCGTATGATGACTTGGGCCAGAACGGCCGCTTGCAGACAAGCGCTCATCGTTTGGGCAACGCCGGTCAGGGCCAGGCTGACCGGCGCTGACCACAGCCTCTGCCGCATTCGAGCCAACGCCAGGCGCCTGGCGTTGCGCCCGCCGCAACCACGCTCCAGTGTCGCAGCCACTCGTTGCCGGATGCCAACCGCGAGCCTGGGTGTACGTTGCGCCACGGCGATTGGCGGGCAGGGCTGGACCCACCCCGATCCGTGGTCGCTGTGCAGCGATCGTGGGTGCGGCAAGGGGCCGGGGCCAGGCACTTCGCTAGCAGGGGGGCGGTGCGTTTTCACGCGCTGTCGATCACTTGCCTGGCGCTAGCTAGACGCGTTCCGTAAGCTAAGCGGCTACGTCCACCTTCTGTTTAGTTGCAGACACACGAATACCGAGAGTTGAAAAATGTTGATGACAGCAAGGAGCCTGATGGCGCTGGTCACTGTGACCGCCGCACCATGGGCCGTGGCTCAGGAGTCGCAAGAACAGGGTTTCATCGAAGACAGTCACCTGAAGGTACTGGCCCGTAATCTGTACTGGGATCACAACACCAAAGGCAGCGATGGCGATCAGCGCGAGTGGGGGCAGGGCTTGCGCTTTGACTACACCTCAGGCTTCACCCAAGGCACCGTCGGCCTGGGGCTGGACGTCAGTGGCTACTCGGCATTCAAGCTCGAGGGTGGTCGCGGTCGGGCCGGTGCGGGTGTGCTGGTACCAGACGGCGACGGCGCCAAGGACGCTGCCGGCTCTGGCGGCGGGGCCGTCAAGCTGCGCGTATCGGCCACCGAGCTGCGCTATGGCAACAACCTGCGCCCGTACAACCCGGTATTCGCCCCAGCCGATACGCGTCTGCTGCCCGCGACCGCCACAGGTTTCTGGTTGACCAGTGCCGAGCTGAAAGGCCTGGATCTGGAAGCGGCGCACCTGACTGCCTCCAAGGACTTCAACAGCACCAACAGCGATGACGATTTCTATGCCGCTTACGCCGGCGTCCCGAGTGACACGGTCGACTTCCTGGGCGGCACCTACGCCCTCAGCGACCGCTTGAACCTCAGTCTGTACACCTCGCGCTACAAGGACATCTGGCGTCAGACCTATGTCAATTCGCTGTACGCGCTGCCACTGAGCGACACCCAGAGCCTGAGCTTCGATTTCAACCTGTACCGCACCGATGACGAAGGGCGCGCACGTGCCGGCAAGATCGATGTCACCGCCTGGTCGATGGCCGTGGCCTACACCCAGGGCGCGCACACCTTCAAGCTGACCCACCAGCGCATCGACGGCGACCAGCCGTTCGATTACCTGGGCATGGGGCCGGGCACCTACCATGACTCGATCTACCTGGCCAACTCCTCGCAACTGGTCGACTTCAACGGCCCGAACGAGCGTTCGTGGGGTGCCTTCTACGACCTCGACATGGCCTTCTACGGCGTGCCGGGGCTTACCTTCGAGGCCCGTTACATCCGCGGCACGGGTGTCGACGGCAGCAAGGTCAGCGCGGGCAGTGTGTATGACTACTACGCCGACAGCGAGGACCACTGGGAGCGCGACCTGACCGTGCGCTACGTGGTTCAGAGCGGGCCGGCCAAGGACCTTTCGCTCAAGCTGCGCCAGGCCACCCACCGCATCGGCAATGGCAAGTCCAGTGGCTCGGCGGACCAGATACGCATGATCGTCGAATACCCCATCGACGTGTTCTGACGCGCGGCTGCACGCCGTACAGCCGCCACAACGACGGGCTCGATGACGGTCAACGAAAAGGCCCCGATGACTGCACTGTCATCGGGGCCTTCAGGGTTGCCGCTCAGCCAGTAGGGTTCAGCGACGACGGAACAGTGGTAGCGGCTCGTCGGTGGCGCCCTGGTAGGTCACGGAGAAGTCCTTGAGGCCTTCGAGTGCATCGACCGGGTCCTTGTCGGCACGCACAGCGAACGCATCGAAACCGCAACGCGCCATGTAGAACAGCTGGTCGCGCAGGACGTCGCCAATGGCGCGCAATTCGCCCTTGAACTGGTAGCGGTCACGCAGCAGGCGTGCGTTGGAATAGTTGCGCCCGTCGGTGAAGGCCGGGAAGTTCAGGGCGATGACCTGGAACTGCGCCACGTCTTCACCGATTTCCTCGGCTTGCTCGTCGGCATCCAGCCACACGCCCAGGCCGCCGTCGCGGGCTTTGAGGGCGTGGGCGTGGTCGCGCCACATCTGCAACGGCACGATGTAATCGTCGCAGTTGGTCAGCTCGTCGAACGAGGTGTCCTTGGGCAGCAGGTGCCAGGTCTCGTCGATGATCTGGCCGTTCTTAATGATTCGCTGCATAGACGCGCTCCTTGAATGGGTCGATGCCGATCCGCTGGTAGGTATCGATGAAGCGCTCGTCTTCGGTACGTTTTTCCACGTACACGTCAATCAGCTTGCCGATCACCTCGGCCATCTGGTCCTGGGCGAAGGAAGGGCCGAGGATCTTGCCCAGGCTGGCATCGCGTGAGGCGTTGCCGCCGAGCGAGACCTGGTAGAACTCTTCGCCCTTTTTGTCGACGCCCAGAATGCCGATATGGCCGACATGGTGGTGACCGCACGCGTTCATGCAGCCGGAGATGTTCAGGTCCAGCTCGCCGATGTCGAACAGGTAGTCCAGATCATCGAAGCGGCGCTGGATGGATTCTGCAATCGGGATCGACTTGGCGTTGGCCAGCGAGCAGTAGTCGCCGCCCGGGCAGCAGATGATGTCGGTCAGCAGGCCGATGTTCGGTGTGGCAAAGCCACCCTGGCGCAGTTCTTCCCACAGCGCGTGCAGCTGGCGCTGCTCGACGTCGGCAAGAATGATGTTCTGCTCGTGGGAGGTGCGCAGGAAGCCGAAGCTGTAACGCTCGGCCAGATCCGCCACGGCGTCGAGCTGCTTGTCGGTCAAGTCGCCTGGGGCAATGCCGGTAGGCTTGAGCGACAGGGTCACGGCCACGTAGCCCGGACGCTTGTGCGCGCGGGTGTTGCGCGAACGCCAGCGGGCAAAACCTGGGAAATCCTGGTCGAGGGCGGTGTAGTCGACGTTTTCCAGCGCCTGGTACGCCGGGTCGACGAAGTGGCGCGAGACGCGCTCGACCTCAGCCTCGGTCAAGGTGCTGCTACCACCGCGCAGGTGGACCATCTCGGCCTCGACCTTCTCGGCGAACACCTCGGGGGTCAGTGCCTTGACCAGGATCTTGATCCGCGCCTTGTACTTGTTGTCACGGCGACCGTAACGGTTGTACACGCGCAGAATGGCGTCGAGGTAGCTGATCAGGTCTTGCCAGGGCAGGAACTGGTTGATGAACGAGCCGACCACCGGGGTACGGCCCAGGCCACCGCCGACCAGCACGCGGAAGCCCAGCTCGCCGGCCTCGTTGCGCACCGGCTCCAGGCCGATGTCGTGCACTTCGATGGCGGCGCGGTCATCTTTCGAGCCGTTGATGGCGATCTTGAACTTGCGCGGCAGGAAAGCGAACTCGGGGTGGAAGGTGGTCCATTGGCGGACGATCTCGCACCACGGGCGCGGGTCTACCAGCTCGTCTGCAGCCACACCGGCGAACTGGTCGGTGGTGGTGTTGCGCAGGCAGTTGCCGCTGGTCTGGATCGCGTGCATCTGCACGGTGGCCAGCTCGGCGAGGATGTCGGGGATGTCTTCGAGTGCCGGCCAGTTGAACTGCACGTTCTGGCGGGTACTGATGTGGGCGTAGCCCTTGTCGTAGTCGCGGGCGATCTTGGCCAGGGTGCGAACCTGACCGGCGTTCAGCTGGCCGTAGGGCACAGCGACGCGCAGCATCGGCGCGAAACGTTGAATGTACAGGCCGTTCTGCAGGCGCAGAGGGCGGAATTCTTCTTCGCTCAGGTCACCGGCCAGGTAACGGCGGGTCTGATCACGGAACTGCTTGACGCGGTCCTCGATGATTCGCTGATCGTATTCGTCATATACGTACATATAAGTCCTGTCTCAGGCTGCAGGCAGCTATTCGCGCGCACGGCCGCGCACTCCGTTTCGGAGCCGGGGGAAGATAGCAGGTTGCGTTTATGCGCTAAAGTGATGTTTTTGCATATACAAATAACCACTTGGCCTAACAGACTCTGGGTTCGTTTATGTATAGGGCGCACCTGTCTATACTCGCCGATTTGCCCAGTGGGAATCTATCCGAATGCTCAAGGCCCTTGGCCTGTGTCTTGGCGTGTTGCTGCCGTGTGCGGTACAGGCCACGTCCGTGGTGTTTCTCAATCCCGGTTACAGCAAGGAAGACTTCTGGGCGCGTTACTCATCGTTCATGCAGGCGGCCGCCGATGACCTGGGCCTGCAACTGCGCATCGAATATGGCCGGCGCCAGCCGTCGCGCACCCTCGATCAGGCGCGGCGCGTGCTCGAGGGCAATGACAAACCCGATTACCTGGTGGTGGTCAATGAACAATACATAGCCCCGCAGATCCTGCGCATGGCGCTGGGCAGTGGGGTCAAGCTGTTCGTGGTCAACAATGCCCTGACACCCGCGCAGTTGCGTAGCATCGAGAACCAGCCCGACACTTATGCCCCCGTGCTCGGCACCCTCACGGTGAACGATGAGCAGGCGGGCTTTCAGATGCTCCACGCCCTGCTCAAGCAACTGCCGAGCAGCGACGGTCCGATCGACCTGGTGGCATTTTCTGCGGTGAAAAACACGCCCGCCTCACAGTTGCGCGAAGAAGGCATGCGCCGTGCCTTGGCCGATTTCCCGCAAGTGCGCCTGCGCCAGGTGGTGTACGGCAACTGGAACCGTCAGCGGGCCTATGAACAGGCTCAGGTGCTGCTGCAACGGTATCCGCAGGTGCGCCTGGTGTGGACGGCCAGCGATGAAATGGCCTTCGGCGCCATGCAGGCGTTCGAGGAGGCCGGGCGGGTGCCGGGGCGCGATGTGCTGTTCAGCGCGGTCAATGCCTCCCCGCACGCCCTGCAGGCGCGCATCGAGGGGCGCCTGAGCGCGCTGGTCGGTGGCCAGTTCACGCTGGGCGGCTGGGCGCTGGTCATGCTGCATGATGACGCGCTGGGCGTGCCGGTCGATCGTGACGGCGCTCGCGAGCACAGCGTGCCAGCGCTGCACCTGATCGAGCCTGACGAGGCACGCCAGTGGTTGACCCACCTGCAACGTGATGACCTCGGTCTGGACCTGCTCGGGCTGAGCGCGGTGGGGCGTCCGACCCGCTATCGCTATCCGTTTCTGGAGCC
This sequence comes from Pseudomonas gebzensis, assembly GCF_034427815.1. Classification (NCBI taxonomy): domain Bacteria; kingdom Pseudomonadati; phylum Pseudomonadota; class Gammaproteobacteria; order Pseudomonadales; family Pseudomonadaceae; genus Pseudomonas; species Pseudomonas gebzensis. The sequence goes on from NZ_JAXQNS010000003.1 coordinate 26,980, forward strand.
TGAGCGGCATACGCGCAGCGCGCAATGATCACACCCCGGCACAGGCCGCGCTTCAAGCGTTAAGTAGGGCCAGTGGGCTGAGGAAAGTTGTTTGCATAGACGCTCTTCCTATCAGGAGCTGTCCATGTCTCAGTCGATCACCGCACCCGTCACGTCCCCCTCTGCGCCTGCCAGCGACGCCGTCGTAGACTTGTACCTCGAAGGCCTCGAACCGTTGCTGATGACCGCCGACGAGCAGCAGGCCGCTCAGTTGGTGCAGGCGGCGCTGGCAGCGTTGAAACACTTCTACGGTGACCTCGATCCCGCCCAGCGCGCGCGGCTGGCGCGGCTCTACGAAACGCCTGCGCTGGGCGTCGATGCGCTCAATGCCATCGTCCAGCACGCACGCGCGCAGGTCGGCGCAAGGCTTGCCGAGCTGGCCGGGCGCCAAATCGCGCTGGACGAGGTGCACATTCACACCGCCCGCGCCCAGGCAGGTGCCGTCAGTGAGCCGCTCTGGAACTGGTTGGCGCGTGGCACACCTGTGCAGCTGGCAGCGCCGCGCTTGACCCAGGATGCCAACGCGTTCGTCGACAACAGTTGGCTGACCCTCGCCGGCCAGCCGTTGATCAAACCGGACACGCGCCCGGTGACCCTCGACGACATCATTGCGCTGGGGCGCACACTCGACATCGGTAGCAGCATCGCCCGGCAATGCGATGACTGGGCAGCGCACAGTCAGGTGGTCGCAGCTACCCGGCGCGAAGCCGACGCACGCCTCGAGCTGGCGTTGCTCAATGGCGTGAAGGCAGGGCAGATCACCTCGGCTGAGTACGTGAGGCTCAGCGACGCTGCCGGGCTGTCGTTACCTGCGGCCCTCAGTGTGGGTGTACGACAGCAGCGCGATGAGACGCTGGGGCACTTCCTGTTGCGGATCGAGGGGCATGCGCTCCCCGTACTGGCGCTCAAGGTCGAGGGTCAGGTGTATGTGATCGCCGACACCTACCCTGAGGCGCGCCTGTTCGTGGCCGACAGCCCACACGATGTCAGTGCGATGCAGCGCTTCGGCACTGCGTTTCGCGACGATCTGTGGAATAGCCGCGCTCAGCGCGATGGCTGGTCCTGGCAACTGCTGTCGCCCACCGCCCAGCAAGCCGTCATCGGCCGTCTGCCACAGCCATTACCGAGTGCGCAGCGGTATCCGGCCACAGCGTATTGGGTGGCCGGCGATGGTGCGTACAGCAGCCGCGCCGATTATGAGCGCAGGGCAACCGAGGTGCGGCTGACGGCGCCGTTCCCACTGGTCCGGCGCTCTGTCGCCCACGCCTGGGCGCAGGCCCATGTCACGCTTCTGGTGCGCCGGGTCAAGGAACGGTTCACGCCTAACCAGGACACCAGCCTGGCCCATGCGCAACGCATCGGCGCCGAGTGGCTGACCACCGCGCTCGACGTCATCCTCATCGCTGTCCCTGGCAAAGTCCGATTTCCTGGCCGCGCACTGCTGTTCAAAGCCCTGTTCACCCGGCAGCTGGCGCTCGACCTGCCTTTGAGCCTGGTACAGGCGCGCTGGGAGGAAGCGGGCGAAATCCTCGTCGACTTTCTTGAAACCGTCGTCGAGATGCAAGCGCTGCGCAAAGCGGGCACGTTGGTCAGAGCGCGGATCGACACGCTGTCCGAGACCTTCCTGGGTGAGCGTCCGGCGCCTGCGGCGCTGGCGCAGGCGCACTTGCAGCTTCGTAGCATGATGCCGGCGCCTTTGCGCGGCCTCAGCGACGCAGCGCTGCTCGACCTGCTGCGCAATGCAGGTACCGATGCCAGAACGCTGACTGCCATGCATCAAGGCAAGGCCCGCATGGACATGGCCTTGGTCGCGGCAGTGAGCGAGACGCGCATCCGCCATTGGGTCGACCAGACGCCGAATCTGCTGTCGAGCGATGAGTACACCCGCTTGCCAGAAGCGGTGGAGTGGGCAGTGGTGGCCTGCCTCTCGGCCACGTTGAATGTACAGATCACGGTCACCGACCCGGCAGGTGCCGCGTTGCGCAGCTTCGATGCGCAGGCCGCCATGGCCAGCGTCGACCTGATCCGGCTGGGCCACTGGCAGTACGTCGGGCACAAGCCGGACGCAGAGCAGGTGACCGTCGACTCATTGTTTTTCCATGCACAGCCAGGCGCCCAGAGTGGTGCGGTGCCAGGCGATCAGCGGGCAAGGGCGCGTGCGTTGAGGCTGCGCATCGCCGAACAGTTGCGCTCAGGACAGGGGCCTTATCTGCTGGCCCGCGCGCTGCATCACGGCAGTCGTCCGCGCGCCAGCGTTCTGGACGGGGAAGGGCGCTTGCTGGCGGTGACGGTGGCGGGAACTGCACAGCTGCCGCCCGGGCGGTTGCAAGGCGCCGATGCCCGCACCGTCAGCCAGGATTGCGAACAGCGTGTGCCGGCCGCAGATAGCTTGGCCAATCTGGCCAAGGCTCGGTATCAGGCTGACCTCGCCGCGCTGGCAGGGGGGCACGGCCGTGCCGGACGGCAAACCCTCACCCAGCAAGCGCAGTCGCTCTACTGTGCCGGGTTGATGGGCGTGCTCGGCGCGCACGGGCTGGGCGAGGCAGTGGCCATCAGGATCAGGGCCGAAGGTCGCACGGTCAGTGTGTGGGGCCACCCCGATGCGCCCCAGGTGTTGCTGCTCAAGCGAAGCGGGCAGGCCCAGGCCTATACCTACAGGGGTGAGTTGGCCGGGCGCGATGAACTCGCGCCGGCCCCAGGCAGCGATGTGCCGCTCAGCGACCTGATGTTGCGTTTGCTGGATGATCGCTCACGCCAGGCATTGGGTATCGAGCTGGGCGATGCGCCTCGGCTCAACCAGGTGGTGATGCAGCGCATCACGTCGTCTGCGACACCGCCACTGGCAGAGGGTGACCTGCTCGGCGTGCCGTTGAAGGCGGATGCTCAGGTGATGGCGTGTGTCCAGGCCATCACCCTGCACAGCGAGCCCGAGGCGAATGGCCTGGTTGAGCAACAGGGTCAGCATTGGTTGCCCTTCGCGGCCGGTGCCATCGCCGTGCAGCCTGAGGGCTTGGCCTGGCGCGCGCAGGCGCTCGGCACTGGGCCTGGTCCGCTTCTGCGGCGCCAGTACGGCGAATGGCGCCGTGTGCAACCGCTCCTGCCGGGGCTTCAGGCACGGCGACAGGGGCCGGTCAAAGAGCGTGCGCTGCTCGCGCGTCTGAGCGCGCTTTACCATCTGGACCCTGCGGCGCGGATCTATCACGACGCGGTGGCTGCCAGCACGCCCGGTGCCGGTGGCGCCAGCTACATTGCGCTGCGTGGGCAGCCCACTGCTTTCTATCGCATTCAGCCAGCCGAGCCCGGCGCGCTCGAGGTGGAAGTGGTGCGCCCTGGCGGCACCGGTGGTGGTGTGTGGTTGCGCCAGGGTGAGGATGGGCTATGGCAGGTCGCGCGAACGCTGCCCGGAGGAATGGACGAGGGGAACGAGCTCGAGCCATGGCGGCCTTGGACGCGACCTGGCCGGCAGCCGGTTCCTCAGGCACTGGGCCTGATCGGCTCGACCCACGAGCAGATCATCAATGTCAGCAGCGGTACCCACAAGGCGGCCAACAAGTTTTACCCCTTCGTGCGGCCTCATCGTCGTGACACCGAGTTCAAGCGTCTGCTGGCGGCTGCTCCCGAGGCCATGCGGGCGCAGACCGACAGCGCCAACATTGCGGCCAAGGTCGATCTGTTCCACCACCAATGGGCTCTGCCTGTCGACCTCACCGCGTTGCCGTTCTTTCGCATGCCAGGGGAGGTGACCTCGGAGCTGAGAAACGTCAACGGTGCGTTGATCGCCTACCTCGCCAACGCCCGGATCGCCGGTGAACCGGTCATTTCCCGGATTATCGAGCCGATGTCCGGATCAGGGTTGTACAGCAATTTCGTCAGATTCTGTGGTTTTCGTGGGGAAATCCTTCTCAATGACCGCAACCCTCTGGTGACGCTGACGCAACGCGAGATCGTCCGGCAGCCCGATGCGGTTCGCCAGCATATCGAAGGCATCAAGCAGGACTTGGTGGAGTTCTGGCAGGCCCGCCATACGGAGGTGTTCGATCCGCAGACATTGCGCATGATGTTCCCGGATACCGCGGCTGCCACAGCGTTCGTCAACTCGACGCAAGCCAAGCATTTTCGCGAGGACCTGCGCCGTTATTTCTATTCCACCGTCGAGAGCCAGTACACCCTGATCAACGGCGACATCCAGATCTCTGCGCACTCTTCTTTCCTGCAAGACCCGGTCAATGGCGAGGCGCAGGCCAGGGCCTTCATCGCGGCGGCGTTTTACATCGTCCAGAACAACAGTGTCCGCAACAGTGCTCCGGTGAAGATCAACGATGCTGGCCGCCTCGATTTGCCGGTGTCGATCATCGTCAGGGACGGCCCGCGCAGCGTCAACTTGCTGCCCAACGGTTTGGCCAACCTCGGCGGCTTGCCATTTCTGAGCTATCTGCATCGCCCAGAGCGTGGCCAGACCCTGTTCAGCACAGGTGACGGCTGGCACCTGCTGCAGGTGGTGGACGGCCAGAGCAACCTGGGTGACCTGGCCATCATCAGTGGTCATTTCAGTGACGTGTATGTCGATGAGGTGACCTTCATGGAAAGCGTGCGCGAGTACGTCATGCCTTTCGTGCGTAACCGTGGCCGGGTGATCATCACCAATGCTTACTCACCTTATAAAGAACGGGTCTTTCTCGAACTGGGCCTGCGCGTGTTCGTCATGGAAAACTTCACCCAAGGTTTCTTGTTGGTGCTGAGCGACGCCGTTGCGCGAGATGTGGGGTTGGCCAATGGCTGACCGGTGTGCGGATTTCGGACGTTCGGCGAAAGACCCTGCTTGAGCGAAGGGCTTTGCTCGTCTTAACTCAGGGGGCGACGGATATCCACATCCGCTAACAAGAGGCCAAGCAATGGGTAATCCAACCAAGGTCCGCAAGCCCGACGGCAGTGTCGATACCTGGGCGATTCTCTGCCTGATCGTACTGGTGGTGGTCACTGCGGTGTATTGGGTCAGCCATCAATAGGCCGAACCCCAGCCGTGATTCAGCCACGAAAAAGCCCGGGCGCCAAGGCGTCCGGGCTTTTCACCGTGTGGGCTGCACGCTCAGTGCCCTGCCCGGTGCAGGGCCGCCCAAGGTAGCCCCAGCACCTGCGCAGCGAGGGAGGGGTTGGCTCAGTGGTCGTAACCCAGGTTTGGCGCCAGCCAGCGTTCGCTGAGGCTCACCGCCTGGCCCTTGCGCACGCTGTAGCTGTCGATCTGGTCTTTGTCGACCTTGCCCACGGCAAAATACTGCGCGTGTGGATGGGCGAAGTACCAGCCGCTTACCGCCGCCGCCGGGAACATGGCGAAATGTTCGGTGAGGAACACGCCGCTCGCTCCGGTTTCGCCGATTGCCGTGCCGTCGAGCAGGCGGAACAGGGTTTCCTTTTCCGTGTGGTCGGGGCAGGCCGGGTAGCCTGGAGCGGGGCGGATGCCACGGTATTGCTCCTTGATCAGCGCCTCGTTGCTCAGGTGCTCGTCGCGGGCATACCCCCAATGCTCTTTACGCACCTGCTCGTGCAGCCATTCGGCGCAGGCTTCGGCCAGGCGGTCGGCCAGGGCTTTGACCATGATCGAGTTGTAGTCGTCGCCCTTGTCCTGATAGGCCTTGGCCACTTCTTCGGCGCCGATGCCGGCGGTGGTAATGAACCCGCCCACATAGTCGGTCACGCCGCTGGATTTGGGTGCGACGAAGTCGGCCAGCGACCAGTTCGGCTTGCCGTCGGGCTTGATCGTCTGCTGGCGCAGGTGGTGCAGGATGGCCAGAGGCTGGCCGTCGTCGCCATAGACCTCGATGTCGTCGTCCTGCACCTGATTGGCGGGCCAGAAGCCGAACACCGCCCGGGCGCTGATCAGGCGTTCGTCGATCAGCTTGTCGAGCATCTCGCGGGCATCGTCGTACAGCGCGGTGGCGGCTTCACCGACGACGTCGTCGGTGAGGATGCGTGGGAATTTGCCGGCCAGGTCCCAGGAAATGAAGAACGGCGTCCAGTCGATGTATTCAGCCAGGGTGCGCAGGTCGATGTCTTCGAGCACCTTCACGCCGGTGAAGGATGGCGCGGTCGGCTGGTACTCGGCCCACTCGTATTTCGGCTTGGCGGCGATGGCCTGGGCGTAGCTCAGGCGCTCGGTGCGGGCACTGCGGTTGGCGGTGCGCTCGCGGACTTCGACGTAGTCCTGGCGGGTTCTTTCAACAAAGCCCGGCTTCAATTCCTTGGACAGCAGCTGCGTGGCCACGCCCACCGCGCGCGAGGCATCGGTGACGTAGATCACGGCATCGTTCTGGTACTTGGGTTCGATCTTCACCGCGGTGTGGGCCTTGGAGGTGGTCGCGCCGCCGATCATCAAGGGCAGGGTGAAGTTCTGGCGCTGCATCTCGCGGGCCACATGCACCATTTCGTCCAGCGAGGGGGTGATCAGGCCCGACAAGCCGATGATGTCGCATTTCTGTTCGCGGGCGGTCTGCAGGATCTTCTCGGCCGGCACCATGACACCCAAGTCGACGATGTCGTAGCCATTACAGCCCAGCACCACGCCGACGATATTCTTGCCGATGTCATGCACATCGCCTTTCACCGTGGCCATGAGGATCTTGCCCTTGGCCTCGGGCTTGTCACCTTTTTCGGCCTCGATGAACGGAATCAGGTGCGCAACCGCCTGCTTCATCACCCGCGCCGACTTCACCACCTGGGGCAGGAACATCTTGCCCGCGCCGAACAGATCACCGACCACGTTCATGCCGCTCATCAGTGGCCCTTCGATGACCTCGATGGGGCGCGTGGCTTGCTGCCGACATTCCTCGGTGTCTTCGACGATGAACGCGGTGATGCCCTTGACCAGCGCATGCTCCAGGCGTTTGCCGACCGGCAGCGAGCGCCAGGCTTCGTTTTCCACTTCCTTGACTGCGCCGCCGCCTTTGTAGTCATCGGCGATGGCCAGCAGTGCGTCGGTGCCTTCGGGGGTGCGGTTGAGCACCACGTCTTCGACCTTCTCGCGCAGCTCGGCGGGAATCTCGTCGTAGATCTCCAGCTGGCCGGCGTTGACGATGCCCATGGTCAGGCCGTTCTGGATGGCGTGGAACAGGAACACCGAATGGATCGCCTCGCGCACCGGGTTGTTACCGCGGAAGGAGAACGACACGTTGGACACCCCGCCCGAGGTCAAGGCGTACGGCAGGTGGTCGCGGATGTAGGCGCAGGCCTCGATGAAGTCGACGGCATAGTTGTTGTGCTCTTCGATACCGGTGGCGACGGCGAAGATGTTCGGGTCGAAGATGATGTCTTCGGGCGGGAAGCCCACGTCCTTGACCAGAATGTCGTAGCTGCGCTGGCAGATCTCGCGCTTGCGCGCTGCAGTGTCGGCCTGGCCGGCCTCGTCGAAGGCCATCACCACCACGGCCGCGCCATAGCGCTTGCACAGGCGTGCATGGTGCTTGAACTGCTCGACGCCTTCCTTCATGGAGATCGAGTTGACGATGCCCTTGCCTTGAATGCATTTGAGGCCCGCCTCGATGACTTCCCACTTGGAGGAGTCGATCATGATCGGCACGCGGGAAATGTCTGGCTCGCCAGCGATCATGTTGAGGAAGCGGACCATGGCGGCCTGGGAGTCGAGCATCCCTTCGTCCATGTTGATGTCGATCACCTGGGCACCGGCTTCGACTTGCTGCAGGGCGACTTCCAGGGCCTCGGTGTAGTTCTCTTCACGGATCAGCCGGGCGAACTTGGCGGAACCGGTGATATTGGTGCGCTCGCCGACGTTGACGAACAGCGAGCTGCGATCGATGGTGAACGGCTCCAGGCCCGACAGGCGGCAAGCCTTGGCGATTTCTGGAATCTCGCGCGGCGGGTACTTGGCCACGGCCTCGGCAATCGCCTGGATGTGGCCTGGCGTGGTGCCGCAGCAGCCGCCGATGATGTTGAGGAACCCGCTGGCGGCGAACTCTTCCACCACGCTGGCCATTTCTTCTGGTGTTTCGTCGTACTCGCCGAAGGCGTTGGGCAGGCCGGCGTTGGGGTGGGCCGAGACGAACGTGTCGGCCTTGGTCGACAGCTCTTCGAGGTAGGGGCGCAGGTCTTTGGCGCCGAGTGCGCAGTTCAGGCCCACCGAAATCGGCTTGGCGTGGCGTACGGAGTTCCAGAAGGCTTCGGTGGTCTGCCCGGACAGCGTGCGGCCAGAGGCGTCGGTGATGGTGCCGGAGATCATGATCGGCAGTTGCAGGCCGTCGTCTTCGAACACCTGCTGCACGGCGAAGATCGCCGCCTTGGCATTGAGGGTGTCGAAGATGGTTTCGATCAGGATCAGGTCGGCGCCACCTTCGATCAGGCCGCGGGTCGCTTCTATATAGTTCTCGACCAAGGCGTCGAAGGTGACGTTACGAAAACCTGGGTCGTTGACGTCCGGGGAGATCGAGCAGGTGCGGCTGGTCGGGCCGAGCACGCCGGCGACGAAGCGCGGGCGATCAGGTGTTTCCAGGGTTTTGGCATCGGCCACCTGGCGGGCGATGCGCGCGCCTTCGACGTTCAACTCGTAGACCAGTCGCTCCATGCCGTAGTCGGCCTGGGAAATCTGCGTGGCGTTGAAGGTGTTGGTTTCGAGGATGTCGGCGCCGGCGTCGAGGTAGGCTTTCTCGATGGCGGCGATGATGTCGGGCTGGGTCAGCAGCAACAGATCGTTGTTTCCCTTTACATCGCTTGGCCAATCGGCGAAGCGCGTGCCACGATAGTCGTCTTCTTCCAGGCGGTAGCTCTGGATCATGGTGCCCATGCCGCCGTCGAGAATCAGAATGCGCTCTTTGAGTGCCTGCTGGAGAGCGTGAAGACGAGCGATGCGGTCGGACATGGCAAACTACCTGGTCGGGCGATATCAGAAGGTGCGCGATGATAGCAAAGTTGCATGCTTTTTAGACGGCCAGCCCTTTTGCATGAATTACGCTCATGTTGCTGCACCCACGTCACTTCACCGTTCTACCGTCACTACCTGATGGCCTTCGAGACCAGGACTTTCCCTACATGATCCACCGTTCCTTTGCCGGGCTTGTGGCCTGCGCGTTCGCGCTTCTGCTTGGCAACCCGGCGCTGGCCCAGAGCCCTGCGGCCAGCCCGTCGATTTCCTACACGCGGGATATCCAACCCATCTTCACCGACAAGTGTGTGGCCTGCCACGCCTGCAACGATGCTGCCTGCCAGCTCAACCTGGGCAGCGCCGAGGGCGTTCAGCGCGGCGGCTCCAAGATGCCGGTGTACCAGGGCGAGCGCAGCACTGCCGTACCCACCACTCGGCTGTTCTACGACGCCATCGACGAAGACGGCTGGCGCAAGAAGGGCTTCTATTCGGTACTCGACAACCAGGGCAGCCAGGCCGCGCTGATGGCGCAGATGCTGGAACTGGGCCACAAGACCCCGCTCACGCCCAATGCCAAAGTGCCGGACGACATCGTGTTGGGCCTGAACCGCACCAACATGTGTCCTGCGCCTGAGGAGTTCCCAGCCTATGCCGGCGCTCATCCGAAAGAGGGCATGCCGTTGGCGGTGACCGGGCTGAGCGATCAGCAGTACCAGACCCTGCAGCGGTGGCTGGCTGCCGGCGCGCCAGTGGACGCCGCCGCATTACAGCCCACCGCCGTTGAAGCGCAGCAGATCGCCGACTGGGAAGCCTTGCTCAACCGCCCGGGCGCCAGCGAGGCGTTGGCCGGGCGTTGGCTGTACGAGCACCTGTTCCTGGCCCATGTGCATTTCGAGGGCGGGCAGGCAGGCCACTTCTTCCAGTGGGTGCGCTCACGCACACCGTCCGGGCAGCCGGTTGACATCATCGCCAGCCGCCGGCCAAACGACCCGCCAGGCACCTCGTTCTATTACCGCCTGGTGCCGGTCAAGGGCGTGATCGTGCACAAGACTCACATCACCTACCCGATGAGCCCGCAGAAGCTGGCCCGGGTCAAGGCGCTGTTCTATGCCGGTGACTGGCAGGTGACCGCACTGCCGGGCTATGGCCCGCAGCGCCGCGCCAACCCCTTCGAGACTTTCGAGGCGATCCCGGCCCGCGCCCGCTATCAGTTCATGCTCGACAACGCCGAGTACTTCGTGCGCACCTTCATTCGCGGCCCGGTCTGCCGCGGGCAGATCGCCACCGACGTGATCCGCGACAACTTTTGGGCGCTGTTCCAGGATCCCGAGCACGACCTCTACGTCACCGACGCCCGCTACCGGGGCCAGGCCACTCCGCTGCTGGCCATGCCCGGTCAGATCGATGATGTGGGCAGTGTCCTGAGCCTGTGGCGCGCCTACCGTGACAAGCGCAACGACTATGAAACCCTGCGCCGCGATGCCTATGCCGATGCGCCGCCGCCGGGGTGGGACACGTTATGGACCGGCAACGACAACGCGCTGCTGAGCATTTTCCGCCACTTCGACAGCGCCTCGGTGAACAAGGGCCTGATCGGCGACGTACCGCTGACCAGCTGGTTGTTCGACTACCCGCTGCTTGAACGCACCTATTACCAGCTGGCGGTCAACTTCGATGTGTTCGGCAACGTGTCGCACCAGTTGCAGACCCGCCTGTACTTCGACCTGATCCGCAATGGCGCGGAGGTCAACTTCCTGCGCCTGATGCCGGCCGACACGCGCGGCGCCATCCTCAGCGACTGGTACCAGGACGGCGGCAAGATCAAGATGTGGCTGGACTACGACGACATCGACACCAGCACCCCGAGCGCTGTGAAGCTCGATGAGCACCACGCCACCCGTGACTTCGGCCTGCAACTGGTGCAGCGCACGGCCCGCCTGAATGCCGCGCCCGATCCGATCAACCGCTGCACCGGCGCGTTCTGCTCACGTGCGGACCATCCCGAGGCATTGCGCAATGCCGAGCAGTCCTTGAGCCGCCTGGTGTCGCGCCCGGCCGCAGGGCTGAAGGTGATCAACCAGTTACCCGAAGCGACCCTGCTGCGCATCCAGGCGCCCGACGGCCATCGCGAGGTCTACAGCCTGTTGCGCAACCGCGCGCACAGCAACGTGGCCTTCCTGCTCGGCGAGGCCTACCGCTATCAGCCGGGGCTGGACACCCTGACGCTGTATCCGGGGGTGCTCACCAGCTACCCGAACTTCATGTTCAACGTCGCGGCCGGCGAAGTGCCGGAGTTCGTCGATGCTCTGCAAGCGGCGCGCGACGACAAGGACGCGTTCGAGCGGATCGTCCAGCGTTGGGGCATCCGTCGTTCGCACCCGCAATTCTGGGACTATTTCCATGATCTGAGCCGCTATATCGAAGAAACGCAGCCGGTCGAGGCGGGCGTGCTGGACATGAATCGCTACGAGAACCTCTGAGCACGCACCACAAAGGTGCGATGACCTTTCCGGGTTCACTGCGGTCGTACGCATGAATCGTTCTGCCGGGTTGGCTGTTGCAGCCGCCCGGCCAGGGCTGAAATGCACCAACGATGCAGGAACACGCATGCTGTATTCACTTCAAGCACTGCGGGCGTTCGCCGCCTGGGTGGTGGTCTGCCACCACTTCATGCAGATCTTTTTCGATTTCCATGCCTCCAGCCCCTTGGGCCATCTGTTCACCGACCGCGGCGCGGTGGGCGTGGACATCTTCTTCGTCATCAGCGGGCTGGTGATCTACCTCTCCACCCGCGACAAGGCCATCGCTCCACGGCAGTTCCTCCTGCAGCGCTTGCTGCGCATCGTTCCGGCTTACTGGTTCTACACGCTGCTCATGGCGCTGTTGCTGCTCGTGGCCAGCCGCTGGATGCCGCACCAGGAGTTCGAGTGGCGGCACATGCTGTTATCGCTGGTGTTCGTGCCGGCAGAAAATCCGGGCGGATTTGGCCTGTACCCGACCTTGAGCGTGGGCTGGACGCTGAATTTCGAAATGTTTTTCTATGCCTTGTTCGCCCTGGCGTTCTTCGTCCGCCAACGGCACCAGCTGGTGCTGATCACGCTGGCGTTGCTGCTGGCCAGTGAAGTGTTGGGTCGCCTGGGGGTGCTCAGCCATTTCTACAACAACGACATCATCTATGAATTCCTCCTGGGCATTGGCATTGGCGTGTTGTACCGCCGCGGCCTGGTGCGCGAAGGCCTGTGGCTGCCGCTGGCGGTGCTGGCGGCGGCGGGCTATGCCATCTATCAGATGGATGCCTCCAGCCGCCTGCTGCACTGGGGCTTGCCCAGCGCGTTGATCGTGCTGTCGTTCATTGCCCTGGAGCCGTACTTCAGTGGCAATCGGGTGCTGAAGATGCTCGGTGACTGCTCCTATTCGGTGTACCTCATTCACGTGCTGGTGTTGTGGGCGGGCTGGCTGCTGACCCAGCGCTTGCAGCTCAATGCCTATGCGGTGTTTGCAGTGTGCGTGCCGGTGATTGCACTGGCTTCGTGGGGCAGCTATCAGTGGCTTGAGCGTGGCCTGTACCGGCGCGGCAGGGCTTGGCTGGAGGCGCGGTCCCAGCATGAGCAAGCCCCGGCCCTTTCCTGAGTGGCCCTTACTTTCCTGACTTAAATGCTAGGACTTTGTTCGCCGAGCGGGTTGGCGTACACTTGCCGACAAGTCTGTGAGGAACTTACATGAGCGCTATAACCATTACCGACGCCGCCCATGACTACCTGGCCGATCTGCTCTCCAAGCAGAACACGCCCGGCATTGGCATCCGCGTTTTCATTACCCAGCCAGGCACCCAGTACGCAGAGACGTGCATTGCCTACTGCAAGCCGGGTGAAGAGAAGCCCGAGGACACTGCCCTGGGCCTGAAGAGCTTCACTGCGTACATCGACGCCGTGAGCGAGCCTTTCCTCGATGACGCGCTGGTCGATTACGCCACCGACCGCATGGGCGGCCAGCTGACCATCAAGGCGCCGAACGCCAAGGTGCCGACGGTCAACGACGACAGTCCGCTCAACGAGCGCATCAACTATTACCTGCAGACCGAGATCAACCCAGGCCTTGCCAGCCATGGCGGTCAGGTGAGCCTGATCGATGTGGTCGAAGACGGCATCGCCGTGCTGCAGTTTGGCGGTGGTTGCCAGGGCTGTGGCCAAGCCGACGTCACGCTCAAGGACGGCATCGAGCGCACCTTGCTCGAACGCGTCCCGGAGCTGAAGGGCGTGCGCGATGTGACTGACCACACGCAGAAAGAAAACGCATACTACTGACCGCTTGAAAAAGACCGAAGCCGGTGGCCACCATCCGCTTCGGTCTTTTTTTGCCTGGCCTTAGCAACAAACTGTAACTGTTTCAAGCCCTGCGACATCAGGTCGCGGCCCGAATCCACGGGCTTTGCGCCCCGCAAAGTGCGCTCTGGGTGGTCGTCTCCCAGGCGTCATGCAAGAATGCCCCGGTTTTCTGGCCGGCCCGCTAAGGGGTCGGCACCTTCCCTGTAAAGGATGGTTCCATGACTGATCTGTTGACCCGGCGCGCCGTCGTGGCCGGGATGGGCGTATTGGGGCTGGGCCTGCTGGCTGGCTGCAACCCCGCGCGCGGGCTTGAATTCAAGTACGGCAAGAACATGAGCAACGAGATTCTCGGTCGCTCCTTCCGCCTGAAAGACCCGCAAGGCAACGTACGCACCTTGTCGAGCTTCTACGGCACGATGCCGATGATCTTCTTCGGCTTTACTCAGTGCCCCGCGGTGTGCCCCACGGCGCTTGCCCGCGCGGCGCAGATCAAGAAGCTGATGGGCCGCGATGCCGGGTTCCTGCAAGTGGTGTTCATCACGCTGGACCCCGAACGCGATACGCCCGAAGTGCTCGACGCCTACGTCAAGGCGTTCGATCCCTCGTTCACCGCGCTCACCGGCACCCCGGAAGAAATCGACCAGGTGGCCCGCGAATTCAAGGTGTTTTACGAGAAGGTTCCGACCGGCGACACGTACACCATTTCCCACACGTCCACCAGCTATGTCTACGATTCCCGCGGCACGCTGCGCCTGAGCCTGGGCCATTCGCTCAATGCCAAGGAGTGTACCGAAGACCTGCTCACCCTGATGGAGATCTGCTAATGGCAATGCCGCACTCGATCACCCGCAGCCTGGCCGCCCTGGCGCTGCTTGGCCTGTCCGCCTCGGCCCTGGCCCAGACCACGGTCACTGAACCCTGGGCTCGCGCCAGCGTCGCGCAGCAACAATCCACCGGCGCCTTCATGGTCCTGACCGCCGATACCGACAGCGCCCTGATCGACGTGGCCTCGCCCATTGCCAAGACCGTCCAGATCCATGCCATGACCATGGACGGCGATGTGATGGGCATGAAGCAGGTCAAGGATCTGGCCTTGCCCGCCGGCAAGTCGGTTGCACTCGATCCGAACGGTTACCACGTGATGCTGATGGGCTTGAAGCAGCAGGTCAAGGAAGGTGAGAAGGTGCCTCTGACGCTGACGATCAAGACTGCGGCAGGCCAGACCCAGACGCTACAGGTCGAGGTGCCAGTGAGGGCACTGACAGCCGAAGCGCCAGAGCATGACCACGCGCACATGCATTGAACAGTGCGCAGCGGGTGGTTTCCCTGGCAGGCATGCCGAGCCCTGCGCCGGGCCCCGACCTGTGTAGTTGAACCACCTGCTGATGCGGCCAGAGCGCAGCTGTCGCCGACGGGCGAGCCGCGCGGTGCTATCACCTGCAGAGCAGTGGTAGGGCTGTGCCACACGCCTGCCGATACACCCCTGGCGTAATCCCATACGCCTGCTTGAACTGCCGCGTCAAATGGCTCTGATCGGCAAACCCAAGCATGCAGGCCACGTCCAGCGCCGCCAGCCCCTGCCTGAGCAGGTCCCGCGCCCGGGCCAGACGGCGTTGCTTGAGCCAGGCATGGGGCGGCAGGCCGGTTGAGTGACGAAATACGCGGGCAAAGTGGAACGGCGACAGGTTCACCGCCGCTGCCAAGGCCTCCAGCGAAGGCGGATCGGCCAGTTGGCTGTCCAGCAACTCGCGCGCCCGCGCTACCGCCAGTGGCTCACGGCCTGGGGCTGCGGGGGTGGCGCCGTTGCCGTGGCGCTGTACCAGCATCAGCACCGCCTCGCGCCAGGCTGTCTGTTGCTGCAGGGCGCTGGCGCCCGATTCGCACAGCCGATGCACGCAGCGCATGGCGCCTGCCAGGGTGGAGTCGTGGATCACGCTGTCCTTGAACAGCGGCATGCCCTGGCCCAGCTCCAGCTCTTCAAGCACGCCGGTGATGCCGGCGCTGTCCGGGTAGAAACCTCGGTAGCGCCAACCCGCTTCGGTGGCGGTCGCGCCGGTATGCAGTTCATTCGGGTTGATCAGTACCATGCTGCCCACTGGCGCCAAGTGCTCGCTGCCGCGATGATTGAAGCGCTGCGCGCCCGACTCGATGACCGTGAACACGTAGCCCTCGTGCACATGCGGCGCAAAGCGCTGCTGGAGATAGCGCGCGTGCAGCATCTCAACATCGCCCAGGGCTGGGGCCTGCCACAGGTGGGTCTGCTCGCGCAGCGGCATGTTCATGCCAGCAGGCTGCGCAGGAGGAAGAAGATCGCCAGGCTGAGCAGCATGCTCAGCAGCACTCGCCGGGTCCACAGCATCAGCACCACAGCAGCCAGCGCGCCGAGCAGATAAGGGTTGAGCAGGCTCAGGTCCAGCTCACGCTCGGGCAGGAAGATGATCGGCCCGCAAATCGCGGTGAGCATGCCCGGCACGGCAAAGCCAAGAAACTGCCGCGCATTAGCGCTCAGGCGCAGCGGCAGCCGCGGTTCGAGAAAGGCATAACGATTGATGAACACCACCACGCCCATGGCCACGATCAACAGCCAGATCATGCGCAACCACCTTGCAGTTTCTGCCAGACAAAGCCTGCGCTCATCCCCGCAAGGCCCGCGAGAATCAGCGCGGTTTCCCACTGCCAGGCGCTGAACAGTACCGAGCAGAACAGCGACACGGCCACGCACACGGCAGTTGCCACAGTGCGTACCCGCGGTGCAATCAGGGCCACGAAGGTGGCGACAATGGAGAAATCCAGGCCTAGCTGATCAAGGTGTGGAATGTTCTGGCCAAGCACGATGCCGGCCAGGGTGAACAGGTTCCATGCCACGTAGAAGGTCAGCCCTACGCCCAGGGCGTACCAGCGGTTGAAGCTGTGCAGGTCCTGGTGGCTGGTCAGGGCGAAGAATTCGTCGGTCAGCAGAAAGCCCAGTCCCAGCCGCCAGCGCAGCGGTTGCGGGGCCAGCAGCGGGCGCATCGACAGGCCATAGAGCAGGTGCTGAGAGGTCAGCAGCAGGCACGTGAGCAGAATCGACAACAGGCTTGCACCGGCTTTGAGCATGCCGATCGCAACCAGTTGCGCAGCCCCGGCGAACACGATGGCCGACAAACCCTGGCTCTGCCAGGGGCTGAGCTGGGCTTCGATGGCCATGGAGCCGGCCAGCAGCCCCCACGGTGCAACGGCCAACGACAGCGGCACGATAGCGATAGCGCCCTGGAAAAAGGCATGGCGTGCAGCGGGGAGGGTGGACATCAGGGCAACCCGTCGACAAAGAGCCCCAGCATGCCCGATGGGCGATGCCGTGGCTTGAACGATCTTGCTCAAGCGGTGGGTCAACGGTGGCTGGTCAGCCGTTGCTGGGCGCTGGCGCACCCATTGATCTCGACGGCTTTTTGCAGCAAGGCCTGGCGCCGCTCGGGGTCGAGGTCGCCGAGCAGGCGGTACACCTCGGCCTGGAAATCGCGCTGCCGGCCCCACTGCATTTCCAGACCTTGCGGGCGGCTGCGGCTGCAGGCCAGCACCGCCGCGGGTTGCGGATAATAGGCGGCGTACAGGGTGGCCATGCTGGGCAGGGCGTCAAGCGCTTCGCGGTAGGCGGGGCTTGCGTTGTATGGCGGGCACCAGGTGGCAATGGCCGACGCCGGTGGCGCAAAGCCTTGGCTGAGGCTCTCTTCAAGCAGCGGGCAGGCCGCATCGGGAATCTGCGCGGCCGGCAGGTAGGTCATGTAGTAGAGCGCCAGGCGGTACTTGGCCACCGGATGGCCGAGCGCAACTGACTTCTTCAGCAGGGCCACTGCGCTGGGCAAGGTGTGCGCCAGTGCCTGGCCCTGGCGGCTCAGCTCAGGGTCGCTGTTGGCCACAGCGCGCATCGGGGTGTTATCGGCCCGGGCATCGGCCTGCTCGAGAAACGGCAAGGCCTGACGATAAAGCAGGTCGGCATGCGGATCGATCGTGACCTCCTGCGCCTGGGCGGCAAAGGGGGTACACATCATCAGCAGCGTTGAGGCGGCCAGCCAGCGACTCACAGGCTCGCCCCGAGCGCGCGTGGCAGGGCGTGCTGGAGCGGTGAAGCGTCGTCGGTGGGGAAGTTCATGGATGACAAACGGTTGCCTCGAGCCGTACGGGATCTGCGGCGTATTCTAGTCACGCTTTTCGCTTTGCCGATAGGTCGAGGCGACGGAATCGGACGAGCTTGCCTGTCGCTGACTCACACCACTGGCCCGTTCACGCCCTGTGGCGCCTTCGCTCAGGCTCGGGCGCCCCCAGCACGCGTGTCACTTCAAGCGTTCATGCCATCAAACCGCGCACGTTGTAGGCCATGCCGACCACGGCAATGAGCAACAGCATCACACCCGACACCAGCGTGATGATCCGATTGCTGCGCGTCGAGGCGATCTTGCCGATGGCGAAGATGTACAAGCTGAGCACGGCGAAATCGATGGCGATCCATAGCAGTGACAGCACCACCATGCTTTTCTCGAATGACTCGGTGATCTGGATGAACTGGGGGAAGAACGAGATGAAGAAGATGATGTCCTTGGGGTTGGAGATGCCGACCATGAAGCCTTGCCACAAGCCGCCACGATCCCGGCGCATCGGCACGCTGGCCGGGTCGCTGGAGGCGGGCGTGTGCAGCGCATCCTTGAGCGTGCCGTAAGCGATGTAAGCGATGAACAGGCACCCCACCAGGCTCATGCCACTGAGCCAGGCCTTGTCGATGGCGGCGCTGGTCATGATCACCCAGGCCGCTGCCGCGATCAGAACCAGTGATGCCCAGTTGGTGCCCAGGGCGGTAAACAGTGCCTTGCGCCAGCCTGAGGCGGCAGCGGTGTTGACGACCAGGGCCACGACCGGCCCAGGCGTTGCGATCAGCAGCAGGACGGTGAGGGCGTAAGTGGCAGTAAGCGCGGTGTTCACGGTTCGTTCTCGTTCAAGGTGTCTGAGGATGCGGCAGCAACAGGGTGGAACGGGCAACGGCGCGGATCGAGCGAGCCAGGCTCCTGAAGCTGATACTGCTGCCACTCGAAGTTGTCGGGCTGGCCGAAAAAGCCCAGCGTTTCAGGCATCACGCCATCGTTGTAGTGGGCGACGCGCTGACGAATCCTGGCGCGAATGCGCTGCCCGCTCTCGGTGGCCGCGCTGGCGACCTCGTCAAAGCTCTCCCGAGGATTGATGACGAACACCGTGTGCGGGCCCAGGCGACGGCTCTTCATGCGTTGATGGCCCGGAAAGCTCATGTTGATGAACAGCGGCATGCCATTGAAGCAGAATGCCCAGTCTGGATCGTGTGGATCCTGGGGCATCGCTTGCGGCCAGGGGTGAGGGTCCAGCGCGTGGACCCGCTGCAGCACCGCCCAGGCGCGCGCCTGCTGCTCGGCAAGCGTGGTGCCGGCATCGGTTTGCAGGAACACCACCAAGGGGCTGCCAATGCGCTGCTTGCGGGCAATCGGACGTAACTGATCGACATAGTCAGCCAGACCCTGGGCAATATCGGTTGCGCCATGCTCGGCGCGGGCAAACAACAGTTGGCAGGTTTGCGCGGCGACTGCCTTGCGCCCGAACAGGCACGGGAAGTCGGCGTGGGAGACGAGTGCGCGGAAGTGGTCGAGCGCGGTCCAGGTCCACTGCGTGTGGTCATCGGCATGTTCAGCGGCCAGCTCCAGCGCATCCAGGCGGTAGCAGATTCCATAACCCGTAAACATGAATTCCCCAGGTGTTGCTAGGGTGTGCACGGCGCACATGGGCTTGGCGATTCGACGACGCGAGTACAGCAACAGCGTCGCACGCATATCACCCCGAAGAGGGCGACGGCAGCGACCGGTTTTTCGTTCGAGTCGGTTTTCAACGCAGCATGACCGATGCGCGGACACAGTTCGTGCAAACCCTAGACGTTCATAAGCGTCAATACGCGACGTAAAGCAGAGGTGTGGTGGACAACTACTGCATTTTCTGCAAACCCTAGTGCGTTGTAAAACGGGTGGAACTGTGACCTACTATTAGTCTCACTCATACTTCAGGGTTGCGGCGATGTCTGAACGGATTCAAGCACTGCACGCCTTGCGTGCCTTTGAAGTGGCCTCGCGCTACGGCTCCTTCACCCGTGCAGCGAAAGAGCTGGCCTTGACCCAGGGTGCGGTGAGCCACCATGTGAAAACACTCGAAGACCTGTTCGACTGCAGCCTGTTCGAGCGCCGCGGGCCGAAATTGCTGCTTACCGAGCACGGCCGCCTGCTGGCGCAGGAGCTGAAGGTCGGGTTCAAGATCATCGAAAACGCCTGCGCGCTGCTGCGCAACGACCGCTATGCGTTGCGCCTCAAGGCCCCGTCCACACTGACGGTGCGCTGGCTGCTGCGCGCATTGGACGGTTTCAAGAAAATCGATGACAGCGCCAGCGTGCAGCTCTCCAGCGTGTGGATGGACATCGATTCGGTCGACTTCTACTCCGAGCCGTTCGACTGCGCCATCCTGCTGAGCAATGGCCGCTTCTCGGCCGAGGTCGAGAGCCTCAAGCTGTTCGACGAGTGGCTGATTCCGGTGTGCCATCCCGACTACCTGAACACCGCTTCGCCTGAGCTGGCCATGCTGACCCGCTGCGAACTGTTGCACCCTTCACCCGACCGGCGCGACTGGCGACGCTGGCTGGCGCGGCTGGGCGCGCTGCACATCGGCGTCGGTCAGGGGCAGGTATTCGACACCCTCGATCAGGGCATCTCAGCCGCTCAGCAAGGCTTGGGCATTTCCGTGGTCGACCTGGTGCTGGTGAGTGCCGACCTCAACGCCGGCCGCCTGGTCACGCCCTTCAAGCAGGCAGTGGCCACGGGCGACGGCTATTACATGACCTGGCTCAAGGCCAGCCCCAAGGCCAAGCAGATGCACAAGCTGCGTGACTACCTGCTCGGCCAGGTGCCGCCTGCAGCGCGGCGCGACATTCAATATTTCTACGACTAGCGGCCCTTCGGCCTGCATCAATGCAGTTGGCGGCGTACCCGTACGCAATCGGCTGCCGCTTCGGTGAGCGCATCGATACGCTCGTCACGCTGGGCTTCGGCATCGATCATCGCATCCTCGCCCTGCTGATTGAGCAGGTACGTGTGGATCTGGCCGACTTCCAGGGTCTGGTAGATAGGCGCGATGTCCAGCCGCCCGATCAAGGCGTCACTGGGCGCGCCGGTGGTGGTCATCACGACCTGCGGGCCACTGGCCGCGACCACCTGCAGGCCCAGCGCTTCAAACCATGGAACTTGATGGGGAAGGGCATTGAGCTCGACGCAGGCGTAACGGCCATGCAGGTCATTGAACAGGCCGCGCGCCACCCCTTGACGGCGATGGCTGGCAACGACCGCCAGATACGCCAGTGCGCAGGCGTGCGCATCGTCCTGAGCCGGCAGCGCCAGCGCGAAGCCAAGCAGTTGGTCGGGCGCGTCGGCGTCCAGAGCCAGGGTCAGCTCCACGGCCAGGCCCCGACTGCCGTCGAGGGCCTCCAGGTACCGATGCACCTCCAGGCCCACGCCGTACTGATACAGCGGATACAGCGGATTGTCTGGGCTGATCGCCACGCTGCTCAGTTCGCCGACGTGCTCGATCACCAACTGGCGGATCTGGTTCTGGAAGGATTCGGGCGGGACGCCGTCGAGGCGGCGGAGGATGTACATGACGGGAAATGGCTCCAGCTGGACTGTCAGGCCCGCCTCTGTTCGCGCGGGCCTGACAGTCTACCGGGTTTTCACCGCCCGCCGCAGGGGGCGGCCGGCCTGCTTGCGCAGCCGCCTACCACAGCGCTACCGATGCAGCGTTGATGGCCCGCGTGAAGACGGCGATGGCGGCGTCCACTTCACTGTCGTTGCTGTAGCGACCGAGGCTGATGCGTACGCTGTTGCGCGCAGCGTGCGGCTCGAGACCGAGCGCCAGCAACACATGGGAAGGGGCGTTGCTGGCCGAATTGCACGCCGAGGTGGAAGACACTGCCAGCTCGCTGGCCAATGCCGCACTGTTGAAGCCGCTGGCCTCGACGCAGAGGTTCAAGGTGTGTGGCACTCGCTCGCTCGCGCTGCCGTTGAGGCGCACGCCCGGCAGGGCCAGCAGGCCGTCTTGCAGTCGCTGGCTGAGGCGTTGCAGGCGCACGTACTCGGCATCCCCCGGCTGCCCGGCCAGAGCGAAGGCGCAGCCCATACCGACGATCTGATGGCTGGGCAGCGTTCCCGAGCGCATGCCGCGCTCGTGCCCGCCGCCATGCATCTGAGCGCGCAGCACCGGCAGTGCGCGCGGGCCGACATACAGCGCCCCGATACCTTTGGGCCCGTAGACCTTGTGCGCTGAAAACGACATCAGGTCGACCGCCTGCTGCGCCAGATCGAGCTTCACCTTGCCCACCGCCTGCGCTGCGTCGACGTGGAACAACGCACCATGCGCACGAACCTGCTCACCGATCGCGGCAAAGTCAGTGACGGTGCCCAGCTCATTGTTCACCGCCATCAGCGACACCAGGCGAGTCTGCGCTCGCAGCGCATCGGCTACCTGCTCGGCGCGTATCACGCCATCGCGTGCCGGTTGCAGTCGCGTCACGGCCCAGCCCAGGCGTTCGAGCTCGCTGGCAGTATCCAGCACGGCCTTGTGCTCGATGGCGCTGGTGAGCAGATGCCCCGGCTCGGCAAACCCTTGCGCAATGCCTTTGAGCGCCAGATTGTTCGACTCGGTTGCCCCGGAGGTCCAGATCACCTGCTCGGCCTGCGCCCCGACCCGTTGCGCAACTTGCTGACGCGCCGTTTCTACCGCGCTTCGGGCAGCCTGGCCAAAACCATGGCCGCTGGAAGCAGGGTTGCCGAAGTGGCTGTGACGCCCCAGGCAGGTCAGCATCATCTCGATGACGCGGTCATCGACAGGTGTAGTGGCGGCGTAGTCGAAATACAGCGGGCTGGCAGGTGGCATCGCGGTGATTGCTCCGTGCGGATGGGCAGGTTCGTGAGTCAGTTGGCCATGCTAACGGTACATCCGGATACAGGTTTTTCGATATCCCGTCGGTTGCCTGGGAAATGGAGAAGAAATTTTCTGAAAAGTCCGAGTGTGGAGAAAAAACGTTTCATTGGCTGACGGCGCCAGGTCGAAACAGGCATCTCAGTGTCGCTCCCGCCACAGTCCGCGGCGCTCAACGACGGTCTACTGTAGGCAAAACAACAATAACGCTGCCATTCGCAGCGCATTCCCCAGGCTGCCTATGGAAATCGGAGAGCACGTGCATGTCCACAACCCATGAGGTTCCCCCCGCTACCCTTCGCCGGGTGATCGCCGCCTCGGCCGTCGGTAATTTTGTCGAATGGTTCGACTTTGCGGTCTACGGTTTTCTCGCCACGCTGATTGCCAGCCAGTTCTTCGCCAGCTCCGACCCCAGTGTCGGCCTGCTCAAGACCTTCGCCGTGTTTGCCGTGGCTTTTGCTCTGCGGCCGTTGGGCGGGGTGTTCTTTGGTGGGCTGGGTGACCGCCTCGGGCGCAAGCGCGTGCTGTCGATGACCATCCTGATGATGGCTGCTTCCACCACGGTGATCGGTCTGTTGCCCACCTATGCCAGCATCGGCCTGATGGCGCCGGTGCTGTTGACGCTGGCGCGCTGCGTTCAGGGCTTTTCGGCCGGCGGTGAATATGCTGGGGCCTGCGCCTATCTGATGGAGCATGCGCCGCGCGAAAAGCGTGCGTTCTACGGCAGCTTCGTGCCGGTTTCGACGTTTTCGGCGTTCGCCTGCGCTGCGGTCCTGGCCTATGCGCTGGAGGCCAATCTGTCAGCAGAAGCGATGAACAGCTGGGGCTGGCGGGTACCGTTTCTGATCGCCGCGCCACTGGGCCTTGTGGGGCTTTACCTGCGCTGGCGCATGGAAGAGACCCCGGCCTTCCGCGCGGCGATGGCCCAAGGCACGCCGCACGCGCACTCGCCGCTCAAGGACACCTTGCGCCACCACGGGCGAGCGATTCTCAACCTCGGCGCGTTCATCTCGCTGACGGCGCTGTCGTTCTACATGTTCACCACCTACTTTGCGACCTACTTGCAACTGGTCGGCAACCTGTCTCGCGCGCAGTCGTTGCTGGTGACCACGGTGGCCTTGCTCTTCGCTGCAGTGGGTTGCCCTCTGGCCGGTGCGCTGTCCGACCGCATCGGTCGGCGGCGCACCGTAGTGTTTACCTGTGCATGGGTCATTGTGTTTGTCTTCCCGGCCTACTGGCTGGCCAGCTCCGGTTCGTTGTCCTACGCCCTGGTGGGCGTGATCCTGCTGGCGGTGGGTGCCTTGACCAGTGGCGTAGTCACCGCTGCGCTGCTCTCGGAAAGTTTTCCCACGCGCTCCCGCTACACGGCCTCGGCCATCACCTACAACGTGGCCTACACCCTGTTTGGAGGAACGGCGCCGCTGGTGGCTACGTGGTTGATCACGCAGAGCGGTAGCAGCTTGGCGCCGGCGTTCTACCTGGTTGCCATCGCGCTGCTTGCGTTGATTGGCGGGCTGGCGCTGCCGGAAACCTCGCGTATCTCCTTGCACGATGACCCTCCCCACCGAGCCTGAGCCCTGTCGTCACGGCCTGCGCGCACCTCAGCGGTGCAGGACCGTGGCCAACGCGTGCACGCCTGCTGTGCAGGCTAGAGCGTTATCAGGAAGGTGAAGCCTGCATGCCGCCTTGGGCAACTGGCTTGCTGTCGCCAGGCGTCAAGACCACCGGCAGCGTCGAGTGGTGCCTGGGCCCGCTCCACACCGCTCATGCCAGGCCTCGGGACGCCCGACAGCACCGCATCGAAGACGGTTGCGCCAGGTCTGTGCGCAGAGATAGCAGGGCGTTTCGAGCAGCTCCAACAGGATGTGCGGGCGCGCGCTGTGGCCGTGTCGAGTATTGGGTTGAATGCCGCCAGCTGCTGGTCGGGGGGTAACGGGTTCTGCCGGCAGCACGACTGCACACAGGCTCAACGCAGGCGTTTGGCAAGACGCAGTGCCCAACCGGCGCGTGGGCCGGTCGGGCGGGGTGCTTCAAGGTCGTCGCTGCTGACCTATCAGTATTCCCAGAAGATCCGCTGCAGCTCTTTGCTGTCCTGGGTCTTGGTCATTGCGACCATGGCCAGGATTCGCGCTTTTTGCGGATTGAGGTCATGGGCGACAACCCAGTCGTTCTTGTCGTCAGGCTGTTCGGCGTTGCGCAGAACGAAACCGCCCTGGTTGACGTGGGACGAGCGGATGATCTGCACGCCATTCTTGCGCAGTTCCTGCAGTGCCGGGACCACACGCGAAGACACCGAACCGTTGCCGGTCCCAGCATGGATCAGCGCTTTCGCACCATTTTGAGCCAGTGCCTTGTAGGCGGTGTCGGTGACGTTGCCGTAGCTGTAGGCGATGTCCACGGCTGGCAGGCTGCTGATCTGCTTGATGTCGAACTCGGAGTTGATCGTGTGACGCTTGGCCGGCAGGCGGAACCAGTACGATTTGCCTTCTACGACCATGCCCATCGGGCCCCAGGCGCTCTTGAAGGCCTCAGTCTTGATGTTGATCGACTTGCTGACATCGCGACCCGACTGGATTTCATCGTTCATGGTCACCAGCACGCCTTTACCGCGCGACTGCTGATCGCTGGCCACGGCGACAGCGTTGTACAGGTTCAGCATGCCGTCAGCCGACATGGCTGTACCGGGGCGCATCGAACCGACCACCACAATAGGCTTCTCGGTCTTTTCCACCAGGTTCAGGAAGTAGGCCGTTTCTTCGAGGGTGTCGGTGCCGTGGGTGATGACGATGCCGTCGACATCTGCGCTGTCGGCCAGCTCGGAGACGCGTTTGGCGAGTTTGAGCAGGTCATCGTTGCTGATGCTTTCCGAGGCGATCTGCATCACCTGCTCGCCGCGCACGTTCGCCAGATCCTTCAGCTCGGGAACTCCGGCGATCAGTTTGTCGACACCGACCTTGGCGGCCTGGTACGTGGCGCTGTTGGCAGCGCTGGCGCCCGCGCCGGCGATGGTGCCGCCGGTGGCCAGGATGACGACGTTGGCGAGCTTCTGTTGGGTCTTGGCCTCTTCGGCCGAAACGCCGACCGGCAGAAGGAGGAACAGCGCCAGTGCGCTAGGAACGAACGTTTTCAGTGCAGCAGTCATTATTGTTGTCTCTCTCTTTTCCGTTGAGAAGTTAGTCGCTGTGTCGCGTCGAAGCTCAGGCAGGTTTCGTACCAGTCTTCATGTGCGAGCGGTTTCTCCCGCAACGGCGAAGGATAGGAGGGAAATGGGGTGCTGGCGAATGACTCGCGCATCAAAAAACAGACGGATATCCGAACGATGGCCACGCTGGCATTCGGTTTTCCGGATGAGCGTGAGCGGTTCACTGCATCGGTCGGGAGCGTGCTGAAGGTGATGCAACAGGCTGAAGGCGTGATGCTGAGAGCGTGATTACGACCGCCAACAGCCATCCCCGCCCAGGCGCACGGGCGCGGGCTGGGCAGAGGTCAGCCGGTAGAAAGAGGGTGTGAGTCAGCGCAGTATGCAGTCCCGTCCAGGGCTCAGTACTGCTTGGCGGTGGCAGCCGATACGCCCGAAGAGGGTGCGTGTCGCTCGATAACCTGGCCCATGAAGGTGCGCGCAGCGTCGCTGCCCAATTCGCGTACCAGCAGATCGACGGCGATCAGCATGAGTTCTTCTGGCGAAGCGGGGCTGTAGGCGCGGTGGCCGCCCGCCATTTTGACCTTGATGTCGGCGTCGATGGTGATGTTGCTCATGTAGGTATCTCGTTGCAGCGCGAAAAGAGAAGGCCCTGGCCCCTTGTGACGCTGTGGGTGCTAGGGTGATCCGGCGGCAAAGTTATCACGTGGCGCAAAATTCAGTCACGATTACCTTTCGGGCTATGCAGAAGAAATCCTGCAGAATTGCGCCCTTTGCCACAAAAATGATCTACGACTGTCCCGACAGGTAGGTCTGTCTAGCGCTCAGGAGGATTCATGATTCGTACACAGGCTTTGCTGGTTGCAGCACTGATGGTCGCCACATTGGCAGGCTGCAGTCGCGGCGTCTCGTCCAGTGCCGTCGATGAGACATCGGCTGCCGGTGTCGCCGCTGATGCCGGGGCGTGCCAGGCGGTCGACGCTGGTTTCGCCATCGGCAGGCAAGGAACGCAGGCTCTGATCGAGCAAGCGCGTCAGGCCAGTGGCGCGCGTACGCTTCGCGTGCTCAAGCCGGGCGATATGGCAACACTGGACTATCGTTCAGAGCGCCTGAACGTGAATGTCGACGATCAAGGCGTGATCCGTCGCATCAATTGCGGTTGAAGCGATGTTCGATCTGGCCACTCGGCAGACACAAAAAACCCGCCAGAAGGCGGGTTCTTTGTGGGACGGGCCGAATTACTCCGGACGTACCTGTGCAGCCTGCATACCCTTCTGGCCTTTTTCGGCAACGAAGGAAACAGTCTGGCCTTCTTTCAGGCTCTTGAAGCCGTCAGATTCAATGGCTTTGAAGTGAACGAACAGGTCGTCGCCGCCGCCTTGTGGGGTGATGAAGCCGAAGCCTTTCTCATCATTGAACCATTTAACGGTGCCGGTTTGGCGATTGGACATGGGTGGATCTCCAGACATTTAATTTTTCAGTAGTGCAATGTAGCCAAGGCGACGGAGCACGAGGGACATCATAGTGCATTTCTCGGCATCTAGCGCCAATTACCTTTAATAGATGTTGATTGAGCTCAACGAAAGGTCATGGAAATGCCGGAAATGGGGCTCAACCCTTCGCTGCGCAGGCTTTGGTCACCGCGGTGCGCGCGCGTTCGGCAAGCTTGGGATCGACGCCGTGCTTGCTATCCAGCGCCTTTATTTCCTCGGTGCTGAAATTTTTCTCAATGGCTTGGGCGCCACATTTACAGTGGGCTTGGGCTGCCTTGGCATCCAGGCCTTGGCCAGTTGCCACCTGCTCGCACTGGGTCATGTACATGTCTTGCGTGCCAGCAGGCCACTCACCGGCAGTCGCAGTGAAGGGCAGTGAAAGCGCACCAATGGCAGCGAAAGCCAGAAGAGACTGAAGTCGCATAACCTGACACTCCTTGGGTAGGTTTGATCGAGAACTGAATGCTTCAGGGGGTCTGATTGGCAATGACCCTCAAGAGTTCAGTGGTGCTGTGGACGATCCAAATATTTCTGCATCGCCGCAAACCCGCGTGCTAGCATGCTCGGCTCGCAACGCGTCAGCGGCGTGCTGCGATTCTTCTTTATTACCTTCCAGTCACTCTGGTTCGTCTGCGATCAAGCCGAAAAGGCTTCTGCCACTGTGAGGCAGGCTTCACCTCGTGAAGGGCGCAACGGATCTTGTACTGGCTCATCCCAACCCACGTGACCTTTGGTAGGGGTCACCACTAGGAGAGGAGGCGCCATGCCCACCATTACTCTTCCCGACGGCAGCCAACGTTCATTCGACAGCGCCGTTACCGTAGCTGACGTTGCTGCGTCCATCGGCGCAGGTCTGGCCAAGGCCACGCTCGCTGGCAAAGTCGACGGCAAGCTGGTCGACGCCTGTGAGCTCATCGATCGCGACGTCACGCTGCAGATCATCACCCCTAAAGATGAAGAGGGACTGGAGATCATTCGTCACTCGTGTGCCCACTTGATCGGCCACGCAGTGAAACAGCTCTATCCCACCGCGCGCATGGTCATCGGCCCGGTCATCGATGAGGGCTTCTATTACGACATCGCCTACGAGCGGCCCTTTACGCCAGACGACATGGCCGCCATCGAAAAGCGCATGCATCAGCTGATCGAGAAAGACTACGACGTCATCAAGAAGATGACGCCGCGTGCCGAAGTGATCGACGTCTTCACCGCTCGCGGTGAGGAATACAAGCTGCGCCTGGTCGAAGACATGCCGAATGAGCAGGCCATGGGCCTGTACTATCACGAAGAATACGTCGACATGTGCCGTGGCCCGCACGTGCCGAACACGCGTTTTCTCAAGGCGTTCAAGCTGACCAAGCTGTCGGGCGCCTACTGGCGCGGCGATGCCAAGAACGAGCAGCTGCAGCGCGTCTACGGCACCGCCTGGGCTGACAAGAAGCAGTTGGCTGCCTACATGCAGCGTATTGAAGAGGCCGAGAAGCGCGATCACCGCAAGATCGGCAAGCAGCTTGACCTCTTCCACTTGCAGGAAGAAGCGCCGGGGATGGTGTTCTGGCACCCTGACGGCTGGACTGTGTACCAGGTGCTTGAGCAGTACATGCGTACCGTGCAGCGCATCAACGGCTACCTCGAGATCAAGACCCCGCAAGTCGTGGATCGTATTCTCTGGGAGCGGTCAGGGCATTGGTCCAACTACGCTGAGAACATGTTCACCACCTCGTCGGAAAGCCGTGACTATGCCGTCAAGCCGATGAACTGCCCGTGCCACGTGCAGGTGTTCAATCAAGGCTTGAAATCGTACCGCGACTTGCCGCTACGCCTGGCTGAATTCGGTGCCTGCCACCGCAACGAGCCTTCGGGTGCGCTGCACGGCATTATGCGCGTGCGCGGTTTCACCCAAGACGATGCGCACATTTTCTGCACCGAAGAGCAGGTGAAGAAAGAAGCGGCCGACTTCATTCGCTTGACGCTGGATGTCTACAAGGACTTCGGCTTCACCGACATCGCCATGAAGCTTTCCACCCGTCCGGCCAAGCGTGTCGGCTCCGAAGAGCTGTGGGATCGCGCCGAGACCGCGCTGGCCGACGCGTTGAACGAGTCGGGCCTGGAGTGGGAATACCAGCCAGGGGAGGGCGCATTCTATGGTCCCAAGATCGAGTTCACCCTGCGCGATTGTCTGGGTCGTAACTGGCAGTGCGGCACGCTGCAGTACGATCCGAACCTGCCAGAGCGGCTGGACGCCAGCTACATTGCCGAAGATAACGCGCGCAAGCGCCCGGTCATGCTGCACCGTGCCATCCTCGGTTCGTTCGAGCGCTTCATCGGTATGCTCATCGAGCATTACGCTGGCGTGTTCCCGGCGTGGCTGGCGCCGACCCAGGCGGTGATCATGAATATCACCGACAAACAGGCCGATTTCGCCCTCGATGTTGAAAAAATGTTGGCCTCTGGCGGGATTCGTGCCAAGTCCGACTTGAGAAATGAGAAGATCGGCTTTAAAATCCGCGAGCATACTTTGCTCAAGGTCCCGTACCTTTTGGTTATAGGGGACCGCGAAGTCGAAACGCAAACCGTTGCCGTACGCACTCGTGAAGGTGCTGACCTGGGCTCTATGCCTGTCGCGCAGTTCATGGAGCTACTCTCGCAAGCGGTTTCCCGGCGTGGTCGCCAAGAATCGGAGTAATGACTATTAAGCGTGAAATGAGAAACGATAAACGTGCTGCACCGAAGGCCCCGATCAACGAGAATATCTCGGCTCAAGAGGTTCGGTTAATCGGTGCTGATGGTGAACAGCTGGGCATCGTCTCGATCCACGAAGCGCTTCGTATCGCTGAAGAAGCGAAGCTGGATCTGGTAGAAATTTCTGCTGATGCTGTACCCCCTGTGTGCAAGGTCTTGGACTACGGCAAAAGCCTGTTCGAGAAGAAGAAGCAGCAGGCTGCGGCGAAGAAGAACCAGAAGATCATCCAGATCAAAGAAATCAAGTTTCGTCCAGGGACGGAGGATGGGGATTACCAGGTAAAACTACGCAACCTGGTACGTTTCCTTGAAGACGGGGACAAGGCCAAGATCTCTCTGAGATTCCGTGGTCGTGAGATGGCCCACCAGGAGCTGGGCATGGCGCTGTTGAAGCGGGTTGAAGCTGACCTCGCCGAATACGGCACCGTTGAGCAGCATCCTAAGATGGAAGGACGCCAGCTTATGATGGTCATCGCCCCCAAGAAAAAGAAGTAATCTCCCGGGCACGGCAGGCCTGATGATTATGTGTAAATTTAACGAATGCGGAGTTCCAACATGCCAAAAATGAAAACCAAGAGCGGTGCTGCGAAGCGTTTCCTGAAAACGGCAACCGGCTTCAAGCACAAGCACGCTTTCAAGAGCCACATCCTGACCAAAATGTCGACCAAGCGTAAGCGTCAACTGCGTGGTAGCAGCATGCTGCACCCGTCTGACGTCGCAAAAGTCGCGCGCATGCTGCGCGTTCGTTAATTCTGGTTAAAGATAGAGGAAGTTACTCATGGCTCGTGTAAAGCGCGGCGTCATCGCTCGCAAGCGTCACAAAAAAATCCTGAAACTGGCTAAAGGCTACTACGGTGCACGTTCGCGCGTATTCCGTGTTGCCAAGCAGGCTGTCATCAAGGCGGGTCAATACGCCTACCGCGACCGTCGCCAGAAAAAACGTCAGTTCCGCGCTCTGTGGATTGCTCGTATCAACGCCGGTGCACGCACCAACGGTCTGTCGTACAGCCGTCTGATTGCTGGCCTGAAAAAAGCGTCGATCGAAATCGACCGCAAAGTTCTGGCTGACCTGGCAGTGAACGAAAAAGCGGCGTTTGCTGCAATTGTCGAGAAAGCTAAAGCCGTTCTGGCTTAAGTACCCACGACAATCATCCGAAAGCGCGCTGCGTTTTCGGGTGTAAAACGTCATCGATAGGGGAAGAGCCTTCAAAGCTCTTCCCCTATTTTTGTATCTGGAGTCTGTACATGGAAAACCTGGACGCGCTGGTCTCCCAAGCCCTAGAGGCTGTGGAGCGCGCTGAAGACATCAATACCCTGGAACAGATCCGGGTCCAGTTTCTTGGCAAGAAGGGTGAGCTGACCCAGGTGATGAAGACCCTGGGCAACCTGCCGGCCGATGAGCGCCCTAAAGTAGGTGCGCTGATCAATGACGCCAAAGAGCGCGTCACGGTCGTGCTGAACACGCGCAAGGCTGCTTTTGAAGAGGCCGAGCTCAGCGCCCGCCTTGCAGCGGAGTGCATTGACGTCACCTTGCCTGGCCGTGGCCAGACCACGGGCGGCCTGCACCCGATCACCCGTACGCTTGAGCGCATCGAGCAGTTCTTCACCCATATCGGCTACGGCATCGCCGAAGGCCCCGAAGTCGAAGACGACTACCACAACTTCGAAGCGCTCAACATCCCGGGCCACCACCCTGCCCGGGCGATGCACGACACGTTCTATTTCAACGCCAACATGCTGCTGCGCACCCACACCTCACCGGTGCAGGTGCGAACCATGGAGTCGAGCCAGCCGCCGATCCGCATTGTCTGCCCGGGCCGCGTCTATCGTTGCGACTCGGATATCACCCACTCGCCCATGTTCCATCAGGTCGAAGGTCTGCTGGTCGATCGCGACATCAATTTCGCCGACCTCAAAGGCACCATCGAAGAATTCCTGCGTGTGTTCTTCGAGAAGGAATTGGCCGTACGCTTCCGTCCGTCGTTCTTCCCCTTCACCGAGCCATCCGCTGAAGTCGATATCCAGTGCGTCATGTGTTCCGGCAAGGGCTGTCGTGTCTGCAAGCAGACCGGCTGGCTTGAAGTGATGGGCTGCGGCATGGTGCACCCGAATGTGTTGCGCATGTCCGGCATCGACCCTGAAACCTACCAGGGCTTCGCCTTCGGCATGGGCGCCGAGCGCCTGGCGATGCTGCGCTATGGCGTCAATGATTTGCGTCTGTTCTTCGACAACGACTTGCGGTTTCTTGCGCAGTTTCGCTAGACCCGCACTTGACGCACATCTTAGGAGAACAGCATGAAATTCAGTGAACAGTGGCTGCGCGGTTGGGTAAACCCGCAGGTCTCTCGCGACGAACTGGTCGCCCGCCTGTCAATGGCCGGCCTTGAAGTCGACAGCGTTACCCCGGCCGCTGGCCAGTTCAGCGGCATCGTGGTGGGCGAAGTGCTCGCCACCGAACAACATCCGGACGCCGACAAGCTGCGCGTGTGCCAGGTCAGCAATGGCCAGGAAACCTTCCAGGTCGTGTGCGGCGCGCCGAACGTGCGGGCAGGCCTTAAGATTCCATTCGCCATGATCGGTGCCGAGCTGCCGGGCGACTTTAAAATCAAGAAAGCCAAGCTGCGCGGCGTCGAGTCGTTCGGCATGCTGTGCTCGGCTGCTGAACTGCAGATCAGCGAAGAAAACGACGGCCTGCTCGAGTTGGCCGCCGATGCGCCGGTTGGGGAAGACATTCGCAGCTACTTGAATCTGGACGACGCCAGCATCGAAGTCGATCTGACACCCAACCGAGGTGATTGCCTGTCGCTCGCCGGGCTTGCGCGCGAAGTCGGCGCACTCTATGGCGTGCCGGTTGTGCGTCCGCAAGTGGCGGTGGTTCCCGCTGTACACGACGAAGAGCGCCCCGTTCAGGTACTGGCGCCGGCGGCCTGTCCGCGTTACCTGGGTCGTGTTATCCGCAACGTCGATCTGAGCAAGGCGACACCGCTGTGGATGGTCGAGCGCTTGCGTCGCAGTGATGTGCGCAGCATCGATGCTGCAGTCGACATCACCAACTACGTGATGCTCGAGCTGGGTCAGCCGATGCATGCCTTCGATCTGGCAGAAATCAACGGCGGCATCCAGGTGCGTATGGCTGAGGAGGGCGAGAAGCTGGTCTTGCTCGACGGTCAGGAAGTTGCCCTGCGTAGCGACACGCTGGTGATTGCCGACCACTCCCGCGCCTTGGCCATAGCAGGCGTGATGGGCGGCGAGCACAGTGGTGTGGAGACGAGCAAAACCCGCGACCTGTTCTTGGAGAGCGCCTTCTTCGAGCCCATTTCCGTCGCTGGCAAGGCCCGCTCCTATGGTCTTCATACCGACGCCTCGCACCGCTTCGAGCGGGGCGTGGATGCTCAATTGGCTCGCGAAGCCATGGAGCGTGCCACCGGTTTGCTGCTTGAGATCATTGGAGGCGAGGCCGGTCCGATCATCGAATGCGTAAGCGAACAGCATCTGCCGCAGGTCGCGCCGATCACGCTGCGCGCCGAGCGCGTCAGCCAGATGCTTGGCATGGACATGGATGCAGCGCAGATCGAGCGACTGCTCAATGGCCTGGGTCTTGCCACTCGCGCCGATGGCGGCGGGCAGTGGACCGTCAGTGTGCCGTCTCATCGCTTCGATATCAGCCTGGAAGTCGATCTGATCGAAGAGTTGGCGCGCCTGCATGGCTATAACAATCTGCCGGTTCGCTATCCGCAGGCGCGGCTGGCGCCACAGGCTCGCCAGGAAGCTCGCAGCGAGCTGCCCACGTTGCGTCGTCTGTTGGTAGCCCGCGGTTATCAGGAAGCGATCACCTACAGCTTCA
Source organism: Pseudomonas gebzensis (assembly GCF_034427815.1). Taxonomy (NCBI): domain Bacteria; kingdom Pseudomonadati; phylum Pseudomonadota; class Gammaproteobacteria; order Pseudomonadales; family Pseudomonadaceae; genus Pseudomonas; species Pseudomonas gebzensis. Next base: position 60,434 of record NZ_JAXQNS010000003.1, read on the forward strand.
TCGATCCCAAGTTGTTTGAACTGTTCAGTCCGGGCGTGGAACCGTTGCAGCTTGCCAATCCCATCTCCAATGACATGGCGGCGATGCGTGCGTCCCTGTGGCCAGGTCTGATCAAGGTATTGCAGCACAACCTCAATCGTCAGCAGGATCGCGTAAGGTTGTTTGAAAGCGGCCTGCGCTTTGTAGGGCGATTGGGCGAGCTCAAGCAAGAGCCGATGCTCGCGGGTGTGGTCACGGGCAGCCGCTTGCCGGAAGGCTGGGCCAACGGTCGAGACGGTATCGATTTCTTCGACGCCAAGGCCGATGTCGAGGCCATACTCGGGTATGCGGGCAGTCTGCACAGCTTCACGTTCACAGCCGCCCAGCACCCTGCGCTTCATCCTGGCCAGACCGCGCGTATTGAGCGTGATGGCAAGGAAGTGGGTTATGTCGGCGCGATTCATCCGGAGCTGGCTCGGGCACTTGATCTGGATCGCCCGGTGTTCGTCTTCGAGTTGCTGCTCAGTGAAGTCGTCGAAGGCTGTTTGCCCGCATTCAAGGAGCTGTCGAAGTTCCCTGAAACACGTCGCGATCTAGCACTTATCGCAGGTCGTGATGTGGCGGCCAGCGATCTGCTGAGCCTGATTCGCGACAACGCCGGCGAGTGGCTGACCGACCTCAAGCTGTTCGATGTGTACCAGGGTAAAGGTATTGATCCTGATAGAAAAAGCCTTGCCGTCGGCTTGACCTGGCAGCATCCATCACGCACTCTTACCGACGATGAGGTGAACACCACGCTGAACACCATTCTCACCTCGCTTGAACAGAAGTTGAACACCACGTTAAGGAAATAGCGTATGGGTGCTCTGACGAAAGCTGAGATGGCCGAACGGCTGTACGAAGAGCTGGGGCTCAACAAGCGCGAGGCCAAAGAGCTGGTCGAGTTGTTTTTCGAAGAAATACGACATGCACTTGAAGACAACGAGCAGGTCAAGTTGTCGGGTTTTGGCAACTTTGATCTTCGCGACAAGCGCCAGCGGCCGGGCCGTAACCCCAAGACCGGGGAAGAAATCCCGATTACCGCACGCCGAGTCGTCACCTTTCGTCCAGGGCAGAAACTGAAAGCCCGGGTTGAGGCCTATGCTGGAACCAAGCCATAACGACGAGCTGCCCCCCATACCGGGCAAACGCTATTTCACCATCGGTGAAGTGAGTGAGCTTTGCGCGGTAAAGCCGCACGTATTGCGGTATTGGGAACAGGAATTTCCACAGCTCAACCCGGTCAAGCGACGTGGTAACAGGCGATATTACCAGCGCCAGGATGTGCTGATGATTCGCCAGATCCGCGCCCTACTGTACGACCAGGGCTTCACCATCGGCGGTGCGCGCTTGCGCCTGTCCAGTGATGAGGCCAAGGACGATACGACGCAGTACAAGCAACTGATTCGGCAGATGATTACTGAATTGGAAGATGTACTGGTCGTGCTGAAGAAGTGACCTTGATTTGTAGATGGTTTTTTTTGAAAAAAAGCTTCCATTTATCAAAAGGTTAGGTTACATTCTTCATCGTTCTCAGCAGCATCGGGAACATGTCGGGGCGTAGCGCAGCCCGGTAGCGCACTTGCATGGGGTGCAAGGGGTCGAGTGTTCGAATCACTCCGTCCCGACCATATACCTCAATGACTTAGCCACCTTCGGGTGGCTTTTTCATTTTCGGCCATAGTGACTTTTCGAGTGACTTCGCCTTTTCATCACCCAATTCTCCTCTTCAAGATTGTCAGCACCGGCCCGCGTGAATCCGTGGCCGAGACTTTGTTTGCCGCCTCGATCAGTTGGCCGATCTCCGCGCCCGAGTAGTGACTGGTCACGCTGCCGTTCTTGTGTCCCAATAGTGACTTTCGATCCTCTTCGGTAACGCCCGCTGCTTTCAGGCGCCGGCCGAATGTGTGTTTGAGGTCGTGAATCCTGATCGAAGCGAATCCCGGGTGTGCAGGCCGTAGATGCTGCTCCTGCCAGAGCTTTGCCGCGCGCACCCGCGCTTTCTTCCAGGCCGAGTCGTTCATCCTGTGCATCGCGGTGCCGTTGTAAGGGAACACCCATTCCCGCGACTGCCCGCGCTGCTTCTCGATGATCGACCTGGCCACGTTATTCAACACCACCAAGCGCTCGTCCCTGTTCTTCACGCCAGAGTTCGCGTGCCTGCCGCCGAACTCGGCAGGAATCAGGAACACGCTGGTGTCCAGCTCGGGCACCGATATCTCCCAATCCCACCTCAGCTTGCAGACTTCCTGTTCGCGGCAGCCAGTGTTCACCTTGAACAGGGCCATTCGCTGCAGATGATCCGGCAACTCCCCGAAGAGAATCGATTGCTCCTCCCATGACATGGGGTAGGGCTTCCGGCTCGCCTTCTTCTCTTCCAGCTTGGTGAGCAGCGGAATGCTGTCCAGCCACGGCCGGCGCTCCTCATCCCTCCATTTCCTGCACGCCAGCGATAGAACGCGGATCGCGCGCTCGAGCGCGATATTCACCGTCCTGTTGCTCACTCCCTTCTTTAGCTTTCCATCCGGGAGTACCACGTCCGCTTTGCGGTCCCGAATGAAGGGCGCCAATGCCTCGTCATCAATGTGCGTCAGCGGCAAGTGGCCGATGTAGTCGTCGAGCTGGCCCAGGTATAGTGCGGTGATCCTCAGCGATGGCTGTTCCCTGTGCTCAATCAGATACCGCGCAGCCGCGGCGCTGAAGGTCTTGATCTCGCGCACGCCGTAAACCTTGCGCAGGCGCATCTTCTCCAACAAGTGGATCAGATACTGCTCGGCTTCTTCCCGGTCACAAGTGCCAGTGCTCTCTTGAATTCGCTCCCCTCTGTAGATTTTGTCGATTTTCCAGATGCCGTTCGGCATTTTCTGGAGCCCGGTGATTGCCTTTTTGGCCATGGTGTCTCCTTAGAGGTCACGGCCAGCCGTTCGCTGCGGGGCCGATTGTTGTCCTGTGAGCCTGCTTTTTCAATCGCCCTGGCTTCGATGTAGGCATCCGCCCATGCGTCGAGCTCTTGCCGGTCGAAGGCCACGCCCTGTTTGCCGATGGGAAACTCGCGCACGTTCGGGCGCACAGTCTTGTTGAATTCGTCCCGGCACATGCCGAGATAGCCAGGCGCATCGCCGAACCGGATGAACCGCGGCTGAATGCTGGATGGCTTTGCTGCTGTGGCATTCGCCATGGTGGTCTCCGCGCCGCCGGCGGCGGCAGGTTGGTGGTCAGCGCTTGATGATGTCGCCCGTGGTGGTTTTAACCTTTCCGGTAACCGGTCCGCAGGTCACATCGCCCGACATGGTCTCGACGTCGCCAGATACGGCGCCGCAATAGACATCACCGCTCATGGTCTCGATTTGGCCTGCGCTGCCGGTGACAGTTACGGTGCCGGAGCCATTTTCGACGGATTCCGCATTACCGTTCACGGTCACTGATACCGGCCCGACCAGGCTGCCGGCCTGCTCAACCCCGTCGACGACTACCTTGTCGCCATTGATGCTGATGTTGCGCCCGGTGAATGTGCGCCCATCGATAGTTACGCTGGAACCGGAAGCTCTGATTTTCATGCGTGCAAATCCTCGCCCGCGCGCATCGGCGGGCTTGAGTAGTAGGTGGGAAGGGATTAGGCGCGGTGGCCGCGCTTGATGAACCAGTCGAGGGCGTCGCAGATCAGCAGGTTCTCGTACCAGTCCTCAATCTCTCGCTGCTCATGGCGATCGCGGAAGAACATCGGTCCGAGGTAGTTGTGCCAACTCATGAACACCCTCGTACCGTCGGCCAGTGGCAGGCGATAAAACGGTGATCGGCAGACAAAGCCGTACTCGATGCGGATGCAAGTCATCGCGGCCCCCTTGCGACCAGGTAGGCCATGTAGGCGAGGGCGATCATGGCTTCCACCTCGTGCCCACGCGATACACCGTCATCAAGTTGTGATGGCGTGGCACTTTGAGGACGTGGTCGAAGAACTCGCCCTTTCCAGAGATGAATCCGGTAGGCACTTTGGTTCCTCCGGCGCCAAACTCACGCCAGCATTCTTCGCCGCCGTTCTTTTCCCAGTAGGCACGCTCGCGCTTTGGAATCTCATCGTAGGTCTTTTCGAACACGGAGATATCCGGGATATCGCAGATCCGGCGCCATGCGGGATTGCGTTTGCACCATTCAGCAGCATGCTGAGAGGCTTGATCGACTGAGTAGAATTCCTTGGTGCTTTGTTCTGTCACGGCATCAGCTCCAGAGATCAATGATTCGGATGAATTCGGGTAGTGACTTGACTGGAAGCCCTAGCCCGCGGGCCAGCTCGACCTCTACACGAGCACCCCGGGACTCGTCCCAGCCTGGCAATGTCACCACGTAGTCGCAACGCGACACCTGCTCGACGGCGAGGCGCATGTATCCGAGCCAGCTACCGCATGGCGGAGTGGGGTTTTCTGCCGGGTTTTCGACATGCGCCCCGGCCGCTCGCAGCTCACTCGCTGCGGCATTGAAGGCGGGATAGTTGAACTCCGGCAGGCCGGTCATTGGCCCGGAGATGTAGACGCGCCTGGCTACCTTCACTTCGATCAGGTCGGTCATGGCCGATCACCTCGAAATGCTTGATAGCCTGCGGCGATTGTGTCGCCGAAAAACATCCAGATCAGGACGGCCGCACCCAGCGGGTACCACACCCAATCCGGCAGGTAATGCAGCAGGAGAACCAGGGGAATTGCTACGGCGAGCACGATCAGGCAGAAGATGATCATGAACAGGTGCAACCCAAGCTCACGCTTCCCAGTTCGCCTCATGGCTGACAGGGCGGCGCGCAAGCGCGATTTTGTTTCGCTCACAGCTCATACCTCTCATCAATCCAGCGCCCAGGCGCCAGTGCGGGTGTAGGTTCGGGTTGTTGTTCGTGCGGGGAGAGCTGGCGGTCGGCGCCGGCCTGCAGCTGGCTGTCGGGGATGCAGCTGATGCCCCCGCGGTTGAACGACCAGAACAGCCAGCAGGTGACGTTTCTCTCGTCGTCATGGATGACCGATACCTCATTGGGCAGGGCCGCGTGAGCACTGACGCCGGTGGCCAGCAGCAGGAGGCAGAGGGCGAGGCGGGTCATGGTTGCACCTAGCGAAGAATGATTACGGGAACGGCAGGGTCCAAATCCGGGTTTTCCCGATGGAAATCCGAATGCGCCTGATGAAAGTCGGCGCTGTAGGGAGTTCCGTCGTACTCGAATTCACCTTGGTCGTGCGTTGCGGTAAAAACTTCCGCATGGGCGGGCACACCGCGTAAAAGTCGTACAAGTTCGGCGGTAGTCATGGCGTCACCACTCGGCGGGCCCACTGCACATGCGGACCATCATCCGTATCGAAGATGCCCATCAAGAACCACTCCGGGCCGGGCGATTCAGGCTCCCAGCCATTGCAGTGCGCCGCGCCGTCGAAGTACGGGTGCTCAACCAGGTCCGAATCCATATCCCAGGTCTTCAGCTCCAAACCTTGGTCAGCTGCCCATTCCTTGTACGGCGCCGGGTCTTCGGTCCCGCCGAAGTCCGGGATGCCGGGGTGGTGCCACCATCCGTTCTCGTCGCGCCGCACAATTGCGTGCCGAATCAACTGCTGGCGGTCGAGGCGCTCGATCTCGGCGAGGATCAGCGCTGCGGCCTTAACAAGGTCGCGTCGGCGGTCAGCGCTCGGCTTGAATGTCTTCGCTCCCCAAGGCCATTGAGTGCTCAGCGACCCCGGTTTGCCCGCCAGACTGGCGTAGGTAGCGCCCGCTTCCGACAGCTCGCCCTTCACATAGCCATCGTCGTGGTACAGCGAGTAGCCTTCGCCGCTGACCTGCCGCTGGCGCTCGAGCACGACGTCCTGAGCCGCGCGGTTGAGGGTGATTCCACTTTTCTCGGGCATGACGATTCCTTTGCCGCCATATCGCGGCATTGAATAGAGGGGAGAGGGGTTACAGCGGGGTGGGGCTATTGCTTGAGCGAAAGGCCGTTCACAGCCTCGCTGTACATCAATTTGATCTGATCCCACGGGATAATGTGGGGCTGCCCATACTCACCCGTGCCATCGCACATTTCGCAGCCTTCAGCTGGTTCCTCAAGCTCAGCGCACTCGGGGCATTCATGGGTGGTCTCCAGCTTGAACTCTCCGATCAGCAAAGCCTTGGCGCCATTCTCGGCCGTGAGTCGTCGAGGCATGACGCAGTAGCCCTCGGGGATCTGCATGACGAGCGCGCTCGGCTCTGTGCTGGCGGATAGGTAAGTTTCGAGCCAGCAGCGAACCACTTCTGGAAGGTCGGGGCGTGTGGAAATATCACGCAGCAGCGCCTGTGCCTCGGCCAGCTGGGCGCGCAGCTTGTTCTCTATGCCCTGGCTGACGTTGTCTAGGAACTCGCCAGCTTCGTGTAATCGCCGGACTTCGCCGCGAAGCCGCTCAACCTCGGCAAGGTCGGCCACCGTAGCGCTCGGGTAGCGATCATCGCGGCTGTTCCGCTCCACCCTGACGAACAGGTGGGCGTTCCACGACCGTGAAATCTGCTCGAAGCGGCGCAGCGCAGCCGGCCTGGCGCCTGCACCGCAGAAGTGCTCATCCACCCGGTCGTGATCGTCGAACACGATGATGTGCGGGCACTCTTCGGGGATGGCCAGCGCCACCGGCTCGCCCTGGTGCTGCTGGGCTGGTTGGGCAAGAAAATCGGAAATTCGCGTAACTGCGCGATCGATCGGCGCCTGAATGAAACCGGGCAGCGGCTCATCTGCCGGCGGAGTCATGCCGGTCACGCCGGAAACCATGCAGACAAGGGCTTCGGTGACAATCTTGCTCAGTTCGGTACTGTTGGATCGGTTTTCTGTGGGCATGGGATACCTCGCTAATCTCTTTGTGACATCATGGGTCGACCTCAGTCGTCTCTTAGGAAAAAATATGCGAGTCGAAGGTGTTAGCTCAAAATCTATATCGCTGGAAGATGAAGTTAAGTCAGTGCTCCGAGGTCTAAAGATTACCAATGTCGAAATGACGGACGGTGCTGTGACTTTTTCGGTGCGTGGGGAAGTTGTGACTGTTACAGCTGAAGAGGTAGATGGATATAAGCGATTTAAAGAGTCGCCTAAGCAGGTGACTGAAACAAGCATATTTTTTGAGGGGTATTATGAACAGGCAGTTGAGATTCATGGTTATGGACCTAACTCGTTCCGCTTGTTCAAGGAGAGCAGGACTATAGCGCTGAAGCATGATCAGTCTGGTTTTATTATTGAGTTGAGCCCGTTATCAGCTATGTTTGTCATGCATATGGCTGACAATGATGAGGTCAATAAAGACTTTCGTAGGGCTACGATGTATAAGTCTATAAGAGGGTCTGATCCTGGGCGCGGGTTGCGTGATTTATACGGAAGGTTCATGTCTGTTAAGGTCTTTGCTCCCGCAGACTATGCTCACAGGAAAAGCGCAAAGCAATTACAGGCTATTGCTGATTCTGGACTATACCATATATCATATGGAAACAGCGTAGCGCTCGTACCTCTTAAATCTTGGGAGCGATCTTTTTTTAGGATTTCGAGTCGATCCGAAACAGTTCAGTTTCCTTTGCTCACCTATAATCAAGAATTAGTAGCTTACTATCAGATGGCGTTGGGAGCTGAAAGTCTTGTTTTAGCATACCTAGCGTTATATAAAATCCTTGAGTATTTCTACACGGATGCTTCTGAGCATATTTTGCATAAGAAATTGAAGGCTCATTTGGTTGCGCCTGACTTTTCTCATGCGAAAGTGGGAAAGCTTCGGGCGCTCACAAAGCTCGTCAGAAATTTCGATAGCAAGATGAATGAGAGAGTGATGCTGCAAACCGTACTGGAACAGCATGTCGATAAGGAAGCCTTGCGCGACTGGATTAAAAATTATCAAGTTCAATCTGGTGTGGATCTTACGGTAGAGCAAGATGTTTTCGGTAAATCGAACAGAATCGATCTTTCCGATAACCAGATTTTTCCAGCTGTGGGCGCTAGGATTTACCAGATACGTAATGCTTTAGTGCACAACAAAGAAGGGGAAGAATCAAGGTTTACCCCATTCTCAGGTCAGGAAAGGTTGCTTGTTCAAGAAGTTCCATTGTTGTTGAAGATTGCAGAGGATCTAATCCATCGGACAGGTAAGGAACTGCAGTTGTAATTGAAAATGCACTTGCGACTATTGAGGATCTAATTAAGCGTCCCTCACACTAATTTTAAACTGAGCCGAAAGGTCAGGATGCATTTAATGCCCGCTGGCAGGATACAGTCATGATAAATTGGTGTCTGAATTGTAAATAACTATCAGCGGCTTGTATCTGGAGCTAATTATGGAAAAATCGGAAGTTATAAATGGCTTTGCTGATAAGGGTTTTCTTTCGGCCGGCATTGAAGTTTTTCGCGTTACCCAGCGTAAAAATCATCAAAAAATTTTTCTCGAGGCCGAGACTGCATCGGCCTCGGCACATCAACTCGTCATGACCGCCGGTGCACATCTGAGTCAACCTCATATGATAGCTTCTTTGAACTTCTTCCAAAGAGCCGTGCGTAGTTGTCAGGCAGCAATCATTCTGTGCGAGAGGGGGCTGGTTCTTGATGCGCAGACATTAACTCGTTCCGCAGTAGAGGCAATATTTTATGGCGGAGCATTGATCAATGATCCCTCTATTTTTTTCAGAATTGCAAGAGAGGGCGATGTGGCTGAGGCAAAGCAGGCCAAGGCATTAATTCGTTCCTTTTTAGGCAGAGGTCTATCCGAACGAAACATAGCAGATCTGAATGAGGTAAGTCGTCGGGCTGATGGAGGCGGAGCGGGGTTTTCGTGTTTTGACGCCGCTGGCGTCGCGGATATGATCCCGCTGTACGACACCATATACCGGGGTCTTTCTGGGGTTGCCAGCCATGCCACCTTCCGTTCTATGGATTCCTCAATTTTGATGAAGGATGACGTACCAGCTCTTATTACTGGGCCGACCGACTATCATTTGGAATTCACCCTAGGGATAATTAAGGTTTGTCTTGATGTATCAAGCATAAAGTTGCGTGAGAATTTCATATTCGACGAATGACTGTAGTTTGCGCACCGTCAACAAGGCATCAAAATTTCGTCTCCGGGATCCTGCTGGATCATCAGCATACTCTTACGGTCGAAGGCCAGCGCCAAGCGCGGCGAAATGCTGATCTCATGCCGCGGCGGGGTCAGAAACTTCGCCGCTTGCAGCTGGCCCAAAGCATGGATGCCGTGAACCAGCGCCTCGATCATCTGCCCGTGGATAGCGTCGACCCATCCGCAAATCGCCCGCAGGTGCTGGCCTGTTCGCTTCCTGGCAGAAAGCCGCAATGACTCAGTGCGCGCCACATTCCGGTGAGCTTCGATTTCGTGGCGCGCGATCCTGAACAAGGCGTGGTGCCCGAGCGCCTCGATGTGATGGATCATCAGCGTCAGCGCCTCGCCCTGCTCAGTGATCTCCGCCCATTGCATCAGCTCGGCCAGCGCCTGCTTCGTGCCGGGCCGCACCTTCATGCGAAGGTCTTCCTCCTGGTGCTTGGCTGCTTTGGTGTGCCGCCGCACATCGCGTTCTTTCTGGGTCATGGCCATGCGGTTGCTCCTTCAGGCCGCTTGGCGGCAGTTGCAGGTGCAGCTGGCGTCGGCGCTGCTGCGTGATTTTTCGGATGGGTCTCATGCGGCTTTCTGCTGATTCCAGGCGCCCACGGTCGTGAACAGCCTGGCGGCCTGAGCTTCGTCCATGGTCATTTCGGTGGGGATGGCGATCCAACCGGATGCCACCAAGTGATTGGGGTTGGCCTGGCCGCGCAGATCGGCGTAGGTCGTCTCGATCACGTCGGTGATGTGCGAGGCCAAGTAGTTACCCTGGGGCGCGACCTCGATCGACTTGCAGTACTGCTCGCCGTTCGGCTTCTGACACATCACGCTGAGGTAGATCGTCCAGCGGTGCGGGATGTCGCATACCGCGTCGACGATCTGCCGGCTGCGAATCTGTCGGCAAGACTTCCAGTTCATCAGGAGTTGCTGGCCGCTGGGGTCGATGCTAACTACTGCCACGTGGTTTGTGACCAGCAGAGACCGACAGGCCCGCTCGATGCGGGCGCGGAGGTTGTGAGGCTTGCGGACCTTGCTCATAGCTCGGCCGCCATTCGCCTCAAGGCGCGGCGCTCACTGAGGCTCACAGCTGGTCGTCGGCGCTTCAGGACCGTATCAGGGTCGACCCTGTCCGAACGCTCCGGTGGGAAGCCATCGCCGCACGAATCAAGGATGACCACGGCTTTGCCTCGGGCGAAGAATGCGGACTTGGCTGCGTCGAGGGCCGCTTGGCGTTGAGCGCCGAGCATTACGAGATTGTCGGTCATGCTGCTTTGCTCCTCAGCTGTTTTTCGTATCCGTCGACCAGCAGCTTGAAGTCCCACAAGTCGGCCTCGAGCTTTTCGATGTAGTCGTCGTCACGCTTGAACTCGCGCCACCAGAGCTGGCGGCCCACTGGTTTCAAGAGCGGGCAATACATCCCGATGTGCCACCATTTTCGGCCGGTGATCCACATGCAACCCTGCACCTGGTCGATCACGTCGCTGGCATCGTTGTCGATGTGGAAAGAGCGCAGCTTGTCGGGCGCCAGGAAGCACTTGTACTCGCTGCCGCCGTCCGCGCCGATGAACCCATCCGCGCTGGCGCCGAAGACGCCGTCATCCGTCTTCACCAAGCCCACCTGCTGAACTATCAGGCCGGTTTGAATTTCGTGCTCCATCCTGGCCTCTGGCTCCAGCTCGTGGCCGCGGCGCATCTGCCAGGTCTCGAATCCGCCGTCGAGCGGCGCGCCACCGATGCGCTCGACGGCGAGCTCGAAGGCGTAGGTGAGAGCTGCGTTGGACGGCTCACCCACGGTTTTCCCATCCAGCGCTCGCTGGACAACTTCAGCTTTCGGCGCGGCCTTGTATCCGGCTACATCCCGGGCTTTGGCTTCGCTGTGCCCTGCCAGGATGGCTTCGACATACTTGCCCTGCTGGGCCGTGAGCCCGTTCACCTTCGAGCGGGCGGTGCTGAACATGCTGGCGGTAATCACTCCAGCACGTGCCTGAAGCCATTCAGGCGAGCCCTGGGCGCAATTGACGATGATCATTGGCTGACTCCCTCTTGTTGCGGCGGGGTGAGCTGCTGGCCGCGCGTGGTCACGGCGACCTTCAGCGCCTCGTAGAGGTCGGTCGCCGTTTTGCTATCAGTGGCCTTGAGGTCTTGGGAGGCCTTGACGCCCTCCTGCCAGACCTTCGTAAGCGAATCTTTGGTGTCGGCCGCATAGGCCTTCGGAATCCACTCGTTCATCAGCTCGCCCAGGCTCTGCTGGGGCTCGCCGCCGTTCCCATCGTTGTCCTCATTCGTCAGCACGACGTTGAAGATCATCATCGTCAGGTAGCGGCGGGCGTAGCTGAAGGTTGATCCGTTGGCGTGTACGCCGGTCTTGTTGACGCTGCCCTTGATGCCGGTGGAGTCGATGGGCAGATCAACGTGGTAGCGCTTGGTGTGACCGGCTTCATGCATGCAGTCGCAGACGGTGCGGATGTGGCCGGCCAGCGGGCTGTCATCAGTGCCGAATGACAGCGAGAAGCCGTGAAGGGTGTAGGTCGGCGCGATCTTCTTGTCGATCGACTCCAGGGCCGCATAGGAGCTGTTGGTCTGGCTGTTGTACTTGTCGCGGAACACCGGCCCGATCTCAGCCTGGGCGCGTACCATTGCGGCGTTGAAGGCGGCGGATGCAGACCGGTCGGTGTACCGCTCGTACATGGCCATCATGGCCTGCATCTTCTCGGTATCGAACGACGGGTCAGTCGCGGCCCGCTGCACCATGGTCAGCATGGCGGTCGCTTCCGGCGTAGCTGCGGCTGCGGTGATTTGCCGAGACTCGCGGTGCTCGGCGATGGCTGCGGTGCTCATGGCGTACCTCAGTAGGAAATAGTGATGTTCGGGATCTTGCGCTGGGCGATCAGGGTGATTGCCTGCCTGGCGCATTCCTCGGTCATGCCGCCGGCGACGAATGCCTCCAGAGCGGCGCGGTTGATGCTGCGGCGGTGCGCTTCGTCACGCTCACGGGCTTCCTGCTGGCGCAGGATCTCGGCAGCAGCGGCATCAGCTCGGCGGCGTTCGTCTTGGCGTGCACGCTCGGCGGCCTCTTCGGAGCGGCGCTCGGCGTCCTGACGCTCTTGCTCGGCGCGCTTCTCAGCCGCGATGCGGTTGGCCTCGGCCTGTTCTGCAGCACGCTTGGACTGCTCGGCCTGCTGCTGCAACTCGAATCGTTGGCGCTCGGCGGCGGCTTCAGCATCGCGGGCAGCCTGTTCGCTGGCGCGCTTCTGGGCGGCAGCCTGATCGAGCAGTTCCTGTTCGCGCCGGGCGGCCGCATCGCGTTCAGCTTGCTGCTGCAGGGCGATACGCTGACGCTCTGCCTCCACGGCCTGTTCCTGCGCCTGTCGAATGCGGTCGGCCTCGGCACGCTCCTCGGCCTCGCGGCGCAGACGGGACAGCTCGGCTTGCTCGGCCTCGAACTGCTCGCGCTTTTGCAGCGTGGCGCGCAGGGTTGTCAGAACCCGATCCTTGTTGTTCGCCGCCTCGGCTTCGAACTCTTCCCAGTGGGCGCCGAGCTGCATGCCTTCGGCTTCAGCTATCAGGCCTTTGATGTGCAGCGAACTCAGCTCGCCCAGGTCGTCTGCCAACGTCTTGAGCCAGTTCAAGCGGTCGTTGTGACGATCAATGCGGGCATCCTCGGCCGCTTGCCACTCGTTCAGTGGTCGGCGCACCTCTTCCTGCCAGGCATCCAGCTTGTCCCGCATCCGCTTGCGCTCGGCGTCGATCTTCTTGGGGATTTCCTTGAGCTCTGCCACCAGTTCCTTGCCGACGTTGTCCAGCGCGGTCTTGGACCTGGCCACCTTGTAGGCGATCGAGGCGATAGCGTCGCGGCCTTTGCGAGTGGTTACATCCGGCACAAAGGCGTCGATTTCGTCACGGATCTTTTGCAGGTAGGGCTCAAGGCCATTTGGCGCTTGGTAGATCTGCAAGGCTGTTTCTTTCAGCGGTACAGCGGCCAGTTCGGTTTTCTCGGACATGCAGAATCTCCCGCGCCATCCCTGCGGTGGGCGCTGATGTGTTGGTTACGGCGCGATGTGGCCAGCCAGAGCGCTGACGAGCATGAAGGCGGTGCAGAAGGTGAGGGTGAGGAACGAGCCGCGCCAGGTGGCGATGCGGCGGGCGCGCTGGTAGCGGGTCACTGGGCAGGCCTCACGGCGATCTGGCCGGCCTTCAGAGCTGCGGCAGTGACCGGCCCGAGCTGGTCGACCGGAAATTCACGCGGCAGGCCTGCGCTCAGTACGGCCAGGCAGCGCTCGATCTCTTCGATCTGCTCGTCGATCAACGATTTAACGGGTGCAGTGCTCACAAAACCTCCTTGCGCCATCATAGAGTCTGATGAGGCGCCGAAATATTGGTCATTTTCTCCCGGCACGCGGCCAGGAACTGCGTGTTGTACTGGTTGGCGATGCGCTCGATGTGTGCCAGGAAGTAGTTGTGCTCTTCGAGGCTGATCACGCGGAGCAGCAGGGCCAACGTGTTCACTGATCGAGCTGCGCAGCTTGCGTTGGGCTGGCCGACAGTCTTCTCGAACATATTGATTTCGGATGCGACCCAGCCCGTGGCTGTTTGGTGATCCATCTGCTGTTGAATCATGCTGCCTCCTCGGGCTGCTCGGTCTCTTCTTCGGCGCAAAGCATGCCGTGATCAAGCAGCTTCTCTCGGCTGCCGAAGCATCGCTCGCAGAATGGGCACTCCCACTCGTCATCCGAAGGAAGGCGGTTGTCGAACCGCCACTGCGCTGCTTGAAGTGCGGACATGGCGGCCTCCAGGTGGTGGGTTACTCGGTGGGTGGGGTGAGGTGCGGCTGCCAGTGCGTCACGCGGTGCTCGAAGCGCGAGCCGTCGCCATAACGCCAGTCGATGCCGTTCCAGTAGAGGAAGCGGGCGCCGTTGAAGGTGCTCTGCGCTTTCCGTGCCGGGGTGTAGCCGATTACCCAGGCCTTTCCGCCGCCCTTGGGCAGCTCGGGCAGCTTGTCGCTGCACTTGATCCAGCCGCTCATGGCTTCACCCGGGTGGCGAGCATGGCGTCGGCCAGTTCGTAGGCAGCTTTGGCAATCTCGTTGGTCTGGCGGCCCCATGTGTCCGGGTGAGCGCAGATGCCCTGCAGGGCCTTGGATGCGAAGTGGTCGCGGAGGGTCAGGCCAAAGAAGGTGCCGTGGCCGCCATACTCGCTTGCCGACACTGGGAAGGCAGGATTCTCCCCTTCCTCAAGAGCGGCGTTGTATCGCTGTTCTGCGCCTTCAATCTCGCGATCCATTTGGGCTGCCATGTATTCCATTTGGTGATCCTCGGTAGCCAACCGTATCGATCAGGTGCCGGGCACCAGTGACCAAGCTGGGCGTGAAAAGCCAAGCCCGGCACCTGTCGATGCGGTCGTATGTGAAGGGAAGGGGATGCGGGGTGTATCGGTGGAGCAACTGGCTTCATGGCTCGACCGGCTTCGCCCGGGGCATGAGAGGCTGGGTGGTCCTTCACCAGTTGATCCACCGATAAACCCTGCGATGGGGAGCAGGGCATCGGGCCGTCTTTCCGGCTGTCACCGCACAACCATTGAGCCCGTCATGCGGAAGGGCTATCCCTTTATGCGCTTGGGAGTCCAGCGGCCGGCTAACCCCGGTCAGGATTCATTTCCCGACTGGCCCTGTCGCCAAGGCCAGCCAGTGAAATCGTCATGCTGCGAACAGCACTTGCTGCTCAGGTTGTGATGCACACCGCCGCAGACCAGCTTTTGCGGCCGATTCAAGCAGGTGCAGCTCACCCTCAAAGTCGGCGTAGCAGTCCGGGGCGGTTGCGATGACGGCGCGAATATTGGCTGCGCGTTCTTGCAGCGCCGGGATCACGATGGATCGCATGTTTCCAACGGTGCGCAGGTCAAGGCTGCAATTCCGGCATAGCCAGATGTAGTCGAGGATGAATTTCGGCATTCCTATGTCCCCCAGTTGATTTCCAATGCCGCCTCATCGAAGCGGCATCAGTAAATCGTTCTGTTCTCTCTCAGGCCCCGGTCGCTCACCCGGTATCGCGCTTCCTGCATCTGTCGAGGCATGCGCGCCGCTTGGATGCCGCGCTATTGCGGCACACCTGATCGCACCAGAGCCCTTCGGGGATGGTGGCCTGCTATGCCTGCAGGCTCGGCGGTCTTGGTTGTTAAAGAGCGGGTCGGCTTGAGGGCCTCCCGAGGGGCTGTGTGGCGCCTCGATGGAGTGAAATTTAGCCCATAGCTAAAACATCGTCAATAGCTCAGAGCTAAATTATTTTAGCCAGGCGTAGGATCTCGTTCCTGCGAGAATTTCTCGAGTGAAGGGTTTACCGGAGATTTAGCATTGAGCTATCCTTCCAAAATAACTGTACGAATATACAGCTAAGAAGGAGGAAGGGATGTCTAAGCAAAGGAAGACGGCTACACAGGATCGCCAGGAAATGACTGGAGTTGAGAGGCTGAGCCTAAGGGTGTCAGCGATGATCAACCATCCCGTTGCGCAGACGCAGCGTTGGGTGACTATCCATCGCCTGGACATGGACGGGGAGGATGAGTGGGAGGAGGTAATGGGCCTGCTCGCGGAGACGTCAGAGCTGGATCTGACGTTCAACGACGACGTGAGCGTGACGGTCAGGTGGGAGCTTCAGGCAAACGAGGAGCGGGATGACTTCTTCGCTGAGCGAGACAGAGAGGAGGAAGCAGAGAAGGAGGCAGCGTGTTTCTGACGGGCATGAAAAAGCCCGCGTTTTGCGGGCTGTTGCGCATCAGGGCTTGTAGAGCCAATCACGAGCCTCAGCGATGGACCGCAATTCCTTCGACTTACGCCTGATATCACTCTTGCCATTGCCCTCAAAATCAATAATCGCATGTTCTTTGAAAGCAGCTGGATCAGGTAAGGCTGGAAGATCCAGCGATTGGCACTCTTCTACAGTGACTGCCAGTACTCCCATCGAGCGCAGTCCCAGAGTATCGACGAAATGATCATGAGCTTCAGGCGGGCCTATCAGATCGCCATCGTAGCAAGAGAGCTTCATTTCATCCTTAGGTGTAGGGCTGAAAACTTGAGATGTGATTCGGCCGTCCTGAACCCAGTTTGGATTGACCTGGCGCAAAAGCCGTGTGTTTCCCTTCATTAAATTTCTCCCTTAGCAGCCTTAGAAATCATATCAATCAGACTTTGCAGGTGCTCGGGGTCCCTCAAGTCGAAAACTTCTGCGATTTCTTGCTTGGTCTGGGTATTTAAACAATGCACATCACCCTGAAGTTCTCCGAGGTCAATGTCCATGCTCATATCCTGGTTAGCTGTTCTCCACTCAAGCAAAACTCCCCCATCCTCCGTCGGATAGATGTACGGCGCGGGCAGAGTAGCCGGGTAGGTTGAACTGAAAAACGACTCCAGCCAATCGAATTCAGATTTGCTAGGAACGGCGCCTATACCGTCAAGCCATCCCGGCCTCAGAAGTCGGAGCTCATCGATGCGAGCTAAAGGATCATTGGTGTCGATGATGACGGCGTCCTCAATCATGTCGAATGAGTCTAGCCGCTCATGTCGGTCAAATCGAGCTACGCCTGAGATCGAAACTTTTACGCCTTTTCTGTAGCCGCTCGTTGCGTCAAGAATCGTGTCAAGGTGGATCGCATCCACAGACGATGTGATCTTTCGACCAGTCGGCAGCTGAAGCTCAAAGCTCATTTTCGCTTGGTCAAGTTCTGAAACCAGCCCGCGTACGGTGACCTCCTCAGTGATCTCTTCATTCTGGGAAGCTAGTAGAAGGCGCCTGCGCGTCAGCTTCGTGAGCCTTGCCGGTCTCGCTTTTCCTGGGAAGAACTCAAGTATCTCGCCGTCGCGCAAGCTTCGCCCAAACCTATCAAAGTATCCGAGGAGGTTCGCTGGGAGCTGAGTGATAGGTTCGTTGTGCTCCGCTGCGTCAATTGCCCGGCCGATGGCGTCTGCAGCCCGGTAAAAGAAATCTTCATTGGCAGCCGGAAACAGCCCTGCAGAAGGATCCTCGTACTCGAGGACTATCGCCGGGCAGGCGCTCCCTTTTTTCACCTCAGACAATGCAATCGTAAGTGGGCTAGTGAAGCCCTTGGGTGACCGTTGTCGGCTGTTGTCCTGAACGTAGATCCATTTCGCTACGGCAATCAGAAAATCCTCAAGGACCGCAAGGTCTTTAAGCATTTCTAGCGGAATCGTATGGTCATCAAATCTTTTGCCGACTAGTCTCGGCTCGATCAGTGGTCGCTTCATGAGTTATCCGTTTCTCGTAGCTGATTCGGGGTCCATATTCAGGTGGAGTTGGGGCTGTCGCCTCATAGTAAATGAGCGTTCCAAACCAGCAGTACTCTGGCCTGGATGTACGTTTCTTCCCGCCTGATCATCCTGTCCTTGTGCTGCGAATTGTCCGAAATCATCTCGAAGTATTCCTCGTCTGCGATCTGCAGGCGCTTGATGTACTCGTGTCCGCCCCAAGAGAAGTAGTAGATCCCGTCACCAACGAATTCGCGAATGCTCACGTCAACGATCAGCGGGTCGCGACTCTTGATCGTGGGCGCCATCGACTGGCCCCAGCCGGTGACTAGCTTCAGGTGGTAGTGCTCCTTGAACTCAATGCCAAGTTCGCGCAGGTGCTTCGGGCTGACGCGGACGTCCTGGAGCATCTCCGGGAAGTCATGCGTCACCTCGCCGCCGCCCATCGCGCCGCGCACGTCGTAATGAGCGATCCACACCTCATCGCCCACCAAACCAGGTCGATTCAAATCAGCTTTCACCAAGCCTTGGTTGCCAGGCCCACCATCGACTGGTGCCTCGGCGGCAGCCAGCAACCGCTGCCGCGTCTCCTCTGGAATGCCTTTCCCGCTTTTCGCGAGCATCTGTTTAACCAGGTCCGCTGCTGACCATTTGCTGTCCACGGACTCAGCGTGAGACAGAGCTTCTTCACTCGCGGGGATCGAGTCAAACCAGCCTCGCGGCAAATCCTCCACTTCCTCAATCCGGCGCGCTACGTCGTCGCCTAGGTTCTTGACCGTCTTGTCCGAAAGGATCTGGCTCAGGTGCGCAGGCGCCATACCCCAGCGCTCTGCGCAGGATCCCTTTCGCTGAGTGCCAATCAGCTTGACCAAGTTGTGCTTACGAATTTCGTAAATATCCATGGCGCGAAGAATGCCAGTGTTTAGCTCCATGCTAAATGTGCTCAAAGCTAAAATCCTCTTGATTCAATGTTAGCCATGAGCTAAATTTCTCCTTGTGTTTAAGGAGAACTCCCATGAATGATCACCTTCGCGACTGGTTAGCGCAGGCCTCAATCGAGCGCCGGCTGCAGGTTGCTGCTGGAGCCAGTACCACTATCGGCCACCTCTGGCAGCTCGCCGGCGGTCACCGCAAGGCATCTGCAGAGCTGGCTGAGCGCCTTCAGGACGCCTCTTCTGGCGAAATCACCATTGCCGGACTGCGGCCCGATCTCATTCCATTTGCTCGAAAAGCGCTCAAGGGTGCTGCGTAGGTGGAGCTCAAATTCTCCAGCCGCCCGCGCCTGCCGACCACTGAAACAGCACTGAGGTTTTACGGATGGAAGACTTTCTGAGAGCCACCCAGAGCGCTGTTCTGGACGGCGAGGCAAAGGTGCTCGCCTCGAAGATGGGCGTTCCGCATGTGAGCCTGCTCCAGCGCGCGAACCCGGACAACGATGCACACCGACTGACGATCGAGCACCTGTTCGGGATTTTGCTCCACACCGGCGACATGCGCCCGCTGGCTGCGCTGGCGGGGGAGTTTGGCTTCGATTTAGTGGCGAGGGTCGCGCCGGAGCCTCAAGCGCTCACCGCATCCCTGATCAACGTGGGGAAGGAGGTTGCTGACCTGACCATCGCAGTGCACAACGCACTGGCGGATGAGCACGTCAGCTCGCTCGAGAAGGCCCAGATCAAAGTGGAGATTCAGCACGTTCGGCAGAGCTTGGATGTGATGGCGGCTTCGGTGAAAGCAGCCTGACGGCTGAGCAGCAGGCACAAAAAAGCCGACGGGCAAGGTCGGCGATTTCGTTAAAGCAACTTGTGAGATGAATCATGACAAACGTCGTCCCATTACGCAATACCGGGGGGTTTACCCGGATGGACAATCAGCTGATGGATGGCCTGCTGGCCATCAACCTGTCGGCGCACGAAATGAAAGTCGTGCTGTATGTGGCCAAGGCCACGCTGAACTTCAACGAAGGTGCCCAGCGCATCCCTGCAACGACCATCGCCAAGGCGACCCACATCCACCCTGACACCGTGTCGAAAGCGATCTCCGGGTTGCTGCGCCGCCGCGTGCTCTTCCGCGAAGGCGGGGCGCGTGGTGATATCGGTCTCTGCGACCCGAAAGAATGGGTCTTCATTGAACAGCCGAAACAGACCAAATCGTCTGACTCGGCTCAAATCATCCGAATCGGATCGGAACCGAAACAGACCGAAACCGACGACTCCCTTCTCTATTCCAAGAAAGAAACCCCCTATGTAAATCTTCCTTCGGAAGATATTACATCTCCCCCTCAGGCTGATCCGGAGCCGACGAAGGCTGAGCGCAAAAAACCGTTCGGCCTGGCCAAGCTACTGGCCGACAACCCGCATGGTCTGTCCGAGCCGTTGCTGGCCGACTGGTTGGCGCTGCGCAAGGCCAAGAAGGCCGCTGTCACCGAGACGGTATGGAATTCACTGAACGCCGAGCTGGTCGCGTGCGCCGCCCTGGGCATCGCCGCTGACGTCGCGATGACCGAAGCGTTGTCCGCCGGCTGGCAGGGCTTCAAGGCGTCGTGGATTGCAAAGCGCCTGGCCGAGCAAGAGCCGAAATCTCCCGCCCCATCCCGCCACCACGGGTTTGACGACAAGGACTACACCGCAGGCCTGAAGCGCCGGGAGGATGGCAGCTATGCGCTCTGAAAAAGTCACCCCGATCAACCAAGCCGCGGTCGGCAACCGTATCGAGCCCGCAGAGTGCGACAAGCACGGTCCGTTCGACCAGAAGGTCACGATGCTGATGGGTCGAGCCCTGCGCAGCCAGTGCCCTGAGTGCGCCCGAATTGCCAGCGACCAGCGCGAGGCGCGCGAGCAGGCTGAACAGGCTCTGACCGTGCGCATGGCCCTGTCCCGCAAGCTGGGCGATTCGCTGATCCCCAAGCGTTTCGCCGACCGCTCACTGTCGAGCTACAAGGTCGAAAACAAGGGCCAGGCCGACGCCCTGCGCTTCTGCCGCCACTACGTCAAGACCTTCACCCAGATCGCCGAGACGGGCCGCTGCATGGTGCTGCTGGGCAAACCCGGTACCGGCAAGACACACCTGGGCGCCGGCATGGCCAACGACCTGATGCGCACCACTTCGCACTCGGCGGTGTACCGGACTGTTGGCTCGATCCTGCAGGCCATCCGTGCGACCTACGACCGCGCCAGCGAGGCGACCGAGGCAAGCATCCTGGCCAGCCTGATCGAACCATCGCTGCTGATGCTGGACGAGGTGGGTGTGAGCAAGGAGCAGCCGAGCGACTTCGAGCTGACGACGCTGTTCGCAATCATTAACGGCCGGTACGAGCAGGTTAAGCCCACGGTGGTGATTTCCAATCTTGATGGCCACCAGTTGCCAATGGCCATGGGCGAGCGCTGTGTCGACCGGCTGCGCGAGGGCGGGATGATCGTGGTGCCGTTCGAGTGGGAATCGCACCGTGGCAAGGAGGGCGCGTGATGAGCACGATCAAGAAAATCCGCGCCAGCCTGATCGTGGCCCAGACGTTCGCCAAGTACTGCGTTCTGTTCGTGCCGGTGATCTGCGAGAGCGAAGAAGAGTTCACGCGACTGCTCGCTCGGACCATGCGAAAGCTCGACGAAATGGAAGCCGCCGAAGAGGAGCAGCATTGATGGACACCAACAAGATGCGCGAGCAGTTCGAGGTAGCGATGCGAGGCATGACCTTCTCGGTTGATCTATCGCGCGGCAACCACGGCTGTTACCTGACCCTTCGTACCCATGAGCTGTATTGCTCATGGGTTGCGTCCTGGCAGTCATCGCGCGAGGCCGTGGTGGTGGAGCTGCCGCCGAAGCCTGAGGTTCCCGAAGATCCCGAGGAGGCCATCGACGACAGCCACATGGACGCCTATCACTCGGCCATTGGCATGCGACACGCGTGTGCCCAGTGCATCAAGGCCGCCGGCCTGAAGGTGAAGCCATGAACCCATTCCTGATTCTCGCCCTGATCGCGACCTGGGCGGTGGTGATCCAGCAGTACCTACGCCTGAAAGACCTTGAAGCGGAGCGCGACCGTCTGTTCAAGCTGCTGCAGGAGGACCGGCCATGACGATCGACAAGCAGAAACTCAAGGCGCTGGCTGAGTCCATGTTGCGCGATGAGCAGGGCGCGGACTTCACCGAAGAAGAGGCTGCAGCATTCCCGCAGGAGGTTCGAGACTTCGAGTCGATGACCAGACCTGCGGCCATCCTGGCCCTCCTTGCTGAGATCGAGCACGCATGGCGAGAAGCTGGCAGCGAGTGTAGGGACTGGGCGCGAGAGGTTGAGCGGCGTCAAGAGGTGCAGCGCGAGCGCGACCAGTTCAAGACCGAGAACGAGACCCTGCACAAGGATGCCGAGCGGTACCGAGCGCTGAGAGACGGCTGCTGGCTGGATCGCTGGGCTGATGGGGCTTGCGGACTCGAGGACCGGCATCGCGCTGAATTCGTCGACGGATGCGTGGACAGGATGGTGCGCCCATGACTGACCTCATGCTCCGAAACGAATCCGACCGCGCCCGCCTGCTGGGCTACATCACCGGCCTGGACCTGGCCAGGCCGCGCCGCCTGACCATCGTCGAGGTGCGCAGCAAGCGCTCGGACGCGCAGAACCGCCTGCTGTGGCAGTGGAACGGGCTGATCCAGGCGCACCTGCGCGACTCGCACGGCCAACTGGCCAGCGCTGAAGAGTGGCACAGCATCCTGGTGGCCAAGCTCTGGCCCGCCGAGGTGCACCCGGTGCAGTTGCCCGATGGCACTCGGTACCGCGTCGGTCGGGCCAAGACCCGCAAGTTCACCACCCAGCAGATGACCCAGTACCTGGAGCTGCTGGACGCCTACAGCGCAGAGCACCTGCAGTTGCTCCTGCCGCACCCTGAGGATCTGATGATGGCGATCTACGGCGAGCGCCGGGGGAGAGTGGCATGAGGGTCGTGAGCAAGAAGGTCCGCGAAAGCGCCCGTGGCCAGGACTGCACAGTCCGCATCCCTGGCACCTGCAACTTCAACCCTGAGACGACCGTGCTGGCGCACCTGCCATGCGGCAAGAAGGGCATGGGCATGAAGGGCTTCGACACCGTGGCGGTCTACGCCTGCTCGAGCTGCCACGATGCGCTCGACGGGCGCGGCCGGGGCGAGGTGGATTGGTCGGACATGCCTAGGGCCATCGCGGAGACGCATGAGGCCCTGATCCGCGCCGGCTTGATGACAGTGAAGGGGGCCGCATGAGCGAAGTGATGCTTCCGTGGCCGCCGGCCGCATGCAGCCCCAACGCCCGCGTGCACTGGTCGAAGAAGAGCAGGGCGGCCAAAGCCTATCGCGCCGCGTGTCATGCGCTCGCCAAGCAGGCCGGCCTGCAATCCCCTGCAGGCCAGGCGCTGCTGGTAGTCGAGTTCGTGCCGTCCGACCGCCGCCGACGCGACGACGACAACCTGCTGGCCATGTTCAAGGCGGGCCGTGACGGCCTGGCTGATGCTCTGGGCATCGATGACAACGTTTTTGCTACCCAGGTCAGGGTGAGCAAGGAAACCACCAAGGGCGGCGCTGTGCGCGTCCGTATCGAACCGCTGGAGGCCGCAGCATGAAATACCAGAACGTGGTATCCGCAGTAGTGCGCGCACTGGCGGCCGAGACGATCAACAGTGCCGGCGGCTGTGACTACGAGCCAAAGGTGCAGTCCAGCAAGTTGAAAGGGGAGATCACCGGCAAGGACGCGGCGCTGCTGGCCGACTGCATCGTGCACAAGATGCTGCACGCCCAGCTCACCCCCAGGCACTGGCACGCGCTGCTGGCCAAGTACAGCACGCACAAGGGGCGAAAGGTGGATGCGATAGGCAGATTGGTGCCTGTGGTGGCTACGCCCGCGCCGCGCCGCTTCACGCAGCAGGCCGTGCTGGTGTGGGCGGTGCCGGAGCAGCGCAAGGGCGTGCAGCGCGTAGCGGTCCAGGCCAAGCCTGCCGAGGTGCGTGAGTGCGACAAGGGTGAGGATCGCTGGGCCTGGCGCAACAAAGCAGCCCAGCGAGCCGTGGAGCGTGCTAATGCTCACGCCAAGACGGTTGCCGAGGATCGCCCAGGCGAGATGATCGTCCTGGCTGCGTCGAACTATGACATGACCACCTGGGATGATCAGGGGCTGACAGAGCGAACGTACCAGCGCTGGAACAAGGCCATTCGCGGATCGCTGGAAGGTTTTGTGAACGAGGCGCTGGTCGAGGCCCAGCACCTGCTAGAGACGGTAGGGGTGCTGGAAAGCGAGGCAGCGTGAAATAGTCCCTCTAAAGGGCTTGCAATATCATGTCGCCATGTCGCAATATGCGCCCATCCTGTCATTTCTGCGCACTGTGTAGGAATGCTTACCTAGCAGCGAGCTTAAGCTCAAGCGGTAGCGAAGGCGGGTTGTTGATGTTTGGAGGTCTGGTATGGATAGTTTCAATGTGGTTCCTGCTAGCACTGAGTGACACACCAAGCGCAGTACAACAATCTGGACAAGAAGGAGGTAGTCGTATGAAGAAAGTTATGTGGAAAACCTGGATTAGTTTCTCGGCAAACGCATCAACAGCCTTCGGCGTCAACAGCCTGCCATCCCTCACCATTCAAGATCTTCGATAGTTTCGGAGATCTGTTCAGCTTTTACGTGTCGCTTGTCCGGCACACCAAATTCAAGAACCCGGCCCTCGCGCCGGGTTTTTTCGTTCATGCGCTACGAGAGGTCGAGCATGGGTTTCTTCCACAGCCTGCTCGAGAAATTCGACCTGGGCATTGCGGGCCTATTCGGGGCCCTGATCGCCAGCCGTTGGCACAAGGACGACCTGACAGATCGCACGGCCTGGCTGTTATTTCTGTTCACCGGCATGGCCTGCGCTCACTACCTCACCGGTATGGTCAGCGCCTATTTCGGCATCGTCGAACCGCGCAGCGTGGCCGGGGTAGGGTTCCTGCTGGGCACCTTCGGCGGCTCGCTCATCGCCGCCATTACCCGCGCCATCAAGGCCGCTGACCTCTGGTCTGTCATCAGGTCCAAGTTCGGAGGGCCTTCCCAATGATGCTTGAGTACGTGAATGCCATCTCGGCCGGCCTCATTGGTTGGTGGGCGACCTGGGCAGTCTTGAGCGGCAAAGTCCGCGATGGGGTGGTGGGCAAGATTCTGTACATCGTGATCGCCCTGAGCGGCTACGCCATCCTCGCCCGGTCGGACCGGATGTTCTTCACCCCGAACACCGCCGGCGTGACGATGCACGTCGCCCTGGCCCTGGCCGGTATCCGCCACATGTTCGTCATCACCTACTGGCCGCGAGTAAAGCGCTGGGTATGCCGGCGTCTGGACTGCGACCTGTGCAAGCGGTCGAACTGACCTGAGCTCAAGTCATTCGCGCCAGTCGCTTTAGATCTTGAAAAAAACGCTCCAAGTCCCCACTGTCCCAGCTCACACGAGGAGCAGGTTAAATTGTCCGAATTCAAGATTGGCGATGTGGTGGAGTTGGTGAGCGGCGGTCCCGTGATGACAGTGATAAGGATCGAAAATCACAGCTATCGTGTCGACGGGAGGTCGAGAGTGACTTGTGAGTGGTACGAAGGCGGGCGTTACCAGACTAGGGCGTTTGTGCCTTCCGCCCTCAGAAAAACCAATAGGCGGCCGCAGAGACCTTTTGGGTGTTAGCAGATACGGCATTGATCGCGATTGCCAGAACGAAGCCCTCTGCATCTGAGCTCGTCAATCACTGGAGTGTGCCGCATGCGAAAGCGGCACTAAAAGGATCGTTACCCTCTGTTGATCATGTCGATGACATTTATCAGGTCTGAGGCGGTGTGGTTTTCAAAGCTGTTCCCCTGAAAATTCACGGATCCCGTGCTGTAGATGTTCATAATCAATCCGCACTTGAATATGAATTGGTGCTGAGTAGCGGTTGGGTGCTTTTCTGCAGCGTCAGGGTGTTTGCGGCGAACTGTATCGATCAGGAAAGCAGGGTCATTACATTTGATAGGCATGAATGAAGCTCGAGTTGAGGGTTGGAGGTAAGCCAGCCAATGAGCTTGCATTTCGCAAAACGATAGCCCTCCTTGGCCGACACTGAGCATGTGGTGGCGACGAGACACTATTTCAATGGGGATGGCGGAAAATGGGCAAGCCAACACCTCCAGTTAGCCTGCTTGAATCGGTATTTCAGACCCTTAGTCCTGCGCATGAGGTCTGGGAATGGATAACGAATGAGATCCTCGCCGACACTGGAAGCCTGCATAACCCCGATCATGCCCACCTGCTGGATGCCAGCGTCCAGGTGCTGTGGGCATCGCAGTCGTTCGCTAAGCAGGGCCGAACGGTGCTAGGTCAAGCCGAGCAGGTGATGCACCGCGCCGGCGGCTGGCAGAAGGCCCGCCAAGAGCAGCAGATGCGGGAGTGGTTCGGCGAAGAGCCGCAGTTCCTGATCACATTGGCAGCCGACTACTGCGCCCAGTGCACCGACGCCGAGTTCTGCGCCCTAGTGGAGCATGAGCTGTATCACATCGCCCACAAGGCGGACAAGTACGGCGCGCCGGCCTTTGGTGATGACGGCATGCCCAAGCTGGAGATGCGCGGACACGACGTCGAGGAGTTCATCGGCGTGGTTCGCCGCTACGGTGCCAGCCAAGACGTACAGCAGTTAATCGACGCTGCAAGCCAGCCACCTGAGGTGGCCAAGATCAATATTGCGAGGGCCTGCGGAACCTGCCTGCTCAAGTCGGCCTGAATCCTGACAGGCCCTGACTACCGGACAACCCTATGGCAGCACTACGAAGCGAGGTCAAAGCCTTCATTGTTCAGGCTCTGGCCTGCTTCGATACACCGTCTCAGGTGGTGGAGGCCGTCAAGAAGGAATTCGGGATCGAGCTGAGCCGCCAGACGTGCGAAGGGCATGACCCAACCAAGTATGCAGGGCGCGGCCTGGCCCAGAAGTGGGTCGACCTGTTTAACGAGTGCCGCAAGCGCTTTCGCGAAGAGACCGCAGACATTCCCATCGCCAACCGAGCGTATCGGCTCCGCGGACTTGGCCGGATGGCCGAGAAGGCCGAAACCATGCGCAACCTGGCCCTGACCGCCCAGCTATACGAGCAGGCGGCCAAGGAGTGCGGCGACATGTACGTCAACCGCAAGCTCGAACCCGATAAGCCCCTGGGCTCCCAGGCGGACCAGCAGCACGCCGTTGCTGAGTACACGCTGGAGCCAGACGAGAATGTCCCGACTACCCCGTACCTATGACGCGCCGGTAAAGCTGACGCCGAAGCAGGCGAACATCTACGTGTGGGGCTTCCAGCCTCAGGCACGCTTCCGTGACGCGGTGTGTGGTCGGCGGTTCGGCAAAACCTTTCTCGGCAAATCCGAGATGCGCCGTGCCGCGCGCCTGGCTGCTGAGTGGGGCGTCAGCGTCGAGGACGAGATCTGGTACGCAGCTCCGACCCAAAAGCAGGCCCGTCGAGTTTTCTGGCGCCGGCTCAAGCAGGCGATTCCGCCCCAATGGCGCGAGACCAAGCCCAATGAAACGGACATGCTGATCACGCTCAAGAGCGGTCACCTTATCCGGTGCGTGGGGCTGGAGAACTACGACGACCTGCGGGGCTCTGGTCTGTTTTTCGTGCTGGTGGACGAATGGGCTGACTGCAAGTACGCCGCTTGGGAAGAGGTCCTGCGCCCGATGCTCTCGACCTGCCAGTACACAATTCCCAGCGTTGGCACCCTCAAGGGCGGCCACGCGCTGCGGATCGGCACGCCGAAGGGCTTCAACCACTGCTACGACACTTACCGCGACGGCCAGCCCGGCGGTGAGCCTGACCACAAGAGCTGGCAATACACATCGCTACAGGGCGGCAACGTCCCAGCCGAGGAGTTGGACGCGGCCCGGCGCAAGATGGACCCGCGCACGTTCCGCCAAGAATACGAGGCCGGATTCGAGAACTACGCAGGGGTCGTCTACTACACCTTCGACCGCACCGAGTGCACCACCACTGAGCGCATCCAGCCAGGCGAGACCCTGCACATCGGCATGGACTTCAACGTCATGAAGATGAGCGCGGTGGTGTACGTCGTGAGGAACGGCCTCCCGCTGGCGCTGGACGAGTTCCACACGGTTCGCGACACCCCGGAGATGATCGAGAAGATCAAGGCCCGCTTCCATGGACACGGCGTATCGGTATACCCCGACGCCAGCGGCCAGAACACCAGTAGCAAGAACGCCAGCGAATCCGACCTCTCCTTGCTCAAGAAAGCTGGTTTCACCGTGGTGGTCGACTCGCAGAACCCCGGCGTGAAGGACCGCGTCAACGCGGTCAACGCCATGTTCCTCAACACCTACGGCGAGCGGCGCCTGAAGGTCAACATCGACCAGTGCCCGAAGCTCACGCAGTGCCTGGAGCGGCAGACCTACGACAAGAACGGTGTGCCGGACAAAGACCCGAAGAAAGGCCACGACCACATGAACGACGCCGCCGGCTACTTCATCGCCAAGCGGTACCCAATCAAGAGCCAGTCGGCCGGCACTCGCCGCATCGGAGGTTTGGCGTAATGCCTGTTCAATCCACCAACCCAGACTTCGACGCTCACATCGATGAGTGGCGGATGATGGACGACGCGCTAGAGGGCGAATGCGCCATCAAGCGCAACCAGCGCAATTTGCCCAAGCCCAGCGGCATGGTAGAAGCGGAGAAGCTGGACGGGCAGGGCAATGCCTACCTCTACCTGAACTACACCGCCCGGGCGCAGTACGAGCACTGGGTGCGCGACTCGCTGCGCTCGATGATGGGCCTGGTCTCCCGGCTGATTCCTGAAGTGAAGCTGCCCAGCGGCCTGAAGAGCCTGGAAGAGAACGCCACTGCTGACGGCTTCGGCCTGACTCAGCTGTTCCTGCGCATCGTGCGCCAGGCCATCTCTCACGGCCGGGTGCCGCTGGTGGTCAACGTCGATGACGCAGGCCAGCCGTATTTCGCCACGTACGCGGTGCGCAACGCGATCAATTGGGACACCGCTGACCAAGGCGGCCGGCAGGACCTGGTGCTGTCCGTGTTCCGCGAGTTCCGCAAGAAGGCTGAGGACCGCTACAGCCATGACTGCCAGATCGTGTTTCGCGAGTTCTACATGGACGGCGAGGTCTGCTACACAGCAGTGCGCAACGAGGCCGGCGAGCTGCTTGAGGAGGAAAGACCCCTTGGCACCGTAGGCGCCGGTAACCAGCTGGTGCGTGGCCTCGAGTACATCCCGGTGATCTACTGCGGGTCGACCGACAACTCGCCGGACGTGGATGAGATTCCGCTGCTGACAATGGCGCGGGCGGCGTTGAAGTCCTATCAGCTCAGCGCCGACTACTTCACCGCGCTGCATCAGACCAGCCACCCGCAGCCGTGGGTGTCGGGCATCGATGATAATGTCGAGCTCAGCGTTACAGGCCCTTCGGCTGCATGGGTGCTGGGTGAGAACGGCCAGTGCGGCTACCTCGAGTTCCAGGGCGCTGGTGTGCAGGCAGTACGCACCGCCATGGCCGACCAGAAGAGCGCAGCCCTTGAGGCCGGCGCCAAGGTGATGGATGTGTCCGGCACCGAGTCGGGCGAGGCACGCAAGACGCGGCAGAACGATCAGCACGCCACGCTGCACAGCATCGTCATTACCGCAGCCGCCGCGATTGAGCAGGCCCTGCGGTACGCCGCTGAGTGGACCGGCTACAACCCGGACGACGTGGTCTTCACCGTCAAACCTGAGTTCACCACCCAAGAGGTCAACGCGCAGGTGCTGGCCGAGCTGCAGAAGAGTGTCATGGCCGGCACGATCAGCGCCGTGACCTACTGGCAGTACCTCACCACCGGCAAGCTGCCTGAGCGCGCCTACGACGAAGAGGCCGAGCTGATCAGCGATGAGCGCGAGTCAGCCGGCATTGACCTGGACAAAGACGATGGCGACGAAACCAAAGCAGACAGCGGACGAAATGCTGCTGGAGCAGGTCAGTCGGCACGCGGTACTGCTGGAGCGGCTCAAGGCGGGTGAGGTCAAGAAGTTCCAGACGACACTGCGCCAGGTCGATACGCAGGTGCGCGACCAGCTGACGCGCAAGGAGTTGACCACCTACAGCCGGAACCGGCTGGAGGAGTTCCTGGGTGGTGTCGGCGGCAAGCTGCTCAGCATCTACCAGGCCTTCGGCGAGCGCATGCAGGCCGATCTGGTGGACATCGCTCTGTATGAGGCAGCCTTCGAGGGCAGGAGCCTTGCCGAAGCACTGCTGATCGACGCCATCATGCCGGCCGACTCGCTGCTCCGGGCCGCGATCAACACGAAGCCGCTACAGGTCGCAGGGATCGACGGCGGGAAACTGCTCAAGCCATTCCTCAAGGACTGGACTCGCACGGAGTCGACCCGGGTGACCAATGCCATCCGCCTCGGCGTGGTGCAGGGCAAGACTAATGCCGAGATCACTCAGGCCATTCGCGGCACGGCCGCGCAGAACTTCACCGATGGCGTGCTGGCGGTCAGCAACCGCAACGCAAAGGCAGTCGTGCACACTGCAGTTCAGCATGTGGCCACGACTGCGCGCATGGAGACGCTGGCGGCCAACGCGGAGTTCATTCCCGGCTATCGCATCGTCGCTACCCTCGACCGCAAAACCAGCGTGCTGTGCAAGAGCCTGGACGGGCGCGAGTTTGAGGCGGGCAAGGGACCGGTGCCACCGTTCCATATCAAATGCCGAACCACGATCGTGCCCATCACCAAACTGTCGGAAGTGCTTGCGGATGGCGCCACGCGCGCGTCAGTCGGATCCTCAGGCGGCGCGCAGGTCTCTGCAGGCCTCAGTTACTACCAGTGGCTCAAGACGCAGCCTGCGACGTTCCAAGACGCAGCACTGGGCCCGGTCCGCGCCAAGCTATTCCGCGACGGCGGGCTCACGGCCGAGCGATTCGCCGCCCTGCAGCTGGACAAGAATTTCAAGCCGCTGACGCTGGACCAACTCAAGGAGTTGGAGCCGTTGGCGTTCCAGCGGGCAGGTATCAACTGACCCGCGCCACAGAACACAGAGCCACGGTTTCGTGGCGCGCATCTTTGCCTCGCACTGCGGGGCTTTTTTACGCCCGCGAGGCGGGCCCACCAATCCCCAGGGGATAGCCACATGCCTTTTGATTTCGACCCGGCCGCCCACGGCCTCACCCTCGACGAGACCCAAGCCGCAGCACTAAAGGCAGCGCTGGGCGGCGAGGTGCAGAAATTCCTGGACGGCGAGGTCTCGGGCCTCAAGACCAAGAACCGCGAGCTGATCGACTCCAACAAGACCATCAAGACCGAGCTGGACGGGATCAAGGGCAAGTTCGACGGCCTGGACATCGAGGCCGTCAAAGGCCTGCTCACCAAGGCCGGCCAGGACGAAGAGACCAAGCTGATCGCCGAGGGCAAACTGGACGAGGTCGTCAGCCGCCGCACCGAGCGCCTGCGCGGCGACCTCGACAAGCAGATCAAGGCTGCGAACGAGCGCGCCGAAAAGGCTGAAGCTTTCGCCGCCAAGTACAGCGACAAGGTGCTGGCCGACTCCATCCGCGCTGCTGCCATCAAGGCTGGCGCGCTGCCCGAGGCTGCCGAGGACATCATCCTGCGCGCTCGCGGCACTTTCAAACTGAGCGAAGACGGCGAGCCGGTCGCCACCGATCGTGATGGCCAGGTCATCTACGGCAAGGACGGCAAGAGCCCACTGTCTCCCCACGAATGGGCGGAATCGCTGCGCGAAACCGCCACCCACCTGTGGCCAAGGGCTCAGGGTGCCGGACCGACCGGCGACAACGGTGGCAAGGCCACGCAGAAGTTCACCGACATGACCGAAGCCGAACGTACCGCCCTTTACCGGTCGGACCCGGCGAAATATCGCCAGCTGCGCGATGCCACCAAACAGGAGTAACACCCTATGGCGACCACTCGCCTTTCCGACGCCGTAATCCCCGAGGTCTATGCCGACTATCAGGCGGAGAACACCCCTGAAAAGACGGCCTTCTTCGAGTCCGGCGTCGTTGTTCGCAACGAGATGCTCGACACCAAAGCCAACACCGGGGGGCAGGAAATCCAGATTCCTTTCTGGCGCGATCTGGACGCGTCCGTCGAGCCGAATGCCTCCAACGACGATCCCGCTGACATGGCCGCGCCCAATAAGCTGGGCTCCGGCCTGCAGAAGGCGCGCATCAGCTACCTGAACCAAGGCTATTCGGCGGCCGACCTGGTGGTGGAGTTGGCTGGCTCCGATCCGATGCAGCGTATCCGCAACCGTTTCGGTACCTACTGGCAGCGCCAGTGGCAGCGTCGCGTCATCGCCTCGGCTGTAGGCCTGCTGGCTGACAACGAGGCCAACGACGACGGCGACATGGTTTATGACGGCGCAGCGGGCCTGTGGTCGCGTCAGGCGTTCACCTCGGCGGTCTTCACCCTGGGCGATGCGTTCGGGCAGCTCTCGGCCATCGCTGTGCACTCGCTGGCCTACAAGCAGATGGTCGACGCCGACGACATTGACTTCGTGAAGGACAGCCAGGGCAACCTGACTATCCCAACGTTCATGGGTCAGCGCGTCATCGTGGACGACTCCATGCCGGCAACGAGCGGCGGCAACCCTGCGTCTATCACCACGACCGCCGTGCTGTTCGGTGCTGGCGCGTTCGGCTATGGCGAAGGTAGCCCGGAAGTGCCGGAGGAGATCGAGCGTCAGGCCCGCGCCGGCAACGGCGGCGGCGTAGAAACGCTGTGGGAGCGCAAGACCTGGATCCTGCACCCGTTCGGCTACCAGTTCACCGGCGACGACATCACCAATCGCGCGAACCTGCGTGGCCGCACCGGAGCCGACACCAGCGTCGACGAGTTTTCGCCTCTGCTGGCCGACCTGCGTAAGGCTGCGAACTGGAATCGCGTGGTCGATCGCAAGAACGTGCCGATCGCCTTCCTGAAAATCAAAGGCGCCTGAGTCGATGAGGGCTCCGGCCCTCGTTTCCGTGGAGACGACTATGAGCAAAGACGAAATCAAGCCGGGCGAGCAGCTCACGCTCGCCCAGATCAATCGACTGCAGAAGCAGGCCCTGGCAGCCGCTGTCAGTTCAGCCGCTGGCAACGGCGCAGGTTCGGATCAACTGCGCCAGAATGGCCCAACCGTGGCCGAGTACGTCGCCGAAGGTTACAAGGCGTCGAATTACCCGCCGCAGGGTTATGCCTCACGCAGCACGCAAGAGGAGATCGACGAGCTCCGCAAAGCTGAGAAGGAAACCGACCCGCACAAGATGAAGGTGCCTGAGCTGAAGGAATGGCTCACCGCTAAGGGCATTGCCTTCGACGCCAGTGCGAAGAAAGATGACCTGCAAGCTCTGATCCCGCAGGAGTAAGGCCATGACCGACTTCATCACTGTCGCCGACGTCGATGGCAAGCTCGGAGCGGGCTGGGCTGGCACCGGTGATGCGGTCCTTGCCGTGGCCATGGCCAATGCGTGGCTCACGGCCAAGATCAAGCGTGCGGTGCCCGAGGTGGTGCCGGACGCAATCAAGTCTGCCGGGGCACAGGTAGCCAAGCTGGCTGTAGCCGGCAAGCTCTACAAGGACACCGACCGCGAGGTGCAGAGCAAGACGGTGTCGGCGCAGTCAGGCACCTCTGTCAGCAAGACCTACGCCGCAGGGTCGACCGACCGCTCAACCGGCGAGAACTTCGCGCTGGATCTGATCGCGCCATGGACGCGCCGCCAGGGCACCGTGATGCTTAAGAGGGTCTAGCCATGGGCATGCGCGAAGAGTTGCAGGCCGAACTCGCAGAAGCCTTGGACGACCCTGACGGCTTAGCGGATGCGGTCCGGCCAGTGGCGGGGTCGCGCTCCATCAAAGGCGGTTACGACCCCGCCATCGGCGGCACGGTGCCGGCCTCGACGCTCCTCTACACCGGGCGAGGGGTTTTCGGCAGCTACCTGGCCAAGGAGATCGACGGCTCACGCATCCAGACTCAGGACGTGAAGCTGCTGGTGCTGCAGAACGAATTGTTCGAGCAGATGGGCGGCGCGGCCACCGATACACCGGCAGAGCCGAAAATCGGCGACATGGTGAGTGGATACCGGACCCTCAACGTTTCCGAGGACCCGGCTAAGGCCACCTGGACCATCCAACTGAGGAAATGACATGTCCCGTGGCTCACACATGACGCAGCGGTACGGTGGGAGCGAGGGTGGGTTTGCCGAAAGCATCCGAGCGTTCGCCGAGCAGGCGCAGCAGGCGCTGGACGCCACCTTCCGCGAAATCGTGATCGAGATCGGCAGCAGCGTTATCCGCATGTCGCCCGTGGGCAATCCCGAAATCTGGGCGGCCAATGTGGCTCACCGAGCCGCCCGGACCGCTGAGGCAGATCGCTACGACGCCAAGGTCGTTGCGCGCAATGAGGCGATCAGGCAGACGCCAGGCAACCTCACCAAGGCTGGCAACCTCAAGCGAGGCTTGCGCTATGCGAAGCCCTTGACGAAAACCGAGCGGGATCAGAACTTCTTCGTGAATGGCTTGGTGACCGGGCAGGGTTACGTTGGTGGCCGTTTTCGCGGCAACTGGCAGTTCTCCATCGACTCACCCGCTACCGACGAACTCGACCGCATCGACCCATCGGGCAAAGAGGCGATCGCAGCGCTGCTTGCTCAGGTTCAGGCGCTGACCATCGGCCAGACGGCCTACATCGTGAACAACCTGCCCTACGCGGTACCGTTGGAATACGGCCATTCAACCCAGGCCCCGGCCGGCATGGTGCGGATCACCCTGGCCAACTTCCAGCGCATCGTCGACGCAGCCATCAGGGCCAATCGCTTATGAGCCAGGCAAGAGCCAGGCAGGCTATCGAAATCAAGCTGATTGCCTGGGCCGCTGCGCGTCCCATTCGGGTGGCCAACTTTGAAGAGGGGTTCGAGGCCGAGCCCGGCGAGACCTACCTCCGCGCCTATCTACTGCCAGGCAGCACCACCTGCAACTACCTGGGCGGAGAGGCGTACGAATACACCGGCGTCTACCAGATCAGTATTGTTTGCCCTGCAGGCCAGGCCCTGGCCACAGCCGAGACGCTGGTGGACGAGTTGTCCGGCGTCTTCCGCGTCGACACCTCACTCAGTCGCAACGGCTTTGAGGGGCTGATCACCGAGCCGGTAGAGCAGGGGCCAACCATCACCGAGTCGGCGACTTACGCAGTTCCGAGCAGCTTTACCTACCGCGGTATCGCGGACCAGTAGCCCCCCTTCCAAGGCCGTCTAGGTGCGGCCAACCCAACACGCAGCCTAGGCCCGTACAGCCGAACGGCGGATGTTCGTTCATCCGTCCGCCCCGGCTGCGTTCCTTTTCGCCTGATGAACGAGGTGACACCGATGAACGACAGCAACGTGATTCCATTCCACTACCAAGGCCAGGCCGTGCGCTTCAACAGCGAGGGCTGGATCAACGCCACCGACGTTGCCAAGCGATTCGGTAAGAAGCCCGCTGAATGGCTCAGGCTTCCTGATTCAATCAAGTACATGGAAGCCTTGGCACGTCATCTTAATGTGGGGGAATCCCACCTTTTAACCCGAACCAGCAAAGGCCGCACTGGTGGGACATGGCTTCATCCGAAGCTTGCCGTGGCATTCGCTCGCTGGCTCGAGGTGGATTTCGCCGTCTGGGCCGACCTGCACATCGATGCACTCCTGCGCGGCGAGTTGAACGAGAAGCAGCAGTTCGATCGCGCCTGCCGCGCCCTCAGCGATGGTCAGCAGGTCGCCAGCCTCTCCGGCCGCGAGCTGGCCCGATGGAAAGGCCGCAAGCCTGCGCTCGAGCATCAGGTCGACTACTGGCGCGAGCAACTGCAAATGACGCTCGGACTCGACGCCGCCTGACACCCGTTACCCCCTGAAGCCCCGCCGCGTGCGGGTTTTTTCGTTTCTACCCAAGAGGAAAACACCATGGCCGCACGCTTCCCGCTGCCTAACGGCTCTGTGCTGGAAATTGCTGCATCACTCGGCGCTGCCGTCACCTACACCGCCCTGACCAACGCCGCGCCGCCGGTGGCCACCGCTGCCGGCCACACCATCAAGAACGGCGATGTACTGGTGGTTAACTCGGGCTGGTCCCTGATCAATGACCGCGCCGTCCGTGCCTCCAATGTGGCGGCTGACAAGTTCTCCATGGGCGGGCTGAACACGACCAACACCGATAAGTACACCGTCGGCGCTGGCATGGGCTCGGTGCTCCCGGTGAGCAACTGGGCACAGATCTCCAAAGTGACCGCGTTCACCTCGTCTGGTGGTGAACAGCAGTACCTGACCGTGGGCTACCTCGAGGACGACGATGACCGCCAGTTCCCGACCAACCGCAACCCGATCAACCTGGCGATCACCGTTGAGGATCAGCCGACCGCCGCTTACGTCGCGTTGGTCGAAGGCTACGGCGATACCAAGTCGCTGACCGTGCTGCGTCTCAAGCTTCCAAACGGTGACCAGATCCTCTACCCGGGCTATGTCAGCATCTCCAGCACTCCGACGATGGAGCGCAATAACCTGATGACCCGCGTCATCAACGTCGCGCTGTCGGGTCGCCCGTTGCGTTACATCCAGGCGGCATAAGGGAATCCCATGGCGAAGATCAAGATTGCGCAGAACCCCACGTTCAGCGCCGCAGTGCTGTTGCCGCGCGTCGGCGCCGAGCCGGTCGAAGTGAAGTTCGAATTCCGCTACTTTGACCGCTTGGCGCTGGCGGAGATGTTCGACCGCTGGAACCAGGCCCGCGAGTCGCTGGCCGACCAGGCCAAGGAAGGCGCGACCTGGGCCGAGGTCACCCGCAGCGAGGTGCAACTGCAGGCCGACCAGATCAAGGAGATCGTCCACGGCTGGGGCTTGCAGGACGAATACACCGACGAAACGGTGCGCCAGCTGGTGCTCACCTGCACCGGCGCCCCGAAGGCTGTGATCGACGCATACCAAGCGGCCTATGCCCCGGCTCGCTTGGGAAACTGAGGGCGGCGGCGCGGGCCATCTACGAGCGCGGTCCCAGCGCCGAGCAACTGGGCTCGCTGGGGCTGAGCCTTGCAGATATCGAGCAGGAAGAAGTCGAGGTCTGGCCCGATGCGTGGCCGGCCCTGCGCCTGTTTGAGGCGATGGGCACTCAGTGGCGCGTCGCACAAGCCGGTGCCTCCGGGCTCGACTACACCGCCATCCCCGCCACAGCCTCAATGCTTGGCATCAGCCGTCGCGACCTCACCGACATTTTCCCCGACCTGCGCATCATGGAGGTCGAAGCACTGGCCGTCATGGCCGAATCCTTGGAGTAGATCATGACCACCATTGCCGAACTCGGAATCCGGGTCGACTCGGGCGATGCCGTCGACGCCGCATCTGATCTCGACAGGCTGACAGACGCTGGCAAGCGCACCGAGGATTCGGCAGGCAAAGCAGGCAGCGCCTGGGAAAACGCACTCAATGGGATGCGCGGTGACACCCGCCAGATCGTTGAGGAGCTGCAGGCGCTCAATGCCAAGCAAGGCGAGCTGGCGCAGCAGATGGCTACGGTGGGCAGCGCGGTAACCAGCGCCTCAGAGGCCTTCACCAGTGCGGCTGCGGGGATGTCCGCTTACCGTTCCGCCGCCGATCAGGCTGGGCAGGCACAGGCAACGCTGACCAGCGCGACGGAATCGGCAGCTCAGGCAGAGCAGCGTGCGGCCGAGTCGGCGGACGAGCGCCGGGGGCGGCTGGAGGCTATGGCGAAAGCCTCGCTTGAGGCCAGCGAGTACCACCAGAGCTTGGCCGCCAGCGTGACACAGGCGGGCTCCGCAATGGATGGGGCCCAATCCTCGGCAGCTAGCTGGGCGGCGTATCAGGAAGAGATCAATGCCCGTGGCCGCGCGCTACTCGAAACCGAAGACCGGCTGGCTGAGGCTGCGCGCCAGGCTGCTGCCACCAACGGCCTGCAGGCTGAAGGGCTGCAGGAGTTGCTGGGCCGGATCAACCCCGTGGTTGCCGCGCTGGACAAGCTGGACCAGCAGCAGACTCAGTTGCGTCAGTTCAAAGACGCCAAGCTGTTGGATGACGAGACGTTCCGGGAATACAACACGCGAATTGAGGCTGCCCGCCAGAAGCTCGGCGACTTCGATGAAGTCGTTCGCAACACTGGTGTTTCCGCCGGGCAGACCGCAGCCGCGTTGCGCCAGCTCCCCGCGCAGTTCACCGACATCTTCACCAGCCTGGCCGGCGGGCAAAACCCGCTGCTCGTGCTTATTCAGCAAGGCGGCCAGATCGTCGACTCGTTCGGCGGTATTGGCCCGACGCTGGATGTGCTGGGCGAGAAGATCCGCTCTGTGCTGGGTATCGGCGGCGGCATCGGCTCGGTTGGCGAAGCTCTCGGTACAATCGGCGAGGGCGGTAAAGCCGCGGCAGAGGGTGCTGATGCTGCCAGTGAAGGCCTTGGCGACATGGCGGACGGGGCAAACACTGCTGCAGACGCCGCCAAAAACGCAAAAGAGGCAACTGACGCGCTGAGGGCTGCCTCTCCGCCATTGACGTTCGGCCTGGGTGCGATGGTCGCGGCCGCCTTGGCAGCTGCCGCCGCGATTGGTGCGCTGGTCTATGGCTACAGCCAAGGCAGCAAAGAGGCCGACCACTACAATCAAGCTCTCATTCTGACGGGCAACTACGCCGGAACCACGGCTAGCGCCCTAGGCGACATGGCGCGTCGAGTCAGTGACGCCAATGGGACGGTTGGAGCCGCCGCTGAAGTTCTGGCCAAGCTGGCTGGCAGCGGCAAAATCGCTTCTGAGAGCTTCGAGCTCATCGCTAATGCCGCCACCGCAATGGAGGATGCGACTGGACGCTCGATAGATGCGACCGTGGCGGAGTTCATGAAAATCGCCGATGACCCGGTCAAGGCGGCGAAGGAACTGAATGACCAGTATCACTTCCTGACTGCCTCGGTTTACTCGCAGATCGTGGCCCTTAAGGATCAGGGCGAAACCGTTGAGGCAACTAACCTTCTGACTGAAACCTATGCTGAAACGGTCGAGAAGCGGGCGGGCGAAATAACCGAAAATCTCGGCACCATCGAAAGGGGTTGGAAGAAAGTAAAGGACGCTGCATCGAATGCCGTGGACGGGCTGCTCAATATTGGGCGTGTCGCAACCACAGCCGAACAGATTGCAGACCTTGACCGCCGAATCGCGATGACCGAAGCCGGTGGGTTTGGTATCTCTCGGAACCGCGAGAGAACGCTCACGCTTCTGAGGGACGAGAAAGCCTTTCTCCAAGACAAGCTTGTGGCTGAGGCGGATCTCGCAAAATACGACGCTGATCAAGCCAAGTCGCAAAAAGATGCCGTTTCCGCAATGACTCGCATTGACGCGCTGACCAAGTCAGCGTGGACCAACGAGCAGAAGCGCAATGAGGAAATCAAAAAGTATCGCCGAGACTTGGAAGCGATCAGGAAAGCAGACCCCAACGATGCCCGCCTGAATGCAGATGTGGTAGCTAGCAACATCGCCAACATCAAGGGAAAGTACAAGGATCCGAAGGGCCGAACGGGCGAAGTCGACCTCACCGA
Source organism: Pseudomonas gebzensis (assembly GCF_034427815.1). Taxonomy (NCBI): domain Bacteria; kingdom Pseudomonadati; phylum Pseudomonadota; class Gammaproteobacteria; order Pseudomonadales; family Pseudomonadaceae; genus Pseudomonas; species Pseudomonas gebzensis. The sequence continues at coordinate 99,318 of NZ_JAXQNS010000003.1, forward strand.
GTTCAACGACAGGAAAAACGCCCTCAGCGCCATCCTGGCCGAGTACAAGAACCATCAGAAAGAGCTGGATGCTGCGCAAAAGGCTGGACTGGTTTCGGAGGAGTCATATGCCTCCCAGCGTGCCGCAATCATCGAGCAGCAATCCTCCGATGTAACTCACGCTTACGAGGCCGAGATCGCCGCGCTCGAGCAGGCCAAGGGCCGCAGCACGACTAGCGCCCAACAGCGCATCCAGCTCGACCAGAAGATCGCCGACGCACGCGCATCCATGGTCAAGGCGCAGAAGGAGGCCGACTCGGAACTGGCTGTCTTGGCCACGAACGAGGAAGGCCGGCTGGCTAAGCAGAAAGTGGCGGTCCAGGCCTACACCGACCAGCTCGAGAGGCAGCGCGAGGCGCTTGCGATATCCGGCTCCCGCGCAGCCAGCGCCTTGGGCCTGAGCGATCGACAGGCCGGCCTGCAAAGCAACCTTGACGGAGCGACGGACCGCTTTAACGACGAGCGCGCCCGGCTGCTGGACCGCCGGCGTACGGCGCCGGACAAGTACTCGCAGGACGACTATCAGCGCGATCTGGTCATTCTCGGTCAGGCCGAGGACCGGTACCGCGAAACCGTGGTCGACAACTACGACAAGATCACTGTCGCCCAGGGAGACTGGCAAAGCGGCGCAAAATCCGCTTTCCAAAACTACCTCGATCAAGCACGCGACATCTCAGGCCAGACCAAATCGCTGTTCACCAATGCCTTCAATTCGATGGAGGACGCCGTGGTGAACTTCGCCATGACCGGCAAATTCTCGTTTGCTGACTTTACCAAGTCGATTCTGGCGGACATGGCCCGAATCGCCGCACGCCAAGCTGCGTCGAGCCTGTTGGGCGGCTTGGTCAACCTGGGTGTTTCAGCAGCCTCTGCGTATTTCGGGGGTGGGGGGACAGGCAACGGCTTGGAGCCTGGCTCTGCTGGCTATGTGTCCTCCAACCTCGGCGCATCTCAGGCAGGTTATTCGGCAGCGTACGGATTCTCTGATGGTGGCTACACCGGCGACGGCGGCAAGTACGATCCCGCCGGCGTGGTGCACAGCGGCGAGTTCGTTCTGAGGCGTGAAGTGGTAAGCCAGCCCGGTATGCGCGACTTCCTGGAGACGCTGAACACCCGGGGCTATGCCGACGGCGGTTATGTCGACTCGATGTCGCCTATGCCTTCCCTCCCAAGCGCGAGCAGCAGGAGCAGCTCAAGCCTCAATCTCTCTGCCCCTGTATCGGTCACCGTTGAGGATCGCAGTAGCGAAGGGATGCAGCTCGATCAAGAAGCTCTGCAGAGGAACATGCAGATGCAGATGAAGACTGCTGCCGAAAAGGCGGTTGCTGACTCTTGGCGACCAGGTGGAACCAGCTATCGAAATGCTAAGGGGCGGTGAAGATGGCCATCGAGAAATTCAGTTGGCCGACCGAGCGAGGCAGCGCGCCGGAGATCACCTACCGCGTGCGTGAATCGCGCTTCGGTGGGGGCTACCGGCAAGTAGTGGGCGATGGCCCGAACAACAAGGAAGACAGCTACCCGGTATCGGTCACGGGCACGAAGGCCCAGGTGCGCAAGATCATGGAGTTCTTCGACCGCCACGGCGGCGCGAAGGCGTTCCTGTGGACTACGCCACTCGGCGATCTGGGCTTGTTCACCTGCGCCGATCCAAAGCCCACCCCGGTGGGTGGCGGCCGCTTCAAAATTGCCGCTACGTTCGAGCGGGCTTTCCAACCGTAGGAACAATCATGCCGCTGATCAAAGATATCCAGACTCTGGAGCCTGGCAACGAGGTGCTGCTGTTTGAGCTTGATGGCTCGGACTTCGGCGCTGACACGCTTCGCTTCCATGGGCATGCAATACCTCACACGCCAGAGGAGCTGGCAGCTGCAGGCGCTTCCGCCGATCAATTGCCGGCCAAGTCGATCTGGTGGCAGGGCAACCAGTACAGCGCCTGGCCCATGCAGATCGAAGGCATCGAGGCCAATTCGGATGGCACCGCTGTTCGGCCGAGCCTGACTGTAGGCAACGTCAACGGGCGCATCACAGCGCTGTGCCTGGCGTTCGACGATCTGCTGGAATTCAAGCTCACGATGCGCCATACCCTGGCGCAGTACCTGGACGCGGCCAACTTCCCCGCGGGCAACCCGCAGGCGGACCCTGCCGAGGAGGCCGTCGAGGTCTGGTACATCGATCAGAAAGTCTCCGAGAGCGGCACGGCCGTGGCATGGGAGCTGGCCAGCCCGGGCGATGTGGGCGGCGAGACCATTGGCAGGCAAATGACACAGCTGTGCCACTGGGCCATGACTGCGGGCTATCGCGGGCCGAACTGCGGTTACACCGGTCCCTATTTCGACATGGACGGCAAGCCCACCAGCGACCCGGCTAAGGACCAGTGCAATGGCTGCCTCGATTCCGGTTGCACGGTGCGTTTCGGCAAAGGCAACGCGGTCCCCTTCGGCGGCTTCCCGGCTGTCTCCCTAATTGCGCGGAGTTGACCATGCGCAAACACATCCTGGCCGCCGTGCAAGCGCATGCTGCGGCGGAGTATCCGCGCGAGTGCTGCGGGCTGATCATTGCCGAGGGCAAGGCGCACCGGTACGTGCCTTGCGACAACACCGCAGCCGACCCGGGCGAGGAGTTTCGTATCTCGCCGGAGCAGTACGCCCAGGCTGAAGACCAGGGCCAGGTGATCGGCATCGTGCACTCGCACCCCGACGCCACCAGCAGGCCGTCGCCGCGTGATCTGGCCATGTGCGAGGCAACCTGTCTGCCCTGGCACATTTTGTCCTGGCCTGAGGGCGACTTGCGCTCAATCACACCCACCGGGCACACGCCGCTGTTGGATCGGCCATTTGTGCATGGCGCCTGGGACTGTTGGCAGGCCTGCGCGGATTGGTACCAGCGCGAGTGGGGGCTGGAGTTTCCGGCCTACGCCCGCGAAGAAGGATGGTGGGAAGACGCTGACGGGCCGAGCCTGTACGAGCAGGCCTACGAGGCGGCTGGCTTTTACCAAGTCGACCAACCCCGGCGGGGCGACATGATCGTCATGGCCGTGGGGCGCACTGCCCACCCGAACCATGCCGGGATATACCTGGGCGTCGATCCACAGCTGTCAGGCGAACGAGCCGAGGTCTTTGGACCTGGCCCATTCATGCTGCACCACCTGCTCGGCAGGCCATCGGAAATCATCGTGTACGGTGGGCCATGGCTCGACCGGACACGACTTGTCTTGCGTCACAGGGACGCAACTTGAAGCGGCTTGGCCGTTTGGAGGCTGCATGAGTGATCAGAAGGCGTATGCGGTTGCGGTCAGCATACTCGAAACAAGAATCAGCCTAAGAGCTGAATTTGTCTCGGTAAAGCCCCTGGCCTACTGCAGTTGGGATGACCGCGAGGTCATCGCTTTGAAGCAGGACGGCCCGTGGGATACCAGAGAGTTGCTATTTGTTGGGCTTGGTGGTGAATTCAAACCGAAAAGTGTTTGAGTCGAAATCCATGAAAAGAATGCCATTGCTCAGGAACTGCATGCCGAGAACGGCATGATATTCCCGTCCATGTCTCCGCAGAGGAACAGATGTGAACTCGGCAGACTGTTTGTAGTGAGACGATGCCTCAGGAAGCTCGAAAAGTGCTGGATACACTGGCTCGATCGTTGTTGCTGCGGCCGAGTGGACGGTCATCGTTCTTTCACTTAGAAAGCCATACTGTTTTGCGAAGTCTTCATCGATGTAAACGCCAGTCGCGCCTGTATCAATCAGTGCGGTGATTTCAAATCGACCTGAACCAGGCACTTCTTGAAATGGTGATGAGGGGATAGCTGGCTGTATCACCATTCGGATTACCGGAATGGTTGGTTCGCTCGCCGGGAGGTTCGTAATTCTTTCTCCAGGCTGCACAAAATAGATCGGAGCCCCTTCCGGTAGTCTTGGCTCTTTGCTCACTGGAACCTCCTCGCTATGTGCGCCAGTCTATGGGCTTGCCGGCATCGCACCGGGGTGGTTCGTTGGGAGGCACAACGCTACTACGGCATCGGGGCGGGTCGCTACTGGGGATGCGTCCAGGGTGGATGGGTGGACAGCTCGAAATAACTGTGTGGCGTGCTACAGTCGCACCTCATAAAACGAGTGAGATTGCCATGGCTGGCGTAGCAAAAAAGACCATCGCGGATGAGATTTCCGAGACCAGAAGAGCGATCGAAGACACGCTGCACAATTCTTACATGCTCGATGAGTTGTCTGTCGAGCGTGCCAAGCGTAAGGCTATAAAGTACCTCGGGTCGGTTAATACGTCAGCCAATTTCAGAGTTGTCCTGCACCACGAGGTCGCCTATCTTCTCGCCCTCCAGGGTAAATACTTTGAATCCATGGAACATGTCGCAGCATCGGCCTATTGGGGGCTGGAGCCCGTGGCTTCGGGTTTTTCCACGGCACACCTCTCCTTAATCAATGGACAAATGCTTCGTGCACGAGAAGTGGTGGATGTATCCGAATTCCTAAATAAAGTCCCGCCCGAGTCGAGGTCACTATTGGCTGCTATCCAGATGAACATAGGAGCGATTGAAGAGGCCGCAAAAATCACTGGCCCAGAAAAATCTGAGTACGAACACGTGGGTGCTGCGCTTAAGATCCTCAACCTGTTAGGTGAGTCCGATATGGAGCTTACTAAGCGACTGGACACAGCCTGCCGAGTAATCAGGGAACATGTGAATCATCCCATTTTGGGCTTCAAATTCTTCGCCATGGAAGGGGAGGGGATTCTCTATCGATTTTGGGTCAGAGCATCTGTTGAGGATGTCATAGACCTGAACGACAAGGTTCTTGATGCGCTCATGGACAATCACGACGGACCTCTTGATCGGGAACTTACAATTTGCACGACACCATGGACTGCGGACGAAAAGCCTAATCGCGAGGAAGCGTACTATGTCGGTATCGCCTAAAGATTTTCACGAGCAGGCTATCCGTCTGGCCAAACAGAACTCCGAGATTGATAGTCGGTCTGCGATAAGTCGCAGTTACTATTATGTCTACCACTGCGCTGTAGCGACCGCCAAAAGACTGAGCTTGCCAAATTGCGAAAAACGCGATGCTGGCGTTCATGAGCGTCTTTTTTTGAAGTTTGAAGCACAAGGAAAGGCGCTCACGAAAATTGCTAGGAGACTTCAGAAGCAGAAAAGACTCCGAGGAGTCGCTGATTATGATCTGGATGAAAATGTGCCAGCCTGTGAAGCTGAGATATATCTCCGGGAAACTCTGTTGCTGACTGGAGACCTAGAACGTCTAGGGCTTGCTCGGCAGGAAGCTAATAAATAGCGTGTCTTAAGCTGTTCAATCGCTCGATGATGAATTACTGCCATCGAAGAGGAGCCACTAAATGCGAATTCTGATAGCAGGACTGGGGCTGGCGTTGCTGGCGGGGTGCATGGCCCCTACCATGAACGAAGCACGCCAAGCTGGACCCTACAAAGTCTTGATCTCGTCCAAAACCGACGCGGCGTTGGCTAAGTGCGTCCAGTACGAGTGGCAGAACCAGCCGATTTTTGGCGGGACACCGGGCGCTACCCTTCAACCGGGCCGCGATACCGGCTACACCGTATTCACAGAAGCATCAGAATACTTTGTAGATATTCAGCCATCTCCGCGTGGATCAGAAGCGAAGTATTACGTGGTGCTGGGAAACTGGATCGCGAAAAAGCGCCTGACAGCTTTGCAAGGCTGCCTATAGCGCTCATCTGAGACAGCAAATAACACCGAGCCGCCTCCGGGCGGCTTTTTATTACCTAGAGGAAAACATGGCGATGACTGCAGCTCACTATGAACCCATGACGCAAATTAAGCTGTCCTGCTCACTGGCTCGAAAGTTCGGGCGCTTGCATCACCGGATTCTCGACGGGGGCAGCGCGTATGAAGTTTTCCGCGCGCTGAAGGCTACAATCCCCGGCTTTGAGCAGGAAATTAAGCGCTTGGAGTCCATGGGCATGCGCTTCGCCATCTTCCGCAACGGTCAGAATGTGGGTGAGGATGAGCTTGCGCGGGGCGGATGCAAAGAGGTTCGAATCGTGCCGGTCGTAGAAGGCAGCAAACGCGCAGGCCTGCTGCAAACCGTGGTTGGCGCAGTTCTGATTGTTGCAGGCCTGATCATCACGGGCGGCACATTCGGCGCCGCAGCTCCTTTTGGATCTGCAATGATCATGATGGGAGCGTCACTGATGGTTGGCGGCGTCATCCAAATGCTCAGCCCGCAAGCCAAAGGTCTGTCCCAGAGCGGGGCCCCCGAGAACCTTCCGTCTTACGCCTTCGGCAGCGCCAAGAACACCACAGCCAGCGGCAACCCCGTCCCGATCTGCATAGGTGAACGACGCTGGGGCGGGGCGATCATTTCGGCCTCGATTGAGGCGCAGGACAAGGCCTAGAGCCACCGCAACATCGCAACCGCCTACGGGCGGTTTTTTATTGCCTGGAGGAAAGCATGGCAGCAGCAACTCACCTGGATATCACTGGCGCCAAGGGTGGCGAGAGCAAGCCCGCGACCCCCGTCGAGGCACCGGACAGTCTGCGCTCCACCAACGTGGCCAAAATCCTGTTGGCAGTGGGTGAGGGTGAGTTTGACGGCACGCCCACCGATCGCGACATCTACCTCGACAACACACCGATCATGGACGCCAGCGGCAACACCAATTTCCCGGGCGTGAAATGGGAGTGGCGCCGCGGCACGATCGAGCAGGAGTACATCCAAGGCATTCCCGCCGTGGAGAACGAGACCACCGTAGGCGTCGAGCTGCGCAGTGACAACCCATTCACTCGCGCCCTAAGCGACACCAAACTGTCTGCCGTGCGCGTCCGCCTGGCCTGGCCGCGCCTGCTAAGTCAGGACGCCAGCGGTAACACCAAGGGCTACCGCGTCGAATACGCGATCGACATCGCTACCGATGGCGGAGCCTACGCGGAGGCCCATCGTGGCGCTGCGGACGGAAAGACCAGCACCGGCTACCAACGCTCGGTACGCATCAACCTGCCCAAGGCCACATCGGGCTGGATGATGCGCGTGCGCCGCATCACGCCTAACGCCAACGTCGGCACCATCGCCGACACCATGAACGTGGCCGGCTACACCGAGATCATCGACGAAAAACTGCGCTACCCCAACACCGCGCTGCTGTATGTCGAGTTTGACGCCCAGCAGTTCCAGAACATCCCGGCGGTGACCGTCAAGTGCAAGGCCAAGCGCTGGCCTGTGCCGAGCAACTACGACCCCATCGGGCGCACCTACACGGGCGTGTGGGACGGCTCGTTCAAACAGGCCTGGACCAACAATCCCGCGTTCGTGACCTATGGCCTGTGCGTGGAAGACCGCTTCGGCCTGGGCAAGCGCATCAAGCCCTGGATGGTCGACAAGTGGGAGATGTACCGCATCGCCCAGTACTGCGACCAGCTTGTGCCAAATGGCATAGGCGGCCAAGAGCCGCGCTTCCTGTGCGACATCAACCTGCAGGGCCGCTCCGAAGCCTGGGTGCTGCTGCGCGATCTCTCGGCCATCTACCGGGGCATGGTGTACTGGGCTCATGGCTCGCTGTTCATGCAGGCTGACATGCCGCGCGCGCAAGACATCGACTACGTGTTCACCCGCGCCAACGTAATCGATGGCGAGTTCGTCTACGGCGGCGCCGAGCGGAACACGCATTACAGCCGTGCATTGGTCAGCTACGACAACCCGTCGAACAACTACGACACCGACGTGATTCCGGTCACCGACGTGACGCTGCAACGTCGCTACCGCGATCGCCCGGTGGAAATCTCGGCCATTGGCTGCACACGGGCTTCCGAGGCGCAGCGCCGCGGCAAGTGGGCGCTGTTGAGTAACAACCAAGACCGCACGGTGACGTTCAAGACTGGCATGGAAGGGCGTATTCCGCTCCCTGGATACGTCATTCCCGTGGCAGACGAGCTAGTGGCCGGCCGGCCGAATGGCGGGCGCATCTCGGCATCTTCTGGCAAAACTGTGACGCTTGACCGCGACACACCAATCAAGGCCGGCGACCGCCTGATCGTCAACCTGCCCAACGGCACCGCCCAAGCGCGCACAGTGCAGTCCGTAAGCGGACGTGTGGTGACCGTGACCACGGCCTACAGTGCTCAACCACAACCTCAGCTGCAATGGGCGATCGATTACAGCGACCTGGCGGTGCAGCTCTTCCGCGTGCTGAAAACCACGCGTACCCAGGAAGGCCAGTACGAGATATCTGCACTGGAGTTCAACCCCAGCAAATTCTCCGCGATCGATACCGGTGCCAAGCTTGATGAGCGCCCGATCAGCGTCATTCCAGTGACCACCGTACAGCCGCCGGCGAGCGTGACCCTGACCTCGAGCTACATGATCGACCAAGGCATTACGGTCAACACCATGACCATCGCCTGGGCTGCCGTGACCGGGGCTGCGGCCTATGAGGTTGAGTGGCGAAAAGATAACGGCAACTGGATCAGGCTGCAGCGTACCGGGGCGACCTCGGTGGACGTCACTGGCATCTACGCGGGCGCGTACTTGGCACGCGTGCGCGCGGTGAGTGCCTTCGACATCTCGTCGATCTGGAAAAGCTCGATCCTCACCCAGCTGACTGGCAAGAAAGGCCTGCCGCCAGCTGTCACCAGCCTGAGCGCGGAAAGCCTGCTGTTCGCCATCGGCCTCAAGTGGACCTTCCCACCAGGTGCGGAAGACACCCAGCGTACCGAGCTGTGGTACAGCGCCGGCAGTGTGCTGGCCGACGCCACCAAGCTGGCGGATCTGGCGTACCCGCAGGACAAGCACACTCTGCAAGGCCTGCGCGGCGGGCAGCGTTTCTTCTTCTGGGCGCGCCTGGTGGACCGCTCCGGCAACGTGGGTCCGTGGTTCCCGAGCGGCACTACGCTCGTCACCGGCCAGGCCAGTGCTGACGCCGGGCCGGTCCTCGAGCAGATCAAAGGCCAGATCACCGAGAGCGAGCTGGGCAAGGAGCTCACCAGCAAAATCGAGAAGATCGCGCTCATCGATGGCAACGGCCCGGGCTCGGTCAACGAGCGGGTCGGCAGCGCCAAGACCGAGCTGGCCAAGCAGATCAGCGACGTCAACAACGCCCTTGGCACCACCAAGACCAATTTGCAGCAGCAGATCACTGCGGTGAGTGCCGACGTCACGGCTGCCAGGACTGACCTGCAGCAGCAGATTGCCAACGTTTCGGCGCTGGCCGGTTCGCTGCCGTACCGCAAGGACAAAGCCTACAGCGTCAACCAGAGCGCCCTTGGCAGTGACGGCAAGCTGTACCAGGCCGTCAAGGCGGTACCGCTGAACACGCCGCCGCCGAACGCGACGTACTGGACGGATGTTGGCCAGGCCGTCGTCACCGCCGCGGGCACCGCTGCACGGGTGCAGACGGTGGAAACCAAGGTGGAAACTCTGGAGGGATCCAGTTCCGCCCAGGCCTCGCAGATCACCGGTCTGCAAACGAGCCTCACCACCACCAACGGCAACGTGGCTGCCGCGCAAACGGCTGCCGATGCGGCGAACTCTCTGGCGGGCGGGAAGGGCAAGGTGATCATCCAGGCAGCGGCCCCGGGCGTCGCCGATCGCCTGGCGCAAAACCTGTGGATCGACACCACTGGCAATGCCAACACGCCCAAGCGCTGGACCGGCTCAGCCTGGTCGGCGGTGACCGACAAGGCCGCTACCGACGCCGCCACCGCTGCAGCTGGCGCCCTGGCCCTTGCGCAGACCAAGGCCGATGCTTCGGTGGTCAGCAGCATTTCGACACGCGTCACTGACGCTGAGGGAAAGCTGTCGTCCCAGGCCACCCGCCTGGACGGTATGCAGACCAGCATTGACGGCAAGGCCAGCTCGCAGGCGCTGCAGCAGGTCACCAGCCGGGTAACGGCGACCGAAGATAAGGACAAGGCCCAAGACCAGCAACTGACCTCGCAGAGCCAGGCGCTCACCTCGCTGACCGACAGCGTGAGCAAGAAAGCCGACGCTTCGACCGTGCAGTCGCTGAGCAACACCGTTGCCCAGCAGGGGCAGAGCCTGACGGCCCAGGGCCAATCGCTGACCCGAATCGATACCAGCCTGGGAAACCTCGGTGCCAGCGGGGTGAACCTCCTGCCCGCCGAGTACAGCTCGTTCGGCGCAACAGCGCCCAACTTCTCCGGTACCAGCTTCACCTACGCCACCGTGGCCGACGCAGCGGCATTTCGCGGCTATGCACTGAAATTCGACTGGAGCACCACGTCGGCACTGCTGACGGCCTTTGCAGCACCAGGTTCTTCAAATGTTGCTGCAAACCTGGGCGCCAAGCGGCAGAAATACATCATCTCGTACTATGCCAAGGCCAGCGTGGCCGGGCACGTCATCGCACTCTACCTGCGAGGGTTCCAGAGCGATGGCAGCACCTACAACACGCCGGGCGCGGCGCAGCAGCCGCTGACCACTGAGTGGGCCAGGTACTCGTACGTCGCCGACATGAGCGCTGCCGCGTTCACTGGGTCGCAGATGACGCTTGCGATCCAGCAGAACAGATCTGGTGTAGGCGACCGCTCGATCTGGCTTGATCGCATCATGGTCGAGCCGGTGGTGAATGGTGCAACCGAACCGTCGACCTATGTGCCGGGCAACAGCCTCGACCAGGTCCAGGCCACCGCGTCGGCGGTCACGCTGCTGTCCGGGCAGGTGTCGAAAAACGCAGAGGGTATCAAGTCCACCAGCGAGCTGGCGAGCAAGCTGGACAGCAGCCTAATGACCACCATCGGCAATGTCGACAAGGCCCAGAAGGCTGCGCAGGATGCGAACGACTTGGCTGGCGGCAAGGGCAAGGTCATTGTCCAGAATGCAGCACCTGCCGCCGCTGACCGCCTGCCGCAGAACCTCTGGATCGACACCACCGGCAACGCCAACACGCCTAAGCGCTGGACCGGCTCAGCCTGGGTGGCCGTTACAGATAAGGTGGCTACCGATGCGGCCGCGTCCGCAGCGACCGCCTTGAGTGAGGTCGCCAAGAAGGCCGATGCTTCGGCGCTCTCCAGCTTGAAGAGCACCGTCGATCAGCAGGGACAGAGTTTGACGGCCCAGGGCCAGAGCATCACTGCCCTGACCGCAAGCGTGGGCAATCTCGGCGCCAGCGGCGTCAACCTGCTGCCTGCCGAGTACAGCGTGTTTGGCGCGAAGCTGCCTGACAACATGTACAGCAACCAGCCCGTGAACTTGGCAACGATTGCCGACCCGCTAGCACTGCGGGGCTACGCCCTCAAGGTGACCTCGACCCAAGCGTCGTCCAATGCTTTCGGCCTGGCCACCAGCCTGACGCGCGAAGGCTGCAACATGTCCTTCAAGCGTCAGAAGTACATCCTCTCGTATTGGGCGCGCGCCGAGGTCGAGGGGCAGCAGGTGTCTGCTTATGCCCGGGTCCTGCTGGCAGACGGCGCCAGCTTCAAGACCGGGCCTGCAACCATCGTGACGCTGAGCAAGGAATGGAAGCGTTACTCGGTGGTAATGGATCTGACCTCGGCGGATTACAGCGGCGAACAGTTCCAGATCGCCATCCAGCCGAACCGGGATGCCATCGCCGGCCGGGTCGTGTACTACGACCGTTTCATGATCGAAGTCGCGGTGAACAACATGACCGAGCCGTCGGCGTTTGTGACCGGTAACAGCTTCGATCAAAGTCTGGCAAACGCCGCTGCCACGGCCGCGCTGGACGCCAAGGTGGCCGTTACCGAAGGCGCGATCACCAGCGCATCGGGTCAAATCACAGAGCTGCGCAACAGCCTCGGCGATGTGGGCGGCGAGAACCTGATCTACAACCCGTCCTTCGAGAAGCCGGGCGCGAATGGTTTGGCTGACGGCTGGGCGATTGCCAGCGGCTCGGGCGCCTCGGTGTCGCCGTCTGTGGTTGCTTCTGCGCTGAATCCGAAGGAGTCGACCCAGCGCATCGACATGACCGGTATGAGCGCCAGCGTCTGGGCGCGCATCGGTAACCCTGGCAATCGGCGCATTGCGTTGAAGCCTGGGATGCCAGTCACGTTGTCGGCCTACATGCGCGGCACGGCAGGGCTCAACGCTCGACCTGAAATTCAGTTCCTGAACAGCTCAGGGTCGGGCATTCCTGGGCCAACGGCGAGCTTCACCGTCGCGTCTGGCAATTTTGCACGCATCTCGTTGAGCGCTGTGGTGCCGGACGGTGCCGTGGAGTGCAACTTCTTCGTGACCTGCTACGGCACCAGCTCGATCAGCACCGCCTTCATGGAAGTGGATCGAGCCCAGTTCGAGCAGAGCTCGGTGATGACGGGCTGGCGCGACAACGGGCAGGTGGTGATTGCTGACCAGAGTGCCACCTCTAGTGCAGTGGATTCGCTGAGCTCAGTGGTGAGCCAGCAGGCCGGAAAGATCGACAGCGCCAGCAGCCGTACCACCGCGCTGGAGAACACCGTCAACAGCACGTCCAGTGGGCTGGCGACCAAGGCCAGCACGGCGGCGATGAACACACTGTCGGGCCGGGTTACTGCGACCGAGACCGGCCTGACGGCGGCCAGCAACAGCGTCAACCGCTTGAGCAGTCAGATCGGAGCGGTCGGTGGCACTGGCAGCAACCTGATCCCGGCTGAGTATTCGACGTTTACCGACACGCTACCGGCATTCCGTGCCCAAGGCGGCCTCGGTATCACTGCCCAGGCGGACAGCACGGCTTATTCCGGTAGCTTGCTGAAAGTCGATTCCAGCTCAGGGTCCGGCTGGATGTGGCTGGCGGCCAGCCCCTCGGACTTCAACCTTCGGCTGGTGGCCGGGCGGCAGTACATCGTCTCCTTCTGGGCCAAAGGCAGCACTGCGCACATCGTGGCGGTACGCCTGCGGTACCAGAGCACCGCAGGGGGCGAGACGGAGATTGCGACAGCGAACGTCAACGTGGCCACCGATATGGCGCGACTGAGCCTGACGTTCACGGCACCCGCGGCGCTGGCCGGACCTGCGTGCATCGTGCTGTTCACGCAGTCGGCGGGCAATGCAGGCATCACCTGGTTCGATGGCTTCATGTTCGAGGAGAGGATCGGCGAGGCTACGGCGCCGTCGGCCTTCACGCCAGGCACTTCGACGCGGCAGGCCGCTGGCCAGGCGCTCGCAGTGGCGGCGCTGGACACGAAGGTCACGCAGCAAGGGGCCAAGATCGAGTCGGAGGCCAAGCGCACGGACGGGCTGTACACCTCGGTAGGCAACACCAACGCAGCCGTGCAGACCGAGACGAAAGCCAGGTCTGATGCCGACTCGGCGCTGAGCACGCGCATTACCACCGCCCAGGCGAAAGCAAATGACGCGGCGGCGGCAGTCCAGAGCGAGGTCACGGCGCGAGCCGATGCCGACAGTGCGCTGAGCAAACGCGTTGATGGCGTGCAGAGCAGCTTGGGTAGTACCAATGCCGCTGTGCAGCAGATCAGCACGGCCCAGAGCAACTTGGATGGGAAGGTCAACGCCTCGTATTCAGTGAGGCTCCAGGTCACGGCAGGCGGGCAATACGTAGCGGCCGGCTTCGGCCTCGGTGCTGAGAATAGCGGGGGGGTGCTGCAATCGACCTTCGCCGTGATGGCGGACAAGTTTGCGATTCTGAACCCAAGCGGTAACGGCTTCGTGAATCCGTTTTCAATCCAAGGCGGACAGGTGTTCATCAATGAATTGTTTGTGTCCAAGCTTTCAGTCCAGAACGCCTTGGTGTCTGCTGACATCAACTCTTCGTGGGTGACTGCACAGGGCCTTCCGGTCATGCAAATGATCACGCGAACAGCCCAACTCATCATTCGTCATCCAACCCGCGCCAATACCTACACCGTGATGGACGTCAATGGGACTCAAGTCGTCGTAGATGGAGTCCTGCGCGTGAGAATGGGTGTTTGGTAATGATGCATTAACTCTGACTAGTAAAATTTGAATTTGGAGGTGAATAGTGCCAACCGGCTTTGAGGTCATTGGTGATGATTTCAATGTTGTCGTCAATGCCACCTGGTTCAACTACGAACTGGTCGATGTTCAGTCACAAGTCTCAAGCTTTACAAGTGTCGGAAACTTTACGTTCAATGGCTTCGTTTTCGAGACTGACGATGTGACGAGCTTGGTTTTCATCAAGTGCGAGTCAGAGTTCAGTATTTGGTCGGCTGGCTGGCGCAACGGTAAGCGTATTACCGCCGTAGCGACTGGGATCACAGGCATTCCCATCAAGATGTACCTATTTAAACCGCAGGCTCCTACAGCGTCTAGGTCTGGTATTCAGCTGTTCAATGAATTCGGCGCGTTGGTATTCGATGGGCTTTCAAAGTTTGCGCGGATAGCTGGCTCCATGCCTGCGGAAGGTTCGGGGAAATACTCCCTAACGTCATCCCGAGAATATGCCGTTATGGCACCGTGCTTCTTCGGGACTGTTATGACGTCGACTAGGGAGGGCACCGGAGGCGGTACAGGCGGCAGCAGGTGGACCATCGTCACCACGTTGTCCGGCCCTAAATACCAGTGCCAGAGTGACGGCATACGCTACCTAGGTAGCCGTGTCTATGCGGTCTCCGAAGAACCCAGTTGGACGCAGGTCGGGAGCTCCTCATATAACTATCAGGGGCAAAATTTAGTTGTGGCTGACGTGAAAGGGTATTGAATGCACGGTTTTGAGGTTTACGACGCAGCGGGAAATCTTCAGCTGTCCATGACCTCCAGAATTGGGAGGATTCTAAACTCTTATCAGACGGGATCTGCTTCGGGCAGCGTGGTCGTTCAGGAAATGGCCTCAGGTGATCCATTTTTCTTTGTAACAGTAAACCCTGACTCTTCTGGGAACACGGCTTCTTTTTTCACACCTCTAGTCTCGATCGACAAGAATACAAACACGCTGAGCTGGCGTTTTGATAACGCTAGACAGTATCCATCTACCATCTTTCTATGCCTCAGATGAGCTGATGCGACTTTTGCCGCATACCATGCTGATTACATGAAACGACCCACCATCCCTGCCGCCTTCGAGCGGTTTTTTTTGGAGAAATACATGCCATACGTAGCAATCAACCTGGCCAACGACTACGACGCAGCCAACAAAACCCGCCATGCCACCCAGGAAGAGGCGGACGCCCGAGCTCGCGAGATCTTGAATCAGTTCCCGACTGCCCAGGTTTGTGTGGCCCAGGTCCTCAAGGACTACAGCGCAAAGGTCTCGATCACGGCGAAAGAGCCTGCAGCCCCTGCGCCGGAGCCTGAAGCGCCGGCCGCCTGATCCCTCGCATCCAATCCAAGCCCGCTCCGTGCGGGCTTTTCCATTTCTGGAGAACACATATGGCTCGAATCTCTGCCGCCGACGCCGGCGGCATCAACGTGCTCGCTTTCCTGGACATGCTGGCCTGGTCCGAAGGCACCTCAACTATCAAGGCCAGCGACGACGGCTACAACGTGCAGGTGGGCGGGGCGTTGTTCACTGACTACAGCCGGCACCCCAGCGTGAAGGTTTGGCTGCCGCGTTACGGCATCCACAGCACCGCAGCCGGCCGGTACCAGTTCCTCGCCGGGACCTGGGCCGCCATCGTCAAGAACTACGGTTTCAAGGGGCGCTTTATCCCCGAAGCTCAGGACCTGGCCGCGATCAAGTTGCTGACGGAGTGCGGCGCGCTGCCGCTGATCAAGGCTGGGCGCATCGCCGACGCGATCGCCAAAGCGGCGCCGATCTGGGCCAGCCTGCCTGGTGCCGGCTACGGGCAGCGCGAGCACAAGCTGGCGGCGCTACTCGGTATCTTTGAAGCGGAGCGGGCGGCCGAGGCCAAGCCGCAGGATCAGCTGCTTGCGATGTTCTCGGCCTGCCGCGGCGAGATGACGGCGTGAGCGGCGCACTGGCGGTACTCAAGGCTATCCCCTTGTGGCTGGTGCTGGCCCTGGCCGCTGCCGGGGTCATCTGGTGGCAGAGCGGGCAGGTCGGCAAGGCCCGTGCCGAAGCCGCCGAGCAAGAGCGGCAGGCCGGGCAGTGTAAGCTGGCTCGCGACAATCTGAAGACGCTGGCCGGCGAACAGGGCAAGGCGCTGGGCGACCTGCAGCTGGCCGCCCAGCAGCGCCAGGCCGCTGCCGAAAAGGCGGTAGCTGATGCTCGTGCCAGCGCCCAGCCCGACTACCAGGCCGCCAACCGGCTGCAGCAGGAGCGCACCGGTGGCGACCAATGCGCGGCCGCGACCTCGATCATTAACGAGGAGCTTGGCCTATGAGCATTGCAAGGCGATCCGTGCACGGGGTGGGGGTGCTCGCAGGTTTTCTGCTGCTGACCGGCTGTGCAGCGCATGTCGAACCAGAGATTCGCACTGTGCGCGTCGAGGTGCCGGTGCAGGTGCCGTGCCGCGCGCCCGACGTCGCTGTACCGGCTTGGGCGGCCGCCGGCCTACTAAAAGCCGACAGCCTCGAGGTGAAGGTGCGCGCCTTGCTGGCCGAACGCAGGCAGCGCATTGGCTACGAGAAGGAACTGGCCGCAGCCGCCGACGCATGCCGCTGAGGCTGTCTGCTTACACCAAACTGATGGGCGCTTGTGGATCAAAGCCGAACTTATTATTTCGAACAAGCCAGAGTGCATTCTCTATATCCGTTGCGGAAAAAGAGAGTGGATTGGACACCTGCCCAGCTAGAACCAGGCCCAGCAGCGCAATTTTGATTTCTAAACGATTTGAGTCTCTGCCGCACTTCAAAATTTCACGGCATATTGAGATTTTGAGTCTGTCTGACAATGCCCCTGGCGTCTGTAACTCGACTTTGAACCAATACTCTGCCTCTGACACCTGATGGTCTATTTCGCTCTGCGACATGAGTGCTCTCCTTTGGAAATCAACAACTATGCCCGCCATGAGGGCTGGCAGCAACCGTGGCAGAGTCTGATGTTGCCGCGATTAGGGAATAAACGATGCGGCGACCAAGCGGCAAGCGTTGCGGCAGCGCTTGAGCGAAGCCGAGTAGCCGGTCTGGCGTGTGAGGTGGTAGCAGGCGGGGTCAGGTCGAGCCGCTGGCCGGCAGTTGCCGGCATCAATCCCGGGCAATACCATACTGTTAATTTATACAGTATGAGCAAGCCATGGACGTATTCAACCAGCAGGTCCAAGACCTGAAACAGGTTCAACTGGACGAGCTGCTGCGCATTGGCGCGCCGGCCACGTACTTGGTCAAGGTGACCGGCGACAGCATGCAGGGCGCGGGCATCTACGACGGTGACCTGCTGATAGTCGACAGGGAGCCAGACCCCAAGCACGGAGACGTGGTGATCGCCTGCATCAACGGCGGTGCCATGTGCAAGCGGCTGGTCATTGAAGACGGCGTGCCGAGCCTGCATTCGGAGAACCCACGGTATCAGCCCAGGCTACTCGTCGAAGGTGACGCCTTTGAGGTCTGGGGTGTGGTGAAGCACAGCATCAGGGATCACGTGCAGCGGAAATGAGGGGGGATTCGGTTCGGCAGAACGCCGGAGACGGGCCGAAAAGGCCCAGTGACTTTCGAGTGACTTCGTTGAAACCGGTTATGCGCCGTTAAGCTTCGTTGCAGCGAGCGACTGGCGGAAAAACCCGTGTTATCAAGCAGATAGCACTGCTTGCCACGCATGGGGTGCAAGGGGTCGAGTGTTCGAATCACTCCGTCCCGACCATATACCTCAATGACTTAGCCACCTTCGGGTGGCTTTTTCATTTTCGCGTGTGGGGACTTTTTCGGGACATCATCCGACTTTCCTCTTCAAGATCGTCAACACCGGCCCGCGCGAGTCCGTTGTTGATACCATGTTTGCAGCCTCAATCAGCTTGCCCAGCTCTGCGCCGGAGTAGTGACTGGTGATGCTGCCGTTCTTGTGCCCGAGCAGTGACTTCCGATCCTCTTCCGTCACGCCCGCGGCGCGCAGCCGACGACCAAACGTGTGCTTGAGGTCGTGGATGCGAATCGAAGCGTATCCAGGGTGAGCGGGGCGAAGGTTTTCCTCCTGCCAGAGTTTCGCCGCTCTCACCCGAGCCTTCTTCCAGGCCGAGTCATTCATCCTGTGCATCGCCGTGCCGTTGTACGGGAACACCCATTCTTTGCTGATGCCGCGCTGCCTCTCGATGATCGACTTGGCCACGCCGTTCAGCACCACCAGGCGCTCGTCGCCGTTCTTTACGCCCGACCGGGCGTGTCTCCCGCCGAAGTCAGCGGGGATCAGGAAAACACTGGTCCCAAGTTCCGGCACCGCAATTTCCCAATCCCACCTCAGTTTGCAGACTTCCTGCTCCCGGCAGCCCGTGTTCACCTTGAAAAGCGCCATTGTTTGCAGGTGCCCAGGCAACTCCGCGAACAACAGCGACTGCTCCTCCCACGACATTGGGTACCCGCGCCATCAAGGCCGCCGACCTCTGGTCTGTCATCAGGTCGAAGTTCGGAGGGCCCAACCGATGATCATCGAGTACGTCAACGCAAGCGCCGCCGGCGTCATCGCGCTATGAGCATCCTGGGCGTACTGAGCGGGCGGGTGCGCGAGGGGGTAGTCGGCAAGATCCTGTATGCGGTCATCGCCCTGAGCGGCTACGCCATTCTCGCCCGGTCGGATCGTATGTTCTTCACGCCTAACACTGTTGGCGTGACTGTGCACGTCGCATTGGCCCTGGCCGATATCCGTCACATGTTCGTCATCATCTACTGGCCGCGGGTGAAACGCTGTATCTGCCGGCGCCTTGACTGAGACCTGTGCAAGCGGGGCTGAACGCATCACAAGCTTAAGGTAAGCCTTTTGACTGACTCAGTCGCTCTATCCGTTCATTCGAGCTGCCAGGAGTGCCTGCTCCTTGGGAAGGAGCTTCAGTACTCCCGGGTGCTGACCGGCTTTGATGAACAGGTAATAGCGGTCTCGATCGTCATGCAGGATACGGTAGACGTCGGCTGTTCTGCTGGGGCTTGGCGAGGTGAGTTTGTCTACGATCAACGTGTAGCAATCAACGCCCAATCGGCTTAAAGCTGTCTGCAGCTCAGCGTCGATCTTTGATCGCCACTTATTCCTGTTATGTCGGTATGCCAGACCCAACAATATGATTGCCAGTATTGGCATGACCCCGGATGCAAATGTCTTGAGCAACGTTTCCATTATTTCCAACAAGAAGCTACGAAAACTGCAATCAATACCCGCATTCGTCTACGACGACAAGCGCAAAGAGGGGCGGAATGAGTGGGCCGAATTTCCTGAGTAGGGTGTCGCCCTAGCGCGCCATATAATAGACATGCGTCGTTTCGTGGCGCGAGGAAGTGAAAAGTGAAGTTGATCTTGAAGCCAGTACCCCGAGATATCGAGGTAACCACCCTGGGTGATGATTCCCGTCGCTACGTGCCAGGTCCGGCAGAGCCAAGCGCTCCGTTCGTCTTCTTCGCAGCAAAGCGCCGTCAGGTGAATGGATGGCTGATCCTCACTTCGAGCAAATAGCGTGGCAAGTCAACGGCAGTTCGTTTGCCTAGAAAGCACCCACCGCCATACCCCCTCGATAACGGTCTGACCTACCCCAAAATGCACGAAGCCATGCGGGGCCTCTCGGACCACCCATAAATCAACCGCCGCGACCTCTCCCCAGCGCGTCGCCATCTGTAGCGTGTCGTCTAGCAAAGGGTCGCGTTCCCCCACTATCAGTAATGCGGGTGGCAGGCCATTTAGATCCGCGTACAGCGGCGACAGTAGCGGCGTCCGACGTTGTTCATCGCTCAGCCCCGGGGTTAATCGACGCATCGCCTTCACCATCCCTGGCCCATCCAACACTAAAGTATCGGGACCTGCAGCGTGCACGCTTGGCGTACCGGTGAGGTCGTACACACCGTAGTAGAGCACCGCACCCTGGATGCGTCGCAGCAGCTCGGGCCATGCCTTGAGGCCTAGTAAGCACGCGGCGCAAAGGTGCCCCCCGGCCGACTCACCCACCACGATCACCGGCAGCCCCCGGAAGGTGGGGTTGCAAGGATCGAGCAACCAGCGTGCAGCTACGAGGCAGTCTTGTATCTGTGCGTCGAGGGACGCACCTGGCGCAAGACGGTAGTCAACAGACACCACCGCCGCGTCGCAGGCATTGATAAGCCCAAGGTTCAGAGCATCATTCATGCTTGGGCTACCGATCACCCAGCCGCCACCGTGGATGTCGAGCACTACGGCCTTGGGCGCACCCTTGGGGTACAGGACGCGTACCGAAGCCGTCGCGTCTTCTACGCTGACTATTTTGCGCTCAGCACGTACCCCATGCCGAACGAGTTTAGCGCTGCGCATCTGGCTCAGTTTGAGCAGCCCTTGAATGCTTCGCAGGATAAGTCTATGGGGAATGCGAAAGCGCGGCAGCCGAGCCAAGATTTTGTTAAGTCGGCGCATTTGCGCTAGCTCGTGGTCAGTGCCACCAACGGTCTGACGGTTCAACATGGCGTGAGCTCCGGTCGTGCAGATGTAGACGTTGACCGCTTGGCTGCACTTGCGGTTGCATGTGAATCCAACTGCCACTGGTCAATGAAACGCTTGACGACATGTGTACGGCAGCCACGTCATTCGTTCCTGCGCCATCGGGAGGAATCGATACGGTGTTCATCGACCCGCTGGGTCGGGCGCTGCGGGCTGATGGCGAGCACCATGGCCACGGCGCCGCGACTGGGGCTGGTGTGGGCATGGACGCGGATCTGCTGGAGCAGGGCGTCGGGCGCTTCGTCGCGGGCCTGGCGCTTTGTTTCGCGGCGCACCTGCCGTTCAACACTGGTGTAGGATGGATCGACTGTGCGCTGGAACAACTGCGCGAGGCTGCATGAAAAGCTTTCCGCGCGGATAAACCCCTGATTTTCAGAGCAGCGTGTCCAGCTTGAAACAGCACGACCCAGCAAAGCCCTGGCCCTGAGAACCGGGGCTTTTCAGTTTTTGGCGATACTCAAGTTATGACGCAAGCCTGCAAGTGCGAATTCCCGCTAGCTATTAACGCTTCAGGAACTCATCCAGCACACAGAGCAGCCACTTAGGTTGGCTTTCCTGCACGCAGTGGTCGGCAAACGGGATGTTCAATAGTTTTGCCCCAGTGACTCGCTCAGCAAGCTCCATGGCGTTAGCGCGTGATACGAGCCGGTCGTCATCACCCCGAACGATCAGAGTATCGGTACTGATAGCGCTCACCGTTTCGCCCGGATAGGCATCCTCGCTTTCGTCCAGCCAGAGTGCTTGCACGGCAGTCATCAGCCTGTCGAAATCTGGCTCCGGGTTCAGCGCAAGGTAGCGATTGACCTGTTCAGGAAAGAGTTCGCGCCAGCGTGCGGCGGTGACGCCGGCATACATCTTACGCGTCGGGTCATCCGCCGATAGGTCCCAGTGTGCGCCAATCGTCACCAGCGTGTTGATCCAGTTGTGGCCTTTCGCGGCTAAGCGCAGGGCCGCGATACCGCCATCGCTGTGGCCAATAATGCCGGCGTTAACCAATCCAAGATGGTGTACCACGGCTTCAACATCCTGCTGGATGCGTTTGTAAGTGAGGGGGGAGGTGCCAAGCGTTGACTTCCCTTGTCCTCGACTGTCAACGCCAATCAATCGATAGTGTTTGCCCAGGTGTGGTGTAAGAAGATTGAAGGTCTCGATATCACCAAGACCCCCATGTAGAAAAACAAGTGCAGAGCCACCTTCGTTGCCTTGCTGCTCGTAGTAAATCCTCGCGCTGTCGATCTGAAGATATTCACCGTCCTGGTGATTGAAGACTGTCATGCATTTGCCCTTGTGCTGAGGATGAATTTCCTCCTCAGTCTAGTGTTCAGCCGCGATCAAATGAAGCCATTCGGCACGCTCTCTGCCGTTGGCACAGACCTTCCTGATGGAGTTTCCAATGGCCCCCTCATGCTACGTCGCCGTCTGCACGCGGTCAGGCGTACGCTATGCCTGCTAATGGTTTGGGTCGTCAGCGTGCCGTTCATGATGACGGCATGGATGACCGCGAACCCGGCCCCCACAACCTACAAAGACCCAATCCCATGTTGCACGCCCTGCGCCGAATCGACCTCAACCTGTTACTTACCCTCCACGCACTACTGATGGAGCGTCACGTCACCCGCGCCGCGATTCGCCTGCACAAAAGTCAGCCGGCGGTGAGCCACGCACTCGCACAATTGCGCGCACATTTCGATGACCCGTTGCTGATTCGTCGTGGCGGGCAGATGGCCCTGACGGCCAGGGCACAAGCCTTGCTGGAGCCGCTGGAGCAGGCACTCAGGCACCTCAATGACCTGCTCGGCACCTCAGCGTTCGACCCTGCTCAGTCCAGTGCGCGGTTTCGGCTGTCGATGTCCGACTACGCGGCGCACCGTATCCTGCCCGGCCTGATCAGGCATGTCCGGGAGTACGCGCCAGGAGTCGATCTAGCGGTTAGCCAGGCCAGCCGCGAAACGATGATGGCTCAGTTGGCCGATGGCGAGGTGGATGTGGCCTTGGGTGTATTTGCGCAACCGCTTGACGGAATCGTGGTACAGACGCTGTTTGCTGAGCAGTTTGTCAGCGTGGCCGACGTCGATGCGCTACCGGCCTGCGGTCGACTGGAGCTGAAAGACTGGTTGGAACGCCCGCATGTGATGCTCGCCATGCGCCCTGATGCGCACGACGAAATCGAGCGTGTACTGAGCCGCATGGGTTTGCGTCGGCGCATTGCCCTGGCGCTGCCGCATTGGAGCGCGGCGCTTGAACTTGTCGCAGGTACGGATCTGGTACTGACGGTGGCGCGCTGGGCGGTGAAAGACATGGGTCGCCATCCGACACTGCGTAGCTTCGAGGCGCCGCTCGAACTTGCTGAGTTGGCCTACCTGCAGGCCTGGCACACCCGCAATCAGGCGGACCCGGCACAGCAGTGGCTGCGCGCAGCGATTCTGAGGTGCAGTGCAGCCACCTGAATCCACCTCAAAGAAGAAGGCGGCTGCCTGCACTCGGCCACTGCGATCTACTTGATGGCCTCCGCCGGCGCCGCGTTATGGTTGGGTTGCGCGCTGATGGGCGTGCGGCCGGCTCCCCATTGCGTCACCACCAGCCCGCACACGATGATCAGTACGCCTGCCACTCTGGGCAGATTGACGGGTTTGGCCGTTAGGCCCAGCAAGCCGAAATGATCGATCAGCAGCGCTGCAACGACTTGGCCCACCATGACGAACAGGATGAAGTTGGCCACGCCGAGCCTGGCTGGCAAGAACGTTGCCATGGCCACATAGACCGCGCCGCATACCCCGCCAATCCAGAGCCACCAGGCACTTTGCAATGCGCCTGCGACGTTTGGCTGAGCCACGCGTAGCACAAGAATGGTTGCGCTCAGCACGACAAGACTGACGATCAGCGACGTCAGCGCAGCCCATAGCGGATGGCCGAGCGCTCGGCCTAGTGCGGCATTGCTGGCGGCCTGAAGTGGTACCAGTGAGCCTGCCAGCAGCGCCAGGCTGAAGGGAACGCTGGCAAGTACGGAGAGCTTTGCGGGCATGGTGACAACCTCTGTTGTTCAAGTGATGACAACAGGAGGGTGAGCCATGCTAAGTCTGAATGGAAATCGAGAAAAAGCACCTTTTCTATTCGTCAGGCGAATAACATAGGCTACAGACACGCTTTTTAAAGACGTTCGATGATTGCCATGATCCTCTGGCACTGCTCGCTGGACAGTCATCGAGTGGCGGCAAGCACCTCACGAAGTCCGTCCAGAGCTTGACTGCTGACCGCGCCTCGTTCATCACAAATTCGGTATTCCACCTGCTTTGCCGACGCAAATCGCTGAAGTGTCTGTCTGTCGGGCCGCAAGATGAAGTGCTCGAACACAGCGTTTTTTTGATACGAGGACTTGTATTCGGCCTTCAGGCTGCCGTCTTTCTTGCCGTCTAATAGCCAGTCAATCGACTGGCATTGCTTAAAACGATTTGAATCGCTCCATGTCAGCAACTCCGCAACATAAGACGCTGTGCCGCCTTGCGGAGTCAATGCAGACACATTGAAGCTAAACCGCTTGGGCGATGCAGCTACGGTGGCCCAGGCGACCGTTCTCAGGCCCGTGGATGCGTCCACGCCATCGTAGACAGCGCCAGCGTGCGCGCAGAGTGACAGCGTCGCCGAGGCGAGGCATGCGGTTAGAGCAGTGATACGCAGAATGGGTCCCTCGGGCAAAGAGCGTGGTGCTACCACCCCTGTTTCGACCTGTGACAGCCAGGTGTATCGCGCGAATGCTAGCGACCTCCAGTGGAAGTCCCGATACAGGTCTATACGCTCGATAAGGCGTACAGGTTTCTGGATTGAGGAAGCTTGAGACGGTGGAAACTCGATCTGGGAACTCACTGACGTTCAGCAACCGTCGGTCGAACGTGAGCTTTTTACTGCCTGGCTCAGCGCGCTAGCGCGCTTCTTTTGCATGAGGGACATTTCAACGGCCAGGTTCCGTGGAAGGTCGCAGAGGGGGAGTGGACCATGCTCAATAACAAGGCTTTGGGTGCGAATGCGACAAATAACAATTACCATTTGCTATATTGTCGCTTTCCATTTCTTTAGTCTCCGGTCAGGTGCCACCTGATCAGCCGCCCACAGCAGGTCCCTATGTCTACCTCTGACGTCCCTCGCAAGCGCGTATTGAATGCTGTCTGGCTACCAATAGGGCTGGTCGCCACGGTCGCGTCCCCGTCCGCATGGGCACAGCCCGAACGTGAAGATCCGCTTGAAACCTCCCAGTCAGTCGCTGCTGATCGTCCGGCGCCTGTTCTGGAGTTGGGCGAAACCGCCATCACCGCAAGCGCCGATGCCTCTCGCGACGGGCTGACGTCCGGGTACGAAGGCGGCCAGGTGGCACGCGGCGGACGGGTAGGGATCCTGGGTAACAAGGATTATATGGAGACGCCGTTTACCTCTACGTCCTACACCAATCAGCTGATTCAGGACCAGCAGGCGCACAGCGTTGCGGACATCCTGCAGAACGATCCTTCGGTGCGTGTTGCGCGAGGCTTTGGCAACTTCCAGGAGTTGTACATGGTGCGTGGTTTCCCACTGTACTCGGACGACATTTCCTACAACGGTTTGTACGGTCTTCTGCCGCGCCAGTACGTCGCGTCCGAGTTCATCGAGCGGGTAGAGGTGTTCCGCGGTGCCAGTGCGTTCCTCAATGGCGCAGCACCGGGGGGCACCGGGATCGGCGGGGCGATCAACATCCTGCCCAAGCGCGCGCCCAACGAACCGCTGACCCGGCTGACGGCCGGGGTGGAAAACAGGGGCTTCGGCACCGTGGCTGCCGATGTGGCGCGGCGCTTTGGCGAGCAGGATGAGTGGGGTGTGCGGGTGAACGTGGCCAAGCGTGCCGGGGAAACGGCGGTTGAAGATCAGGACCGGTCGTTGGACATGTTTGCGTTGGGGCTGGATTACCAGGGCGAGCGCCTGCGGTTGTCGGCTGACCTGGGTAATCAGTATCACTTCATTGATGATCCGTTGCCGAGTGTGACGCCTGTGGGTGGCGTGCCTAACGCGCCGGATGCCGACAAGCACTATGGGCAGTCCTGGACCTACTCCAAAGAGAAACAGACGTTCGGGACGTTTCGCGCCGAGTACGACCTGAGCGATGCCGTAACCACCTGGGCCGCCATCGGCATGCGTCAGGGTGAAGAGAAGAACGTGCTGGCCAACCCGTCGTCCACCGCCGGCGGAGTCACCACCGCGAATCGTTTCGACAACTACCGCGAAGAGACGGTGACCACCGGCGAGGTCGGCATGCGCTGGAGTGTGAACACCGGTCCGGTTTCTCATCAGTGGGTCGTATCCGGTGCAATGTATGACACCAAGGACCGCAACGCCTGGGCTGGCAACTTCGGCGGCTTCGCGGATGACCTTTACCACCCCGTGGGTTTTGCCAAGCCGGACAATGTGAGCTTCAGTGGCTCGATGTCCGACCCACACATCACCGCTCGCACGCACACGCAAAGCTTGGCAATCGCCGACACCCTGGGCTTTTTCGACGACCAGTTGCAAGTGACCTTGGGCGCACGTCGTCAGGGGCTGGATGTCAGCGGTTATGACTACAACAGCGGTGACAAGACCTCCCAATACAATCGTTACGAAACAACGCCCGTCGTCGGCGCCGTCTACCAGCTCACTGAGCAGTTCTCGGTGTATGCCAACTACATCGAAGGCTTGACCAAAGGCGATACCGCCGGCGCCACCACTACATTGCCGGACGGCAGCCGAGCGCCAATCGTCAACGCCGGCGCCTCCCTCGCCCCCTACATCGCCAAGCAAACCGAACTCGGTCTCAAGTACGACGGCGGCGGCCTGGGCGGTAGTCTCGCCGTGTTCGAGACGCGCAAACCCACCAGCATCGTCGAAAACCAGGTGTTCAAGGACGGTGGCGAACAGCGCAACCGCGGTATCGAGCTGTCGATGTTCGGCGAGCCCACCCAGGGCGTGCGGCTGCTGGGCGGCGTCACGCTGCTGGATGCCGAGCTGAGCAAGACGCAGAACGGCGCCGACGATGGCAATCGGGCGATCGGTGTGCCGAAAACCCAGGCCAACCTTGGCGGTGAGTGGGACGTTCCCGGCCTCGATGGCCTGACCCTGACCAGCCGCGTGGTGTACACCAGCCGTCAGTACGTGAACAACAGCAACACCCTCGACATCCCGTCCTGGACCCGCCTTGACCTGGGCGCACGCTACGGCTTCAAGGTCGAGGACAAGGATGTCACCCTGCGCGCACGGCTGGACAACGTCGCAGGCCGGGATTATTGGGCCTCGGCCGGTGGCTACCCCGGCGCTTCGTACCTGGTGCTGGGGGCGCCGCGCACTTTCTCGGTCAGTGCATCGGTCGACTTCTGAATGACGACTCAGCATTGTCGATGACGGTCAGCGCTGAATGTTCCACGGGTCGCTCAGGCGACCCGTGATCCCACTCTTCATTGATCCCCTACCAGGCTTGGCTGCGTTGCCTGATCCGCGTTGAACGTTTGTTTTCCAAACCACTCCGAACTCTATCTGCGGCGTGATGCCGCCACTGCAAGGCAGTGAATCAACAGGAGTTTCGGCAGTGTCCAACAGTGATCTTCGTGTCGATAACCGCTTCACCGCCGATGTACTTGGGCACCCGAAAGACATCTTCTTCGCCGCTGTCGAAAGCACCCGCATGCCGATGATCGTGACTGATCCCAACCGGGCCGATAACCCGATCATCTTTGCCAACCAGGCCTTCCTGGAAATGACTGGCTACGCGGGCGCAGAGATACTGGGGCGTAACTGCCGCTTCTTGCAGGGTGAGGACACCGATCCCGATGCCATTGCCTCGATCCGTGAGGCAGTGAAACAGCGCCATGACTTCTCGACTGAAGTGCTCAACTACAAGAAAGATGGCAGCTCGTTCTGGAATGCGCTGTTCATTTCGCCGATCTATAACGAAGCTGGACACCTGACGTACTTCTTTGCCTCGCAGCTGGACGTGAGCCGCCGACGCGATGCTGAGGAAGCGTTGCGTCAGTCGCAGAAGATGGAAGCGCTGGGGCAGTTGACCGGCGGCATCGCGCATGACTTCAACAATCTTCTACAGGTCATCGGCGGTTATCTCTCGCTGTCCAAGGCGGTTGCCGAGAGAGCCTCGCCTGACCTGGGCAAGATCTCGCGCAACCTGGGCTATGCCAACGATGCGGTGGAAAAAGCCACGACCCTCACCAAGCAGCTGTTGGCCTTTTCCCGCAAGCAGAAACTGCAGGGGCGGGTGATCAGCCTCAATCAACTGGTCAAAGACGCTCAAGTGTTGATCAATCGCACGATGGGCGAAGGTGTCGAGGTCAGGTTGGATCTTGACTCGCAATTACACCACTGCCGTATCGATCCAGCGCAGGCAGAGAGCGCCTTGTTGAATGTGCTGATCAATGCGCGAGACGCCATGGCCGGCAGTACGCACCCGCAATTGCATATCCAGACTCGTAATGTGACGGTGGCGCAGGAAGCTCGGTCTTCGTATGAGGGCCTATTGCCAGGTAATTACGTGTGCGTGGCGATTACCGACACCGGGGAGGGCATGCCCGAAGAGGTGTTGGCGCGCGCCATGGACCCGTTTTTCACCACCAAGGAAGAGGGCAAGGGCACCGGTCTTGGACTGTCCATGGTGTATGGCTTCGCCAAGCAATCGCGCGGCATTGCGCGCATCTACTCGGAGCAAGGCGTCGGTACCACCCTGCGCCTGTACTTTCCCGCCGATGACAGTGACGTGCAGCCGCTCGACAAACGCCAGGCCACGTCCCCGAAGTCTGGGCATGAGCGGGTATTGGTGGTGGAAGACCGCAGTGACGTGGCCGAATTGGCCCGGACCATCCTGGAAGAGTACGGCTACAGCCCGACCATCGCCACAGATGCCAAGCAAGCGTTGACGCTGATCGACCAGCATCCGGGTTTCGATTTGCTATTCACCGACCTGATCATGCCGGGTGGCATGAACGGCGTGTCCCTCGCGCGTAAAGTGCAGTCGCTCAAACCCGCCATCAAGGTGTTGCTGACGACCGGCTATGCCGAGAGCTCGATTGAGCGCACGGATGTCGGCGGTTCGGAATTCGAGGTGATTGCCAAGCCCTACTTGCCTTCCGACCTGGCCCGTAAAGTTCGGCAGGTGCTTGACTCACCGGGTGGTGTCTGACGGCGGCTGACTACCCAGCGGCTCGGCAAGGGTACTTTGGTACCTGACAATGGCCGAATAGCCCTTGAGCGTTCACGGAATTTTTCAAAATCTTTCACCCTCTATGTGCAAGGACTGTGCAGTGTGATATCACTGTGACTAAGATAGCTTGCTAAGTAATAACTCAGGAAATTGGAATAATGAAAACAGTCATCGCCGCTGCGGTGTTTTCGCTGTTTGCTGTCTCTGTCAATGCGACAGAACTGTCCGGCGCCATTGGCGCAACCAGCCAAGGTGGCCTGACTGCCCGAGTGGGCGTTGGCTTCGACTGGGACAAGCGCTGGCTTGAGTCCAGTGTCGGCCACCTGACCGGCTACTGGGATGCCGGCTACACCTACTGGGAAGCCGGCGACGCCGCAGGTGGCACGCACTCGCTGTCGTTCGCACCGGTGTTCGTCTACGAGTTCGGCAATGGCGATATCAAGCCTTTCATCGAGGCGGGTATCGGGGTAGCGGTGTTCTCCGGCACCTCGGCCGGTGACAAAGAATTTGGCAGCGCCTTCAACTTTGAAGACCGCATCGGCGCGGGCTTGAAGTTCGGCGACAATCAGCGCGTGGGTATCCGTGCGACGCATTATTCCAATGCCGGCATCAAGCAGCCAAACGATGGCATCGAATCGTATGCGCTGTTCTACAGCCACCCGATCTGAGTCCAGACGCTGCAAGAAAACCCGCCAAGTGCGGGTTTTTTTATGTGCGTGGCGCAATGTGAATCGGTCCGTGAAGCTCATCGCGGGACCTGAAACAATGCCCCAGGGCTTGGGTGTGTTTCGCCTGGTGTACGGTTGGCCTCTACCGCAGTGTTGTCTGCCCATGTTTTAGTCAGATCTGGTGCGGGGTACGTTTAGGCGAGCTTTTCAGCTCTAGTGTGGCTTTTTAGAAGTACCATGGAAAAATCATTTCCCCAGCGCTAGTGCTGCTCGAGCGATTGAAGCGAGGATGTCATCGGCCTTCTTATACCACCGGAATGGCCTCGCATTTTGGTTGTACGTTTCCAAGCAGTGCATCAATCGATGCTTCCAGATCTGTGACGCTAATGTGCGCTTGCCGCTTTATCCTTTTCTCGCTCGACGTTGAGAAAAAGCGCTCGACCAAATTCAACGAAGATGCGGAGGTCGGCGTAAAGTGGATGCTGTAGCGGGGATGCGCTGCAAGCCACGCTGCGATTTTGTCGGTCTTGTATGTTGCGTGGTTGTCCATCATCAAATGGATCGGCATTGCAGCAGGTACCGACGCATCGATCTCTCTCAAAAATGCAAGAAACCCTACGCTGCGATGCTGTCGTTTCAAGCAGCCGATGACCTCGCCAGTTGCTACATCCAGAACGGCGAACAGAGATGCCTTACCGTGCCATTTGTAATCATGCAGGCGAGTTGCAGGATTGCCTGGCGCTGAAGGTAATCCAGGTCGCGTGATTTTCTGATGCCTGGATCAATACGCCAGCCTTCGAACTGGGACGCTACCCTTGCGAAGCTGCTGAACGCCTGTGTAGGGCAGGATCACGGTGTCAGCAACGGCCGATAGCCCCATGTCCACGAACACCGTTTCCGCTGACCAGTGACTACCCGACCGAGCAGGCCCGTTCAGGGTGCAGAACTGGTACATCAATCCACTGTAGGCGCGCGGAATCGAATGGCAGTCCGATCCCCAACGGGCCAGTTTATCTACCGCTTTAGATTCGTCGGACACCGTCTCGATGGTGCCGCATCCGCTTAGCGCTGCCATAAACGCCGCGCCCATCCATAGCCTTTTCATCAGCCAACTCCTTGTGTGAGGGCCTGATCATAGCGCATCTGTTTCACAGCCCGCCCAGTGTGGGCTTTTTCACGACTGGAGAGAATGAATGACTCGAATTTCTGCCGCCGCCGGCGGTATCAACGTGCTCGCCTTTCTGGACATGTGGCGTGGTCCGAGGGCACCCGCCTATCTGGACCAGCGACGACCGGGCTTGAATCAATCTCATGCCTTTGAGCCAAAACTGAGTGCTATCGGAGACTTCGCCCAGGACCACGCAAGTGCCACGCTTTATTTGCCAGGAAAATGATACACGTCAACACGAAAGAACAGGCGCCATCGCTCGTGGGCGCGATGCTCGCTGCGGGGGCGGACGATAGCGCAGCGCTGTTATCCTTTCATTTCATGCCATGGCGCATCCAGATGCGCCTCAGGAGCCACTCGACATGCCAAACCACCGCATCGATCAACCCCCCTCGACCGCCAGCCACATCACCCGCGTGTGTACCGCCCTTGGCTTGTCAGCAGAGGCTTGGCCCGTGCTGTTCTGGCAGCAGAGAAGTGACGGCGCAATGCTGGAGGATCAAGTGCAGATCTATGCGGCCGCCGACATCGAGGAACGCAACCACACCTATGAAGTCGCCCGCTATTTCCCTGGGTGGGTCGCGGTGGGGGACGACTCCGGGGGGCGGTTGCTTCTGGCGGCTCGGCAAGGCGGGGAGGGGCTGTGGCTGGTGGATGCGGGAGCGGGGACGCTGGACTGGGCTGACTGGTTCGAGCAGCTGGATCAGCTGCTGGAATCGGTGCGCGAGGGGAGATAGGCCGGAGCTGGCGGGCACGGCCATGTGCTCGTGGTGGGCGATGTCTCGCGTCGGCGCGGCCGGGGCTGCGTTGCAGCGTTCGCGAGTGTGCCCACAGACGCTGATTCCCTGGAAGCCGGGCGTTTGAAATCGCTCGCCTGCCAGGCCCGAGCCCAACGCATTCGTGGTTTAGCCCTCGCGCCGGTTCGCTACCCCAAACGGTACATGCACCATCGGCAACCCACCGGCCGGGAAGTCCAGGTGGCTGCGCTGATCATCGAAGAACATGTGCGGCCTCAGGATCGACAGCACGCGTGCCTTTTCCATGCCGCCGAGGAAGAACGACTCATCCGGCGACACGCCCCAGTCCTTCAGCGTGGTCACCACCCGTTCGTGGGACGGCGCGTTGCGGGCGGTGACGATGGCGATGCGCAGGATGCGTCGGTAGTCGGGGTCTTCGCTGAGGCGCTGGTCTTCCAGCGTGCGGATCAGCGACAGCTTGCGAAACAGATCGGCCAACGGGCCAGGCTGGTGTGGGATGGCCTTGCGGGTGTGCTCGTAGGCCTGGAAGGCGTTGAGGTCCAGGGCCTGCTTGTAGACGGTCTCGGCTTCGTCGTCGGCGATCACACCGTCGAAGTCGAAGGCCACGCGCAGTTCCTGGTCGATTTCGTCGTCGTAGACGGTGCTTGGCAGCACTAGGCCGGCCGGGTAGCTGGCATCGATGGCCCGTTGCACGTCGCTTTCGTTGGCGCTGAGAAACAGCGAGGCGTTGAAGGCGGGGATGTACTCGTAGGGCGAGCGGCCGGACATGAACGCAGCGCGGCTGATGTCCAGCCCGTAGTGCTCGATGGAGCGGAACACCCGCAGGCCGGTCTCGGGGGAGTTGCGTGAGAGCAGCACCACTTCCACGGGCAATTGCGCCGGAAAAGCCTGATTGATGCTCAAGAATCGTCGAATGAACGGGAACGCCACGCCGCGTGCAAAGGGCTGGTCGATGTTCTGTTCGTGGTGCTGGCGGTAGGCTTCAACGCCGTGGGTGGCGTAGATGGCGTCGGATTCGCTGAGGTCGAACAGCGCGCTGGACGCGACGCCGACCACCAGTTTTGCTTCGATCGGGTAGGGCATGCGGCGGGTCCTTTGGCGCTGTGGCGGGGTGTTTGACCCCGCGCGATGGGATGAGGCTCAGTGCGAGGCTGGCTGTGTGCCTTGGGCGAAATTGCGCAGGCGCTCGCCTTCCAGGCGATACTTGATCCACTCGCTCTGTGCTTCGGCGCCCAACGCTTCATAGAAGCCGATGGCCGGGGTGTTCCAGTCCAGCACGCTCCATTCCAGGCGGCCGTAGCCCTTGTTCAACGCTTCGAGGGCGATGTGCTGCAGCAGTTGGCGACCGGCGCCACCACCACGCTGCTCGGGGGTGATGTACAGGTCTTCGAGGTAGATGCCGTGCTTGCCGAGCCAGGTGGAGTAGCTGGTGAAGTACACGGCAAAGCCTATGGCGACGCCGTCGCGCTCGCACATCAGGCTGCTGACATTGCTCGGCTCATCGAACAAGGTGCGCTCGACGTCGGCGACCGAGGCGATGACCTCGTGGCGCGCACGCTCGTAGTCGGCAAGCTCAGTGATGAACGCGAGAATTTGCGCGGCGTCGGCGCGTTGTGCCGGGCGGATGGAGACGGGCATGGCAAGGCTTCCAGGTCAAAGGGTCGTATTCTAGCCACAAGGCACAGGGAAATGGCAGTGTAAAGCGAGCTTGACATTGAGGGTTTCAGCGCTTTCAATGTCAAGCACACTTTACATAGAGGATCTCCCTATGCCGCCCAAGCGTTTTGGATTGGCGTTTGCCCTGGCGATGAGCGCCTACGCACTGTCCGTGCTGATCAGCAGTTACTACCTGCCGTTTCTCCAGTCGCCGGTGAGCAGAGCCCTGGTGGCACTCACGCCGGTGCCCGCCATGCTGGCCATGGCTTGGGCGGTGATTCGCCAGATCCGCAGCCTCGATGAACTGCATCGGCGGATTCAGCTTGAAGCGCTGGGGATGGCGTTCGTGGTCACGGTGCTAATGACCTCCAGCTATGGCTTTCTGGAAACGGCGGGCCTGCCGCGCTTGTCGATGTTCATGGTCTGGCCGCTCATGGGGGCGCTGTGGGCAGCCGGTACCGTGTTCGGTGCCAGGCGCTACCGATGAACAACCGTGTGCGCGAGCTGCGCGCTGAACAGGGGTGGTCCCAGGCAGAGCTGGCCGCGCGCCTGGGTGTGTCGCGGCAAACGGTCAATGCCATTGAAACCGGCCGTTACGATCCCAGCCTGCCGCTGGCCTTCAGCTTGGCGCGGCTGTTCGCGCAGCCCATCGAAACGATATTCCAGCCGGAATAATGGGTACAGAAAGGTGTATGGGCAAAATATGAGGTAACTGTACAGGTCTGCAAGTGCAGGCCCTTCGCTACTGTAGTGCCTCGATATCACCCTTCTGGATACCAGACCATGCTCGGTTCCTATGACCTGCTTACCGCCTTCGTACTCTTCGCGTTCGTATCTTCCATCACTCCAGGGCCCAACAACACCCTGTTGCTGGCCTCCGGGGTGAACTTCGGTGTGCGTCGCAGCGTGCCGCACGCGCTCGGTGTGAGTGTGGGATTCATGGTCATGGTCATGGCGGTGGGCTTTGGGCTCGGTGAAGTGTTCAAGGCCTGGCCCGTGCTTTACACCGTGTTGCGCTACGTCGGGGCGACCTACCTGCTGTACCTGGCTTGGAAGATCGCCACCTCGGGGCCGATGTCCGAGAGCACCGGTAGCGAGCGCAAGCCCATGAGCTTTCTCGGTGCGGCGGCGTTCCAGTGGGTCAATCCCAAGGCGTGGGTGATGGCCGTGGGCGCCATCACCACCTATGTGCCGGTCGAAGGCTATCTGCACAACGTGGTGGTGATCGGGCTGCTGTTCGCGCTGGTGAACCTGCCCAGCGTGGGCGTCTGGGTGATGTTTGGCAGTGCCCTGCGCAACCTGCTGCGCACGCCGCGCTGGTTGATGCTGTTCAATGTCCTGATGGCCCTGTTACTGGTGATGTCGCTGTACCCGCTGCTGTTTGTAGAATCATCGTTCTCCTGACGGCACGCGTTGAGATGTCTGATGCAACTGATTCCTTGGTCCTACCTCACCCCTGACGGTTTCACCTTGCGCGGCTGGCGTTCGCCAGCCAGCGGCAAGCCGTTGCTTCATCTGCTGCATGGCAATGGTTTTTGCGCCCTCGTGTACCGGCCAATGCTGGTGCAGCTCAGCGAGCATTTCGATCTGTGGTTGAGCGATGTGCAAGGCCACGGCGAGAGTGATCATGGCGGAGCATTCCGGGGTTGGAATCGCAGCGCAGAGCTGGCCCTGGCGGCGTTCGAGGCGGGGCGCGGGGTCTATGGGGAGGTCGTGTGTCATGCGATGGGGCACAGCTTTGGTGGGGTGCTGACTGGCCTGATACTGGCACAGCGGCCGGGATTGTTCGCACGCGCCGTGC
This sequence comes from Pseudomonas gebzensis, assembly GCF_034427815.1. Classification (NCBI taxonomy): domain Bacteria; kingdom Pseudomonadati; phylum Pseudomonadota; class Gammaproteobacteria; order Pseudomonadales; family Pseudomonadaceae; genus Pseudomonas; species Pseudomonas gebzensis. The sequence continues at coordinate 134,033 of NZ_JAXQNS010000003.1, forward strand.
TGCTTGATCCGGTGCTGTTCAGCCGGCGCATGATCGCGCTGATGCGGCTGGCGCGGTGGCTGCGTCTGCATGGCCGGCATGGGCTGGCGCGCAAAGCCGCCGCACGGCGCAGCGAATGGCCGGATCGGCAAGTGGCGCAGGCGTCATTGCAAGGGCGTGGCACCTTCAAGGGTTGGAGCGCAGATGCGCTCGACGCCTACCTCGAACATGCCCTGAGCCCAAGCCCGGGAGGCGTCTCGCTGAAATGCCGGCCGTCGCGGGAGGCGGAGATTTTTAGCTCGATGCCGCAGCGGCTATGGCCGAGCCTACAGCACATCGTGACGCCAACGCTGATTCTGCATGGGGAACGCAGCTATCCGTTTGTGGGGCCATCTGTACGACGGCTGGCGCGGTTGAATGGCGCGGTCTTTGAGCGAAAGGTTGCCGGCGGGCATTGTTTCATGCAGGAGGATCCTGCGGCAGCGGCGGGGTGGGTGATGGGTTTTTTATGGGGTGAGGCGGGCTGTAGCGCAGGCTCTGGTGTGTAGGACGGAGGCCTTGAGTAAGCGATTGTACAAGGCACCTAGGGTTGCTGATCGCCTCGTTATCACCAGCCAGTGGCGTGAGGCTGTAACAGGCGCCATGGGTTCAACGCAGGGATGCGGTTCATGCTTGGGCCCTTGAAGCCATAGGGTGGGACCGCAGCGCAGACCTTCGCGACGAAAATCGCCGCAATCAGGTGCGATGGGTCGTGCGAAGTATAGGGCCTGGATCGCAGCCGCCGATTGGCGCTCCAGCCAACCGTGTCGCTCCGATACAAACAACCCATCCGCAACCGCCGGCCACAACCAATGGCGCGGCCTTGCGATGCTTGGCGAACCAGCGGAGCGCCTAGGGCCGCTCCAACAGGGTCCAGGTTTTACTGGGTGGACAGCAGCGGCGGGCGGCGGGCCGACATCCGAACAGGGGACCTGCGCCCCCTTTCAACCCGCAAACTTGCTCCACACCAACTGCTGATGGCGCACCGGCGCCGGTTTCACAGCAGGTTCCCCGTGGTGGCGGCGCGCCACTCGCAGCACGCCCCACAGCAGCGCCAGCGCCACTGCCACCCAGGCACTCAACAAACTTAAAAGGGTCATCGCCAGGCTCATGGAAAGCTCCTTTGCTTTGTGTGTCCTCTCTAAGTTGTTGACTGTCCTGGCTGTCAGGGATTCAAACGGATCGTGTGCTAAACCCGACCAGCGGCATCACAAGTGCCCGCTGCTGTTGACGATGCGCAGGCACAACGCCTCGTAAGGGTCCAGATTGATCATCAGCCGGCCGTCTTCGGTGAGGTCACCCTCGACCGTCTCGTTGATCATGTCCACCACTGTGCCTGGCGTGAATCCAGTCAGTTGCAGCTCTTCTGCGATCACGGTCTGGCCGAAGTTCAGCGCGCTGATCTGCGTGCCGCGCCCGGCCGGCAGCTCATGCACCATCACCAGCAAGCCTGGGCTGGTGACGTCCGGCACGAGGATCTGCCGCGCCGTGGCGATGCCATAGGCTTGACGCACGGCCAGCAGCTTCTTCACCTTGCTGGCGAACGAATCGCTGCGCTCGAGCTGTTCGTCGAGGCTGCCGTACAGTGCACGGGCCCGCGGCATGCCGCGTACCGAAGTGTGGTGGTCCGGGGCCAGGCCCGCCAGGTCGTAGCCGCCGCGATGGATCCAACGGGTATCGCCATCGAGCATGCGCTCGGCGACCGCCTCGGCAGGCAAGGGCAGGGCGCCCACCATGTCCCACCCCGACAACGCCACCACGCCGGGCTGCATGGCGTTGTACATCACCAGCAGCAAGTGCACTTTCTGGATCTGTTCGATATCGGCATCAGTGATCTGCTCCAGGTCACGCATGCCCAATGCAGCGGTGATCAGGCTGGCCGTGGTGCAGGAAATGCCATTGGTGACGAAGCGCAGGTTGTACGGCGCATGCTCGCCGGACAGCCGCTCGTAGATCTCTTCGCGGATGTGCTCGCGCAAGATGCTGCCCGGCAGGGTCTGGCCCTTGAAGTGGTACATGTCGTGGGCGTGCAAGGTCCAGAAGTGCACCAGCTCGACGGTCAGTTCGTCGTGGTTCTGCAAGGCGTGGATCAGGGACGCGGGGTCGATCTCGAAGGCCTGCATTTCCTTGAACATCAGGCGCAGGAATTCGGTGTCGCCGGTGAGCAGGGCGTGCTGATAGGCCGGGCGGGTGATGAAGTCGTACGACAGGTCTGCGCCGCCCTTGGACATCTGTGCGATATCGTCCAGCGTCAGGTTCAGCTCCTGGAAGCTGAAGCCTCCGGCCTTGCGCACCATGCCGCCAATGATCTGGTTGCCCACCAGCGACAGCGGATGGCTCTCGGACCAGGCAGTGCCTTCGGCGCTGGTCTCGACGCCGAGAAAGCCGTTGGCATCGAGCCGCAGTCCACGCGCGCCGAGGCAATCGAGCGCGTGCAGGGCGTCGCCGATGATCATCTGCTGCGCGGTGAAGCTCGGGTCGAGCCAGTTCAGCGACGGCTGGCCTTCCTTGAAGTAGTGCAGGTACACCCAGCGCCGGGTCACGCCGTCCACGCCGGTCACCGGCGCGGTGGCGCTCCAGTCGGTTTCCTTCACGCCGGGCTCGAAGAAGATCACCCGTTGCAGCTGGCCGACGATGTAGTGGCGCGCCTTGAGTTCGTCACACTGGGCCGGCAGCAAGTTGACCGCGTCGCGACCGGCGGGCACCTCTGGCAGCAGGTTCCAGTCTTCCTCGCGTACCTCGACCATGTGGTACAGGCCCGGGTAGGCGCCATGGGCCATTTCCGCCAGCCGAAAATCCGCGCCCTTGCCCGTGTGCGAGGGGATCAGGTCATCGATGGTGACCGCGTTGTGCGCGGCGGCCAGGCGGCTCATCTGCACCAGTTCCTGCTCGGTGCCGTAGAGCGGGTCGATGTCGAAGCTGATGCGGTCGAAGTTGCCATCCACACTGGGGGTGAAACTGCGTTCGCGCACACCACCGGACCGCTTGATCGGGCCGGTGTGGATGCCTTGCACGCCCATCTCGGACAAGCGCTTCCACAGCGCTTCGTGGCCCAGGGCGCCGAGCACCGAGCAGCCTTCGGGGGCGATGATGGCGTCGGGGTACACGGTCAGCCATACCGAGGCGATTTGTGTGGCGCGGCGCGGCTGGGCTTCGGCAAAGGGGTTGAGCCACAGGCGCGACTGGCCGGAGTAGAGCCGGGCGCGGTCCTGGGAAGCCTTGAGCATGGACTGCTCTTCGAGCCATTTCACGTACGACGGATCAGGGTGAGACATCGGGCGTCCTCTATGTGCGCAGTTCCGGGGTATCCCTCTCTGACGGCGTGGCGCGCGGTACGTTCGTCCGGGCTTGCATGCGAGCGGTTCGCGCACGCGCGTGTTGCGCCGGCCGACCGAAGTTGGCACGCTTGCTCGCGCCTTCCAAGCCATGGCACGCGCCACGTCACCACACAAGGAACCACCAGGTTGAACTGGGAAAAAGTCGGTAAGTCCCTTGCGGGCGTCTTGATCGCGCTGGTCTGCGTCAGTGCGCTGTACCTGATGCTCAGGGATAACGCGCGGCTCGAGGCCGATGTCACCTACCAATCTCTGACCTACCCGAGCCAGTTCAGCGAACGCATCAGCCAGACCAGCGATGCGTTGAAATACGAGCAGCTGTACGAGCATGCCCGCAGTATCAGCGGGGGCGTGATCGGCCACGAACAGCTCGACAAGCTGGTCGACCTGGCCCAGGCGCCCTACCGCAAACTGTTCGCCAAGCCCTTCGAAGCAGGGTTGGTGGATCACCGCACCGGGCTGTTCATCACCTTGCGCAACACTGGCGACACGCCGGTACGCAATGTGCACATACGCCTGCCCGCCAAGGGCCTGGTGCAGGTCCGAGACGAAGCTGGCAACGACACGCTGCTGGAAACCGCCACCAGCAGCGTCGACATCACCGCCATCGGCGCCGATGCCCAGGCGCGGGTGTGGATCTACTTCGATGGCGACTACACACAGATCGCCCAGGCCGGCGTGCGCATCGGCCATGACGGCGGCGAAGCGCGGGTACTGGTGTACGAGTCCTTTGCCGGGAACCAGGCAACCGTGGCGCATTACGCGACCGAGCTGCTGATTGCCCTGGTCTGGCTGCTGTTGACCTTGGCGGGTCTGGGTTACATCTGCCTGCTGCAGCACCGGGCGCTGGCGGTCAAGAACAAAGAAAGCCTGGACGACCGGCGTTAGCGGCAGTGCGAAAGGGCGGCGGTGCCGTGGCAATGCGAGCGGCAGGTAACCGCCCGATCGCGCAGCTTGCAGCCTTTGGGGGCTTCACAACACTTCGCGCGCGCTGGCGTGCCGGCACTCGGCTAGCGGCCGTACGGTCAGGGAAAAAATGTTCCCGCCACCTGTCCCCTTTTTCCGCCTCGGCTGTCATTCAGGGCAAATGAGCCCTACGAGAGAGCCGCACCATGTCCGCATTCCCGCGCCAACGCCCGCGCCTGGCGTCTTCGATTTCCGCGCCTACCTTGTGCCTTGTGCTCGGCTTGGGCGCCGTGCCTGAACTGGCGCTGGCCGACAGCGCGCCGCGCAGTTTTCAGATTCCGGCCGGTAGCCTCGGCGCTGCGCTGACCCGCTTTGCCGGCCAGGCCGGCGTCAGCCTGTCGGTGGAGCCCGCGCTGGTGGCCGGCCGGCAAAGCCCGGCGCTGTCAGGGCCGTTCAGTGTGCAGGAAGGCTTCGCCCGCCTGCTGCAAGGCACTGGCCTGCAACTGCGCAGCGTGGGTACCGACAGCTATACGCTGGTGCCGGCCCCCAGCGACTCCGGCGCCCTCGAACTGGCGCCCACCACCATCGAAGGCGTGCAGAACAGCGCGGCCCTCGATGCCGAGCGCTATGCCGGTGGCCAGGTTACCCGGCGCGGTTCGCAGGGCCTGCTGGGCTCGCGTGACTTCATGGACACGCCCTTCAGCATGACCACCTACAGCAGCGAGGGAATCAAGGCCCAGCAAGCGCGCACCCTCGGCGACATGGTTGCCAGCGACCCGTCAGTGCGGGTCACCAACCCCTCGGGCGGGCGCTTCGAGCAGTTCACCATCCGCGGCCTGAGCCTGTTCAACAGCGACGTGTCCTACGGCGGCCTGTACGGCATCCTGCCGACCTACAGCATCGACATGGCCATGGCCGACCGGGTCGATATCGTCAAAGGCCCCAGCCAGCTGATCAATGGCATTTCGCCCCGCGGCAGCGTGGGCGGCAGCATCAACATCGTGCCCAAGCATGCCGGCGAAGACCCGCTTACCGAGTTCACCGCCAGCTATGCCTCCGACAGCCAGCTCGGCGGCGCGCTTGACGTGGCCCGGCGCTTTGGCGAAGGCGACCAGTTCGGCGTGCGCTTCAACGGCGTGAAACAGTCGGGCGATACCCCGTGGGACCATCAGAGCGTCGACCGGCAGATGGCGGTGCTGGGCCTGGACTTTCGCGGGGACCGCCTGCGCCTGTCGACCGACTTCGGCCACACCGAGCGCGACACCGATGCGCCCCAGGAGCGAGTGATCGTCGGCGCGCTGGCTAAGGTGCCGGACGCCAACAAGGTGCGCCACAATTACGCGCAGAAGTGGAGCCAGGCGCGCACCCAGGACACCTTCGGCATGGTCAATGGCGAGTTCGATGTGAGCGACTCGCTGATGCTCTACGGCGGGGTCGGGGCGCGCAAGAGCGAGCATGATTTCCTGCGCCACAACGTGCCGATTTCCAATGACGCGGGCGCCTTCACCGTGCAGCCGCGCGATTTCACCCGCGACGAGACCGTGCGCACCGCGCAGGCAGGGCTGCGCAACTGGTTTCACACGGGGGCCGTGAGCCATGAGGTGAACCTGGCCGCCAGCTACTTCTACATGGACTTCGAAAATGGCGGCGCGCGGTACGCCAGTGCGCCAAGCAACCTCTACAGCCCGGTTGCGACCCCCACCCCCGGCACGCCAACGCGGCTGGACGACAAGGTCTACACGGAAAACCGCTTCACCGGCGTGGCGTTGTCCGACACCCTGGGCTTTTTCGAGGAGCGCCTGCTGCTGACCCTCGGGGCTCGCTGGCAGCGGGTACAGGTCGATGACTGGAGCAATGGCATCAAGGGCGATACCGCCTATGACGAGGAGAAGCTGTCGCCCTCTGCCGGCGTGGTGTTCAAGGCCACTGAGCAGTTGTCGCTGTACGCCAACTACATGGAGGGCCTGAGCCAAGGCAAGATTGCGCCGAGCACATCGGTCAATGAAGATGAGATCTTTGCGCCCTTCATCAGCCGCCAGATCGAGGTCGGCGCCAAGTACGATTTCGGCCGCTACGCGGTCACTGCAAGCGCGTTCCGCATCAAGCAGCCGGCGTATGAAACCAACACCGCCACCCGCGTGTTCGGCGCCAACGGCAAGCGCCAGAACAGCGGGCTTGAGCTGAACATGTTCGGGGAACCGACACCCGGCGTGCGCCTGCTGGGCGGGGTGATGTACATCCACAGCGAGCTGCGCGATACGGTCGATGGCCGTTTTGACGGCAACCGCGCGCCGGCCACGCCCAGCTACAACGTCAACCTCGGCGCCGAATGGGACGTGCCGCAGTTGAGCGGCCTGACCTTGACCGCGCGCGGCATTCATTCCAGCTCGCAGTACCTCGACCAGGCCAACAGCAAGGAAATCGATGGTTGGGAGCGTTTCGACCTCGGCGCGCGCTATGCCTTCAAGGTCGAGGGCCGCGACGTCACCGTGCGCGCCAATGTCGAAAACGTGCTCAACGACCGCTACTGGGCCTCGGCCGGCGCCTCGGATGACAGCGAGGCGGGCCTGACGCTGTCCTCGCCACGCACTTGGTTGCTGTCGACTACCGTCGCGTTCTGAGCCTGGCGGAGTGTGCTGGGCCCGCATTCCTCAGGCTGGCAAGGCACTGTGCCGCTGCCAGCGGCGGGGCCCCGGTGCTGATCAGGCGCCTGGCGCTTTAAGCCGGCACGCGCGCACTTGCGCAGGCGAACTGCCCGCAAACGGCGGTGCAATCATTCCAGCGCTACGGCCAGGCGATTCAGTCGAGCGATGGGGCCGCCCGGTTGGGCTGAGCGGTACTGCGATCGCCAAGTGCGCAGCCCATCGAGCAGACAGGCCCCATTGAGTTGCCCCGCGCGAACGATTCTGGCTTTCTGCCAGCTCGCTGACGGTCCCCCCGTCAAACATCGCTTGGCAGGCGTGCGCGAAGGCGGCACACTCCGCGCGCCGCGCCCGCGAGCGCTCTTCAGGCGCCGTGCAGGTGCCGGTAGAGGCTCGCTCGCGGGTTGTCCGAACCTGCACCCCGCGATAGTGGCGCGTTGCTAGCTTCTGCTGTAATCCACACAAACTATTCGCACTGGCCACGGTCACTGACTGCAGGCCAGTCATTTCGGCTTTCCTCCCCCTCTGGAGCACTCGGTATATGGCAGCATTGCAGGGCAGTACGTTGGATGCGATCAACAACAATCAGAGCCAACTGCTGGATGAGTGGATCGTTGGTCTGGAAGCCAATGGCGCGACGCGTAACCTGAAGGAGCAGGATCTGCGCCAGCAGACCAGTGGTTTTCTGCAATTACTCCTCGCCAGTCTGCAAGATGCCGACGCAACGGGCGCAGGCTCCGAAGAGCTTCGGCGTTTTCTGGAAAAGCTCTCGTCTTCGCGTGCCCAGCTTGGCCACGACTCGCACCAGACCGCGTATTTCATTTTCGCCCTCAAAGGCCCGCTGTTCAGGCTGCTGCAGCAACAATACAAAGACCAGCCGGGGGCGCTCGCTGAACAATTGCTGATCATTTCCGAGTTGCTCGACAGCCTCGGCATGCACACCGTGCGCACGTATCAGGTCACCCGCGAGGCGGTGATTCGACGTCAGCAGGATGAGCTGCTCGAACTGTCCACCCCGGTGGTCAAGCTCTGGGATGGCGTGCTGGCCCTGCCGCTGATCGGCACGCTCGACTCGCAGCGCAGCCAGACCGTGATGGAGTCGTTGCTCCAGCGCATCGTCGACACCGGCTCGGAAATCGCCATTATCGACATCACAGGCGTGCCGACCGTCGATACCCTGGTGGCCCAGCACCTGCTGAAGACCGTGACCGCCATTCGTCTGATGGGCGCCGACTGCATCATCAGCGGTGTGCGTCCGCAGATCGCCCAGACCATCGTCCACCTGGGCCTGGACCTGAGCACCATCACCACCAAGGCCAACCTGGCCGATGCGCTGAAACTGGCGATCAAACGCCTGGATCTCGGCGTTGACGCACGGGGCTGAGCCATGGATCGCATTCCTATTCTGCAGATGGGCGAATTTCTCCTGGTGACCATCCAGGTCGACATGCACGACCAGCTCGCGCTGACCCTGCAGGAAGACCTGACCGACCGCATCAGCCGCACGTCGGCACGCGGCGTGTTGATCGACATTTCGGCGTTGGACATGGTCGATTCCTTCATTGGCCGCATGATCGCCAGCATTTCCGGCTTGTCGCGGATCATGGACGCCGAAACCATGCTGGTGGGCATGCAGCCGGCCGTGGCCATTACCTTGGTCGAGCTGGGCCTGACCCTGCCGGGCGTCAGCACTGCGCTCAATGTCGAGCGCGGTATGCAGGTGCTGCGCCAGCGAGTGGCCCATCGATGAACGTCTCGCAGAGCGGCAGCTTGCCGGTGCGGATCGAACAAGATGTGGTGCTGGCGCGCCAGTTCGCGCGCAAGTTAGCCACCGAGCAGGGCATGCGTCTGGTCGACCTGACCAAGCTGGTGACCGCCGTCAGTGAGTTGGCACGCAATACCGTGGTCTACGGCGGTGGCGGTGACATGGACTGGGCCGTGGTCGAGCAAGTGGGCCGTGTCGGCCTGCGCCTGCTGTTTCGCGACGAAGGCCCGGGTATCGCCGATACCCGCCTGGCACTGACCGACGGCTGGACCTCGGGGGGTGGCCTGGGTCTGGGCTTGACCGGCGCGCGCCGGCTGGTGGACGAGTTCGACCTGGATACCGCTCCGGGTGCGGGTACGAGGATCACGATCACGCGATGGATATGACCCTTTGCGCCAGCCTGACCCAGGTCCTGGCCCTCGATGATCCCAGCCAGGTCGGGCACGCCCGGCGCATGGCGCTGAAGCTGGCACAGGAGGTCGGCTTTGACGAGGGTGATGCCGGGCGTGTCGCGCTGGTGGCCACGGAACTGGCCAGCAACGTGCTCAAGCATGCCCAACATGGCGCGCTGCACCTGCGCCACTTGCCACGTGCCAACGGCAAATCGGGGATCGAGCTGCTCAGCGTGGACAGCGCCCAAGGCTTCGACCCGCTGCGCTGCATGGCCGATGGTTTTTCCACCGGCGGCACCCAGGGCATTGGTCTGGGCAGCGTGTCGCGCAGTGCTCAGGTGTTCGATGTGCACACCGATGCCAAAGGCTCGGTGGTGCTGGCGCGGCTTTATCCGGGTGATGACGGCAGCGCCGACTTGCGCATAGGAGTCAGCCAGCATTCGCTTCACGACGATCCGGCCTGTGGTGACACCTGGCACATCGCTGTGCGTGGGCCGCTGCTCAGCGCGTTGGTGATCGATGGCCTGGGCCATGGCGAGGAGGCCGAGAAGGCCGCCAAGGCCGGGGCCAGGGCATTTGCCGATGCACCGTTCGAGGCGCCGCAGGCGCTGCTCGAACGCCTTCATGTGGACATGAACGGCACCCGTGGCGGCGCCGTGGCCATCGCCCAGTGCGACGCAACCTCGCAGGCGCTGCACTTCGTCGGTATCGGCAACATCGGCGCCACGCTGATCAAGGGCGAACGCACCCGCGGCCTGGCGTCGATGGCGGGGATCGTCGGCGGGCAATACCGCAAGGCGCAGGTGTTCGACTACCAGCAGGTTGATGGCCACTTGCTTATCCTCTACAGCGACGGGCTGCAGTCGCGCTGGAACCTGAATCACTACCCTGGCCTGATTCACCGCCATCCGGCAGTGATCGCCGCTGTACTGCACCGCGACTTCTGTCGCGGCCGCGATGATGTAACCGTGCTGGTCATCGACCTGGAGCTCAGCCATGCCTGACACGACTTCCCCCGACGTTGCCCAGCAGGCGGCGTTGATCACCCGCCTGCAGGCCGAAAGCACGGCCCTGCGTGCCGAGCTCGATGAAACCAACCAAGGTGTGCTGGCGCTGTATGCCGAGCTGGACAACCAGGCTGAGCAGTTGCGCCAGGCCTCTGAGCTGAAAAGCCGTTTCCTGGCCTACATGAGCCACGAGTTCCGCACCCCCTTGGGCTCGATCCTGAGCATCACCGGCTTGCTGGCCGATGAACTGGATGGCCCGCTCTCTTCGGAACAGCACAAGCAAGTGGCGTTCGTCAGTACAGCCACCCAAGAGCTCTCTGACATGGTCAGCGACTTGCTCGACCTGGCCAAGATCGAGGCCGGGCGCATCACCATCTCACCGGCCTGGTTCGACATGCTTGACCTGTTCACCGCCTTGCGCGGGATGTTCCGGCCGATCGTCAACAGCACCGAAGTGGACCTGATCTTCGAGGCCCCCGAAGGTTTGCCTAAGTTGTATACCGATGACAAGAAACTCACACAGATTCTGCGCAATTTCATCGCCAACGCGCTGAAGTTCACTGTGCGCGGCGAAGTCCGCATCTCTGCGCAGCTCTTGCCTGAAGACCGCATTCGGTTCGCCGTGAGCGACACCGGTATCGGCATTGCACCTGAGCTGCTGGGCACGCTGTTCGAGGACTTCAGCCAGGTCGATTCGCCCTTGCAGAAGCGCCTGCGCGGCACCGGCCTTGGGCTGTCGCTGTGCAAGCGCTTCGCCGAGCTGCTCGGTGGCGAGGTCGGCGTGCAGAGCGAGCCGAGCCAGGGCTCGACGTTCTGGGTGGTGATTCCGCTGGCGCTGACTCAGGAGCGTGCAGATGCACAATGATGCTCGCCTGCTGATTGTCGACGACAACCTGGTGACCCGCTATGCACTGCGGCGCAGGCTTGCCATGCATGGTTTCGAGGTGCTTGAGGCGGGTACGGGCGGTGAGGGCCTGACGCTGCTCGGCGAGACCGTGGTCGATGCGCTGATTCTGGACGTCAATCTGCCCGACATGAGCGGCTTCGATGTGGTTCGCGTGTTGCGTCAGGACAGCCGCACGGCGTTGCTGCCGATCATTCACGTGTCGGCGGCGGCCATTCAGACCGGCGACATCATCACGGGCCTGGACAACGGCGCCGATGCCTATCTGATCCACCCGGTCGACCCGGATGTGTTGCTGGCGACCCTGCGTACGCTGCTGCGGGTGCGTGACAGCGAGCGTGCGCTACGCGAAAGCGAGGCGCAGTTCCGCGAAATCTTCGACAACGTTTCGGCGCCGATCGCCGTGCTCGATGCCGAGCTCAAGGTGCATGAATGCAACCATGCGTTCACCACACTGATGCAGGACAACCGCACCCCAGGCTATCTGCGCGAGTGTTTCGCGCAAGGCCAGGAAGCGGTGCTTCAGGCCTTGGGCGCGCACCTGGCCGAAGGCACACGCTGGCGCGGCATGCTGGGCATGACCCAGCACGGCCAGCCGCGTGAAACCGAATGGCAGCTGTCACCCTACCGCGCGCCTGGGCTGTGCCTGGCGTTCGTCGAAGACGTCACCGAACACCGCCACCGCGAGCGCTCGCACCTGGCGCGCCTGGACGATGCCAACAGCCAATTGGCCAAGGAAGTGGCCGAGCGCGTGCGCACCGAGGCGCAACTGCTGCAGCTGCAGAAGATGGAGGGGCTGGGGCGGCTCACCGGCGGCATTGCGCATGACTTCAACAACTTGCTGACCGGGATCATCACCAGCTTGGAGCTGATCCGCAAGCGGGTGGGCGAGGGGCGTCTGGAAAAGATTCCGACCTATGCCGATGCGGCCTTGAGCTCGGCCATGAGCGCCGCCTCGCTGACCCATCGCCTGCTCGCTTTCGCCCGGCAGCAGCCGCTGGACACGCGTCCGGTCGACGTCAATCGCCATGTGCTGTCGCTGCAGGACCTGCTGACCCGGACCATCGGCGAGCGCATCCGTCTGGGGCTGTCGCTGTCCAGCCGCCCAGCCATTGCCTTGGTCGACCCGGTGCAGCTGGAAAGCGCGGTGCTCAACCTGGTGATCAACGCGCGCGATGCGCTGCCCAAGGGCGGCACCATCGAGGTCACCACCTCGGCGGTGTGGTCCAGCGGTGACCCGAATCTCAAGGATGGGCCTTACGTGTCGTTGACCGTGCGCGACAACGGCGCCGGGATCGAACCGGCGGTGCTGGACAAGGTGTTCGATCCGTTCTTCACCACCAAGCCGCTGGGGCAGGGCACCGGGCTTGGCCTGTCGACGATCTATGGCTTCGCGCTGCAGTCGGGCGGCCATGTGGCGCTGCGCAGTGGGGTAGGGCGCGGTACCGAAGTGACCCTCATGCTGCCAGCCAGTGGTGAAGCGGCCGACTGCGCCGTACCGCCGCCGCGGCTCGAGCAACCGGGCCAGGGCGAGCATGTGCTGGTGGTCGAAGACATGGCCTCGGTGCGCCTGTCGGTGGTCGAGGTGCTGATCGATGCCGGCTATCGCTGCAGCCTGGCCGAAACCATCGAGCAGGCCCTCGACCTGCTTCGCGAAGACACCAGTATCGAGCTGTTGCTCTCGGATGTCGGGCTGCCGGACATGAGCGGCCGCGAGCTGGCCGACATGGCCCGCACTTACCGGCCGGGCCTGCCGGTGCTGCTGATGACCGGCTACGCGGAGACGGCGCTCGACAGGCAGGCGTTTCTGGGCGAAGACATGGACCTGCTGACCAAACCGTTCCAGATCGCTGACCTGCTTGAAAAAGTGCGCCAGGCGTTGGGGTGAGGGAGTGGGTCAGGCCGGCTGCGCCGCCCATCGCGGCTGACGGGAGCGCCGGACCTACGCGCCTGCCATTTTGCGCAGTGTCGGAAATCTGCGCGGCCCAGTGCTTTGAGCCACAGCACGGCGCCTTGCGGCGGGCGGACCTCTACCGTTTGCCCTTGGGCAGCATCTTCAGGCGCTCTGGCGCGGGCACTTGAGCACCAACCGCGCGCCGCCCAGCTCACTGTCGTCGACCTCCAGGCTGAACCCGTGCAAATCGACGATGGCCGCCACGATCGACAACCCCAAGCCGAATCCGGCATGCCGATGGCCTTCCTCGCTGCGGTAGAAACGCTTGAGCACGGCCTGGCGCTCATCCCTTGGAATGCCGGGCCCGCTGTCTTCCACAGCCACCCGCAGTGCGTGCTCATCGGCGGTCGCGACGATGCGCACCTGGCCGCCTTCGGGGGTGAACTTGATGGCGTTGCCCACTAGGTTGGCCAGGGCCTCGAACAGCAGTTCCCGGTCGCCATTGAGCGGCGGCAGGTGCGCAGGCTGTTGCAGGTTCAGGCGAATGGCGCCGTCTTCGGCCAGGGGCAGGTAGAAGTCGTGCAGTTCCAGCAGCAGGCTGTGCGGGTCGAGTTCGACGAAGCCTGCGCGGCGGCGGCGGTCTTCCAGCTCACTGATGCGCAGCAGCCCACGAAAGCGCGCCATCAGCGTGTCGGTTTCTCCGATGGCCTGGTCCAGCGCCTCGGCCAGCGGGTCTTGTTCCGGGCTTTGCTGGCGGATGCGGTAAAGCTGGGCACGCAGGCGCGTCAAGGGCGTGCGCAGGTCGTGGGCAATGTTGTCGCACACGCCTTTGACTTCGTGCATCAGCCGCTCGATGCGATCGAGCATGGCGTTGACGATGGCGGCGAGCATGTCCAGCTCGTCGCGACGCGTGGACAGCGGCAAGCGGTGGGTGAGGTCTCCGGCCACGATCAGCTCGGCGCTGGCCTGCACCGCGCGGATGCGCTTGAGGGGGCGTCGGCGCAGCCAGTACCAACCGGCAAACCCCGGGATCAAGGTCAGGGAAATCCCCCACAGCAAAGCATCGAGAATGATCCGCGTGACCACGAACAGCGAACCGTTGTCGCGCAGCAGCACCAGCCAGCGGCCGTCGTTGATGTGGATGGCCACAGCGTCGCAGCTGTCTTGCGGCAGGTGCGGCGTGCCGACCTCCAGGCACTGCTTGAGCTCGTGCATGTTGCCGTCGAGCTCGAGCCCTGGCGGGAAGGCGCGGATACGCCCACCCAGCGGGTTGAGCTGGGCATCGAACAGCCCATAGGCATCGAAGGCGCGCTGCTCGAAGGCCTGGCTGGCGACCAGGGCGTCGTCCAGTTGCTTGCCGCTCATGTGCGCGAACAGGTGCTGACGCTGCAGCATCGAGTGGCGGGTCAGTTTGTTCAGGTAGTTCGAGACCTCGAAATACAGCACTCCCATGAGGATGCTGCTCCAGGCCACGAACAGAAAACTGTACAGCGCCAGCAAGCGGCTGGTGGACGAACTCCAGCCCTTAGACGGGTTCGGCAATGGCATAGCCCGAACCCCGTACCGTGCGGATCAGCGGCGTCTGGCCGGGGCAATCGATCTTCTTGCGCAGGCGACCGATGTGCACATCGATCAGGTTGGTGCCCGGGTCGAAGTGATAGCCCCAGACTTCCTCGAAGATCATCATGCGGGTGATGACCTGGCCGGCGTGGCGCATGAGGAATTCCAGCAGCTTGTACTCGGTGGGCAGCAGGTTGAGCGTCTGCTGGCCGCGGCGTGCCTCGTGGCTGATCAAGTCCAGCTCAAGGTCGCAGACCTGCAAGCGGGTCTGGGTCACCGGCACGCTGTTGCGCCGCAGCAGCACTTCGACGCGCGCGGCCATTTCGTCCGAGGCGAAGGGTTTGGTCAGGTAGTCGTCACCGCCGGCGCGCAGGCCGCGCACGCGTTCATCGACGTCCGACAGTGCGCTGATCATCAGAATGGGCGTGGTGATCTTCAGGCTGCGCAGGGTGGTGACGATGGTCAGGCCGTCGACCTCGGGCAGCATGCGGTCGAGGGTAATCAGGTCATAGCCGCCGCCGATGGCCTTGGACAGCCCTTCGCGACCATTGTCGGCCCAGTCCACTTCGAGGCCGTGGCTGGACAGCTCGGCGACGATTTCCTGGGCGGTGACGGCGTCATCTTCGATGGTCAGTACGCGGGGCATGCTTAGTCCTGGGCGGCGGGTTGAGCGGGAATTGTGCCAAAGAATAGTCGTTGGGCGATTTAAGAAAAATTCATCTGGCCAAACGCAACGCGGGGTGCGACCGGCGGTGTCAGCCTGATGGACCGATCACCGCAGGTGCACCCCGCGCACTGACGCAAGCGGATCAGGCGACTTTGACGATCCAGCCAGCCGGCGCCTCGACGTCACCGCTCTGAATGCCGGTGAGTTCGTTGTACAGCTTCTGCGTGACCGGGCCGACCTTCTCCAGATCGTGGAAAACGTGCAGCTCGCCGTTGTACTCGATACCGCCAATGGGAGTAATGACCGCAGCGGTGCCGCAGGCACCGGCTTCGATGAAACGGTCCAGGGCGTTGATCTCGACGTCGCCTTCAATGACCGTCAGGCCCAGGCGCGAGGCCGCCAACTCCATCAGCGACAGGCGGGTGATACCCGGCAGCACAGACGGTGACTTCGGCGTGACGAATTCGTTGTTGGCGGTAATGCCGAAGAAGTTGGCCGAGCCGACTTCCTCGATCTTGCTGTGGGTCAGCGGGTCGAGGTAGATGGCGTCGGCGAAGTTGGCCTTCTTGGCTTGCGCGCCGGGCTGCAGGCTGGCGGCGTAGTTGCCACCGACCTTGGCCGCGCCGGTGCCTTGTGGGGCGGCACGGTCGAAGCTGGAAATCTGGAAGTTGTGCGGCTTCATGCCGCCCTTGAAGTACGAGCCGACCGGGATGGCGAACACCGAGAAGATGAACTCCGGCGCGGTGCGCACGCCGATGTTGTCACCGGTGCCGATCACGAACGGGCGCAGGTACAGCGCGCCTTTGCCGTGCGGTGGGATGAATTTTTCGTTGGCCTTGACCACTTGTTTGCAGGCGTCGATGAATACCTCGGCCGATACCTGCGGCATCAGCAGGCGGGCGCAGCTGCGGGCCATGCGCGCGGCGTTCTGTTCAGGACGGAACAGGTTGATCGAGCCATCCTTGCAACGGTAGGCCTTCAAGCCCTCGAAGCATTGCTGGCCATAGTGCAGGGCCGTGGAGCCTTCACTGATGTGCAGCACGTTGTCGTCGGTCAGGGTGCCGTTGTCCCACTCGCCGTTGCGCCACACGGACAGGTAGCGCTTGTCGGTCTTGATGTAGTCGAAGCCCAGCTTGTCCCAATTAATGCTTTCGTTGCTCATGACACCCTCGATTGTCTTGTCCGTGCAGATGATGCGCACACGCCACCATAATACAAACCGTGTGGGTTCGGAAACGCTGCCACGGCAAATGCCGCAGGCGACCGTTGGCCGGCGGTCGAGCTCAACGGCCGAGCAGGTCGGCCGGGGTGTCGACGTCTCGCCAGACGCCTGGATCCTCGACCTCGATCACCCGCAACGCCGGAGGGTGGGCAAGCAGCACCACGCGGCCGCCCTGGTCGCCCTGCAGCTGGGCCAGCTCGGGCCAGAATGCCTGCCCGAACAGCACCGGATGTCCGCGTCGGCCCTGGCACTCGGGCACCACGATGTGCTGCGCCGTCGCCGCTTCACGCAGGCGGGCGAGTGTGCCTTCGGCCAGCCAGGGCATGTCGCCCAGCAGCACCGCCGCCACTTCGCAAGGGCTGTCTGCCAGCGCAGCGATACCGGCAGCGAGGCTCGCCCCCATGCCACTCTCGGCCTGCTGGGCCCGCACCACCTTGACCGCGGGCGGCACACCCAGCGCCTGGGCATCGTCATGCCCGGCGATGACCACCCACACCTGATCGAACTGGGCCTGCACCCGGGCCAGCGTCGCGGCCAGCAACGTCTGGCCATCGGCCATTGGCGCCACGCGCTTGTCACTGCCGAAGCGGCGCCCGCGGCCGGCGGCCAGCACCAGCGCCGCACAGGGCGCGGGCGCTGTGGCTGCAACCTCTGAGCTGGAAGGTTTCAGTTGCTTTGAACGCATGAGGATCACACCCGGTCGGACCTGAATAAGCAGCTGCGCTGCGCATAACGACAGTATTCCGACCGTGAGGCTTCAGAAATGAGCGATTCCGAGTGCATTCCGGCCAGCCAGCCGCTGGCGCTGACCATCAACGGCCAGCAGCACACGCTGCAAGTGCCGCCCTGGCTGACCCTGCTTGACCTGCTGCGCGAGCAGCTCGACCTGACCGGCTCCAAGAAAGGCTGCGACCACGGCCAATGCGGCGCCTGCACCGTGCTGCGCAACGGCCAGCGCGTCAACGCCTGCCTGACCTTGGCGATCATGTGCGACGGCGACAGCATCACCACCATCGAGGGCCTGGACGAAGACGGCCGCCTGCACGCGGTGCAAGACGCTTTCATCCGCCACGACGCATTTCAATGTGGTTACTGCACGCCCGGGCAGATCTGTTCGGCCGTGGCCCTGGCCAGTGAAGGCAAGGCCCTGAGCCGCGACGAGATCAAAGAGGGCATGAGCGGCAACCTGTGCCGCTGCGGCGCCTACGGCAATATCATCGCGGCCGTGGAAGAGGTGCTGCCTGCCTTGATCGGCAGCGATCAGGGAGGGGCACGCCCATGATGCCTTTTGCCTATAGCAAACCCGCCGACATCGAGGCTGCCGTGCGCCTTGCCGGCCCGGATGCTCGCTTCATCGCCGGCGGCACCAACCTGCTCGACCTGATGAAAGAGAACGTTGCACAACCGCGCCGCCTGATCGATATCACCGGCCTGCCGCTGCGCGAGGTGAGTGAAACGGCTGCCGGTGGTCTGTTGGTCGGCGCCTTGGTGGGCAATGCCGAACTGGCCCGCCACCCGCGCATCGAGGCCGATTATCCGCTGTTGTCCCAGGCCATTCTGGCCGGTGCTTCGCCGCAGCTGCGCAACATGGCCAGCAGTGGCGGCAACCTGCTGCAACGCACCCGTTGCCCGTATTTCTACGACACCGGCACCCCGTGCAACAAACGCGAACCCGGCAGCGGCTGTTCGGCGCGCACCGGCCTGAACCGCAACCACGCGATCTTTGGCGCCAGCGAGCACTGTGTGGCCACGCACCCTTCGGACATGTGTGTGGCGCTGGCCGCGCTGGCCGCGACCGTGCATGTCCAGGGCCGGCAGGGCACGCGGCAGATTGCCTTCGCTGACTTTCATCGCCTGCCCGGCAATGAGCCTGAGCGCGACAACTGCCTGAGCGATGACGAACTCATCACCGGCATTGAATTGCCCGCACCGCGTTTTGCCGAGCATGTGCATTATCTGAAAGTGCGCGATCGTGCGTCCTACGCCTTTGCCTTGGTGTCAGTGGCCGCCGCACTGACACTGGACGGCGATCGCATCGGCGAGCTGCGCCTGGCCCTCGGCGGGGTCGCCCACAAGCCGTGGCGCCAGCCAGACCTGGAAGCCCGCTTCCAAGGCCAGCCTGCCACCGCCGATACCTATGCCGAGATCGCCCGCGTCATGATGAGCGGTGCCCAACCCTTGGCGCACAACGCCTTCAAGGTCACCCTCGCGCACAATGCCATCATCCGCGCATTGGGCACCGCCCAGCAGCGTCAGTCAGGAGCCACCTCATGAGCGCGCAACCCGTCAGCGGACAACCGCTGGACCGCACCGACGGCCCGGCCAAGGTCACCGGCCAGGCTCGCTACGCCGGTGAGTACCCCGATGAAGGCCTGCTTTACGGCAGCGTGGTGAGCGGCAACGTCGCCCACGGCCGCATCCGCCATATCGACTGCAGCGCAGCCCTTGAGCTGCCCGGCGTCATCGAGGTGCTGCACCACCTCAATCGCCCGCCCATGGCCGGTGACGACGATGCCTACCAGGATCAGGACGCCGCTGACGGCCACCCGTTCCGGCCCTTGTTCAACGACCGCGTGTTGTACAGCGGCCAACCCCTGGCGCTGGTGATTGCCGAAAGCCTGGAGCTGGCGCGCTATGCCGGTAGCCTGGTGCAGATCGACATCGACCCCGAGCCGCACCAGACCGACCTGCGCGACGCCTTGGCCGATGCCTACGACTCGCCGTCCGAGCTGCCCGAGCCCCGTGGCGATTTCGCCAAGGCTTATGCGAGCGCGGCGTTCACGATGGATTCGGCCTACAGCACGCCCAACGAGCACCACAACCCGATGGAGCCGCATGCCTCGACGGTGATCTACCAGGACGACGGCAGCCTGTTGGTCCACGACAAGACCCAAGGCACGCAGAACAGCCAGGCCTTCGTGCAAGAGATCTTCAAGCTGGACAAAGAGCAGGTGCGCGTTTGCGCGGCCTATGTCGGCGGTGCGTTCGGTTCCGGGCTGCGCCCGCAGTATCAGTTGGTGTTGGCCGTGATGGGCGCGCTGAAGCTCAAGCGCTCGGTGCGCGTCACCCTGACCCGGCAGCAGATGTTCACCTTCGGCTACCGTCCGCGCACCTTGCAGCGTTTGCAACTGGGCGCGGACGGTGAGGGCCGCTTGCTCGCCATCCGTCATGAGGCCACCGGACAGACCTCACGTTTCGAGGCTTTCAGTGAAAACGTGGTGCAGTGGAGCGGCATGCTGTACCGCTGCGATAACGTCGCCATGGCCTACCAACTGGTGCCTCTGGACGTCTACACGCCGCTGGACATGCGTGCGCCGGGCGCCGCCCTGGGCCTGATCGGGCTGGAATGCGCCATGGACGAACTGGCCGAGCAGGTGGGCATCGATCCGGTTGCGCTGCGCCGCGTCAACTTCACCGACACCAATGGCAACGAAGGCAAGCCGTATTCGAGCAAGGCGCTGATGGACTGCTATGAGCAGGGCGCCCGGCGTTTTGGCTGGGAGCAGCGCAACCCGGCCCCGCGTAGTCAGCAGGATGGCCATGAACTGATTGGTTGGGGCATGGCGGGCGGTGTGTGGGAGTCGATGCAGATGAAAGCCAGTGCCAAGGCGCGGCTCGATGCCCAAGGTAGATTGTGGGTCAGCAGTGCCACCACCGATATCGGCACCGGCACCTACACCGTGATGACCCAGATCGCGGCCGATGCCGCCGCCATGGCCATGGACGACGTCACCTTCCAGCTCGGCGACAGCTCACTGCCAACGGCGCCGCTCCAGGGCGGCTCGTTCACCGTGTCGTCGGTGGGTTCGGCGGTCCGCCAGGCGTGTCAGCTGTTGCGCGGCAAGCTGGTGGAACTGGCCAAGTCGCGTTTCCCGGCGCTGGCCGGCATGGCGGCAGAAGACTTCCAGGTGCGCGAGGGGCAACTGCACGTGGGCGAACAGCGCTTCGCGCTCAGCGACCTGCTGCAAGGTGCCGAGGACACCGCGCTCGAGGTGCAGATCACCGCTGAGCCAGGCTCCAAGCGCCAGGGCTTTGCCTGCGCGACCCACTCGGCGGTATTCGTCGAGGTGCGTGTGGATGAAGCGCTGGGCACCGTGCGCGTCAGCCGCGTGGTCAGTGCGATCGCGGCAGGGCGAGTGATCAACCCGAAAACCGCGCGCAGCCAGATTTTGGGCGGCGTGGTGTGGGGCGTGGGCATGGCGTTGCACGAGCAGGCCGAGATCGACCACGGCCTGGGCCGCTGCATGAACCATAACCTGGCCGAGTACCACATCCCGGTGAATGCCGACATGGGTGAGGTGGAGGTCGTGTTCGTCGACGAGCCGGACGATATCGTCAACGAGCTGGGCTCCAAGGGTGTCGGGGAGATTGGGGTGGTGGGTGTCGCCGCAGCGATCGCCAACGCCGTGTATCACGCCACCGGCCGGCGTATCAGGGACTTCCCGTTGACCGTGGACAAGGTGCTCGGCTGAACGCAAGGGCCAGCGTCGCCGTTCAACGCGGCGATGCCGGCCCACTGGGCACGCCCCCTCTGCCTCAGACACCGCGCAGGGTTCGACGCACGCGGCTTTGTTTGCATCCATCCGATCACCTCCGGATAATCGCCCGCTTTACCCGGAGCCATTCCCCATGCCCACCCGAAGCCTGGTTGCCGAAATGTTCATGGCGCTGCCAACGCAGGTGTGGATCTTGCCGATGGCGGGGCTAATCGCCTATTTCGGGCTGCGCATTGCCGGGCGCTGCGGGCAACCGGGTTCGGCCGTGCAGGCGTTGACCTACGTGCTGCTGCTGGCTTTGGCCATCGTGCCGAACGGGCTTTATGCGCTGCTGCCGTCGATGGTCGACAGCGGCGAGCTTCAGGCTCGTGGCCTGGTACTGCCAAACTACCTTGGGCGGTTCTATCTCGATGCGTTCTATACGTTCGCCGGTTGGGCCTCGGCCTGGGTGGTGCGCAGTAAATTCGGCCGCGATTGACTGGGCCTCGACGTTTAGCGGAACAAGGAACGTACTCGGATGATCCAGTGGAGTGGCTCATTCAATCGGGCCGCCGAGCGGTTCGGCCAGCGCTTCAGCCATCGACCAGTGCGGTTGCTCGCGCTGGCCGTGGCCGTTTTGTACTTCATGCTGCTGGACAAAGTGCCCAGCTATGTCTCTGCAGCGCTAATGGGGTTCTGGGTGACGGTGCTGGTGAGGTCTTTCATCTGTGGGGGGCAACGGCGTTCATGAGGGACTGACCGTTGGTCTGCAGCAGGGCGGTCTGCCGTGTGCTGGGTGCAGTCTGATGGGGTAAGCCTTGGGCCAGATCCGCCCGTGCAGCTGCGTGCGGGCGATCAATCATTCAATCGGAGTCGGTTATGTCCTGCGTCTATACCTTGATGGATTCCCCTGTGGGCGTGCTCACCTTGGTGGCTCGTGATCAGCACCTGGCCGCGGTGCTGTGGGAGAACGAGCGGGAAAACCGCGTGCGTCTGGGCGAGCTGCAACGGGATGACCAGCACCCGGTGTTGCAGGAAACCGCGCGCCAGTTGGGCGACTACTTTGCCGGCAGCCGACAGACGTTCGACCTGCCGCTGGCCTTCACCGGTACCGATTTCCAGCGCGACGTCTGGGCCGCATTGCTGACTATCCCCTTTGGCGAAACGCGCAGTTACGGCGACATCGCCCGGCAGATTGGCAAGCCCCAGGCCGTGCGCGCGGTGGGCGCCGCCAACGGGCGTAACCCGATCTCGATCATCGCGCCGTGTCATCGCGTCATTGGCGCGTGCGGTCGCTTGACCGGTTTTGCCGGTGGCCTGCCGGCCAAGCAGTTGCTGTTGAAGCTTGAAGGTGGGCAGGCGGCGCAGCTGTTCTAGGGCCTGTATGAAAATGCTTGAGGCGCCGCTCAGGCAAGGCCGATGGCGGCCCCGCAAAAACAGCTGAGCAACGGCCGGGGTCGCGCTCGAGCGTACTGCGGTAGGTGGGCATGTCGACCGGGCTGGCGTCCCAGCCTGTTCCAACGCAGCATCACCCGGTATCAAGGCTTTTCGTACGGGGCCCAGGACCATCCCCTTTGGTTTCGCCTTGCCACGCTTGGCGCAAGAGGTGGCAGACGCGGCCTGAAGCCGTCCGCAGCGTCGCTGCAACCGCCGATCATCCCATCGCCAAGTGCACCAGCACCCCCAGCGCCAGCAGGATCAGCATCGCCCCCGATCCTCGTTGCAACGCGGGCAACGCGCGGGCGAAGCGTTGCATGATGTGCCGATGGCCGATGAGCCCTGCCACCAGCAGGTCCCATAGCAGCACGATGCTGAACATCCACGCCGAATACGCCAGCTTCCAGCCCAGACTGGCGGCGCTGACCGTGCTCGCCAAGCTGGCATAGAACAGCGCGTTCTTCGGATTGAGAATCGCGCAGACGAACCCCGCCAGCAGGTTGTTCAGCCAACCCCGGCGCCGCGCCCCGTCGGCCTCTGGTGCAAGGAACGGCTGCTCGCCAGCGTGCCGCAGAAACAGCACACCGACGTACAGCAAATAGGCGCAACCGGCCAGTTGCAGGGCAATGAACAGCAGGCTGCCTTCGCGCAGCAGCGCCAGCCCGGCAAACGCCAGGGTGATGAACACGCCGTTGGCCAGCGCGATCCCCAGGCAGGCGCCGCTGGCGACCTTCCAGCCGCTGGTGGCTGCGTTGCGCACCACCAGAAAGAAATCCGGTCCGGGCGACAGCAGTGCGAGGAAATGAGCGAGGGCGATGAGCAGAAACTGTTCCATTGGGGCGGACTCGTGAATGGAGGAGGCCGCAGGGTGGCGTGGCGTGCAGGGCGGTGTATTGAACAATAGTGCGATTGCAGCGGTGTCGGAGATCAGCGGGCGGTAGGCGCACAGGCGAAGAGCGCGCATTTTTGTGGGCGCCGAGTGTCGTTCAGTTGACCCCTGGAAACGGGTGACTTTAGTGGGGCCGCTGCGCGGTCCCTCGTGGCTGACGTCGCGCCTCCATGAACCGTGTGAACATCAGGTCCCACACGCACCCGTCGGACCGTCAGCGGCAAGGGTCGGCGCCGCCGCTGCAGCGATGGCGCCAGTCCTCAATCCGACGAGGCACAGTACTCACTTCTCATCCCCGACGGCGATACGCCCCCGGCGTGGTCCCTGCGTGGGCTTTGAACACCCGCTGAAAGTGGCTCTGGTCGGCAAAGCCCAAGCGATACGCCACCTCGGCCAGCTCAGTGCCTTGGCGCAGCAGCTCACGCGCGCGGTTCACCCGTGCGTTCAGCAGCCAGGCATGTGGGGTCAGGCCAGTGGCGCGGTGAAAGGCGCGAATCAGCGCATACCGGCCGAGCCCGGCCCAACCGGCCATGGCGTGCAGGCTCAGGCGGGCCAGTTGTTCGTCTGCCAGCGCGCTCAGGCGGGCGACCAGCGCCAATGCGGCGTGGTCTTCGGCCGGGGCCATGGCCAGCGGGGCGAAGGCATGTTCGTCAAAGGTGCCGATGAAGTTCACCAGAGCGGTTTCCTTCTCCAGCGCGCAGGCCCTGGAAAACAGCAGCGCGGTCAGTTGGC
Source organism: Pseudomonas gebzensis (assembly GCF_034427815.1). NCBI lineage: Bacteria > Pseudomonadati > Pseudomonadota > Gammaproteobacteria > Pseudomonadales > Pseudomonadaceae > Pseudomonas > Pseudomonas gebzensis. The sequence continues at coordinate 157,878 of NZ_JAXQNS010000003.1, forward strand.
AGAACTGCCGGTACAGCGGCTCATCGTGGCTGACGCACGCCGCCGTGCCCGGTGTTTGCTGCGCGACGCCAGACTCCTCGCGCAGGCGCTGCAGCCAGTCGGCATCCACGTGCAGCATTTGGTAGCTCCAGGCCCCGCCTGGCTCGGGGTTGCAGGCATGCACCCGTTGCGCTGGCACCAGCACCAGCGTCCCCGGCGTCAGCCGCTGAGTGCCGGGCGCCGCGCCGCGAAAATGGCTGACGCCGGCATCGACCGCGCCAATCGAGAAGGTGGGATGGCTGTGCGCCTTGTAGCAGGCGCGACTGTCGCAGGCGCGACGCGCTTCGACAAAGGGCAGGGCAGGGTCGTGCCAGTGTTGACGGTCGGGCATCGGTAGCAGCACCTGGGATGGGAGGCGAGGGGAGTCTACCCGCTGCGCACTGTGCCGGTCATTTCTCGTGTCACTGTATCTAACGCGATCAAGGGACGCCGCCGAGACTGTTCAGGCACCTGAGGAGACGAAACATGGACCTGTCCATCCTGCTACTGTTCCTGCCCGCCTGCTTCGCCCTGAACATGGCCCCCGGCCCCAACAACTTGCTGTCGCTGCACAACGCCAGCCGCTACGGTTTGCGCCGCGCGTGCCTCGCCGGGGGCGGCCGGCTGCTTGCCTTCAGCGGCATGATCGCCTTGGCGGCCATGGGCCTGGCGGTGGTGCTGCACACCAGTGAGTACCTGTTTCTGCTGATCAAGGTGGCCGGCGCGGGCTACTTGTTCTACATCGCCTGGCAACTGTGGCGCGCACCCGTAGACACCGAGGCCCATGCTGCAGAGCCCGCGCGCGGCGGTTGGCAGTTGGCGCGCCAGGAGTTTTTCGTGGCAGCAGGCAACCCCAAGGCCATCCTGATCTTCACCGCGTTCCTGCCGCAGTTCGTCACAGTCGGCAGCGCTACGCCGGTGGGCGAGCAGTTTCTCTGGCTGGGGTCGCTGTTTCTGCTTCTGGAATGGGTGGCGATCGCCTTGTACGCCGGGCTTGGTGCCTACCTGCAGCGCTGGTTCGAGCAGCCCCGACCGCGACGAATCTTCAATCGCGTCAGTGCGGGGCTGCTGGGGTGTGCAGGCATGGGGCTGCTCGCAGCACGGCGCTAGAGCGGAAAGTCCAGTGCCTCAATAACTCCAGCGCAGCCCCACATTCGCCCCCACCCCACGGTGCTCGCGCCCGTCCAGGTCCTGGCTGTACTGTACCCCGCCGTGGACGCTGAAACGGTCGCTCAACACCGCCACCACGCCGGTCTCCACCTGCATCGAGGTGTGCCGGTAATCGGTCCTGAGCCGATCACGCTGATCGAACACCACGGTGTCGCGCCCACCGTCGCCGTGCCACAGGTTGACCTGCACATAGGGTTGCAGCAGCGCGGCACCGTCCAGCGGCAGGTCGGCTTCCAGGCGGGCGCCAAGGCGGGCGGTGAGTTCGGTCTGTTGCTCGAAGTCGACCCGCGACACCTGATCGCGCGCGCCATCCAGTGCGGTGCGTTGCGCAATGACCTGCGCCTGCGGCTCCAGGCGCCAGTGTGGAGAAAGCGGGATGGGATAGCCTGCCTCGAGCGAGGCTGTCCAGACATCGCCATCGAGGTCCAGACGCCCACCGCGATCAGAGCGGGCGCGGCCGTCGAGGCGGCTGTATTGCACCACGCTATCGAGGTACGCCTGCTGCGGGCTGATCACCGTCCAATACGCCGCGACACTGTCGGCGTCCAGGCGCAGGTCGCCGACTTCACGATTTTTCTGGGCCAGGGCAGAGCCTTTGACGTCACCGTCCAGTCGGCTATGGCCGACATAGAAGCCGACCTGCTGCCGATAGCCGCCATCGGTGGTGAAGGCGAACAGGTCCTGGCCCACGCGCCAGCCGGCGATGTCGCCGTCGAAGCTTGGGTTGACGGTGCCGCTCCATTGCTGGCGGGTGCGCCCACCATACGCCTGGCCCCAGCTGGCTGGCAGTGCGCCGTTGCCGGTCAGCAAACGCTGATCGCCCTGGCGCTGGTGAAAGGTGCCCAGTGCTTGCCGAGCGGTGAGGGCAGCCGCGCGCGGGGCCACGCTATAGACCGGCACTTCCGGGCGATACAGCGGCACGCTGTTGCCAGGTGCGGCGACGGGCAGGTCGGACTGGCCCAGCGCCGGGGCAGCGACCGGCGGTGTCACCGCCGGGGCTTGCACGACGGGAGTCTCAGGGGACGGGGTGACCAATGGCGGCTCGACCGGTGTTTCGATCGGTGGCGTCACCACTGGCGGCTCGACCGGCGTTTCGGTCGGAGGTGTCACCACCGGCGGCTCTGCAGGGGGCGGTGGCACCACCGGTGCGGCCAGCGTCGAGCGCAGGTACCAGCTGTTTTCACTGCCTGCCGTCAGCCCACCCTTGAACAGCCGATAGTCATAGGCCCCGGCCGAGAGCACCTGGGTCTGCACGAAGGCCGTTGCGGAACTGGTGGTTCCCGCACCTGCCTCGACCACCTGAATGCCATTGACCGTAGTCGCTGCGCCCACACCGCCGAGGTTGTTGATCACCAGCAGCGTGCGGCCGTCGATGCTGCCTTGATTGACCACCAGGCGGTCGGACGGCGCGTTGTCGCCGGCCAGCACGCTGGCGAGTTTCAGGGTGCCGTCGCTGCCGACGTAGTTGCCTTGCACCGTCAGGCGGCCCATGCCATCGCTGCTGCTCAGGTCGATCAGCCCGGCGTTGTTCAAGGTGGCTGGCGGGTCGGCGGCGAAGGCGCGAATCACGCCGCTGCGCGAGCGCAACTGGCTGCTGGCGTCGATTGCGACAGTGCCGGTGCTGCTGGCAGCATCGCCCAGCACCCAGGTGTCGTCGAGGGTGAAGCGGCTGTTGTCGGCCAGCTCGACCTGCTCCCAGTTCGGGTACAGGCTGCCCTGGCTGGCGTTGCTCTGCTCGAAGCGCAAGGCGTCCTGGCCGTCGCCGCCATCCACGGTGATGGTCAACTGCTCAGGTCCGAGCTGGCGCAGCAGTGCCCGGTCATCGCCCGGGCCCATCTGCACCAGGCCGCCGATGCTGCCACCGTCCCAGCTGAACTGGTCGTTGCCGGTGCTCATCAGTACGTCGCCACCCAACCTGCCACCGTGGATCAGCACTCGGTCATCGCCGCCGCTGACGCTGATGTTGCCGCCGATGGTGCCGGCGAACAGCTCGACGTAGTCGCGATCGAAACCGGTCACCAGGTTGCGGTCGATGGTGCCGCCGCGCATCAGAAAGGTGTTCTGGTCCAGGCGCATGTTCACGGTGCCGATACGTCCGCCGTCCATCTCGGCGTAGTCGCCGCTGTCGAACGTGCCAACGATCCAGCCATCGCGCATGAAGAAACGGTCAAGCCCGTCGCCTTGGTTGACGCCGCCGGTAATGACCCCGCCTGTCATGCTGAAGGTGTCGATGCCCGCCCCCTGGTTGACCGACCCCTCGATGCGCCCCGAGGCCATGTCCAGCGTATCCTGGCCGGGCCCGAAGAGGACGTTGCCGGCGATCACCCCGGTGCCGCCGGCAGGCAGGGCCAGGCTGTTGTTGCCCTGCACGTCGACCAGCCCTGGCGCGCTCGCGCTGTCGCAGGTATAGGCGTCATCACCCAGTCCTGGGCTGAAGGTGCAGGCGGCCTGCAGGTCGGTGGAGATGAGCGATGCGAGGGTGACACCGGTAGCGACGAAGAAGGCACGCATGGGGCGACTCCAGGACGGGTGGTCGCCTGCGATGGTGCGCGCCTGGTACGAGGGTGACAACTGACAAAAATACCAGGTACGCGGCGCGCTGCAACGAATCAGTCGCGGTAGAACACCTGCACCAGGTGGTAGCCAAACTTGCTCTTGATCGGCCCATGCACCACGCGCAGTGGCTTCTTGAAAATCACCTGGTCGATGGCGCCGACCATCTGCCCCGGGCGGATTTCGCCGAGGTCACCGCCGCGTTTGCCGGACGGGCACGTGGAGTATTTGCGGGCCAGGACATCGAACGCCTCGCCCTTGTCGATACGCTGCTTGAGCTGTTCGGCCTCGGCGGCGGTCTTGACCAGGATGTGGCGGGCTTGGGCTTTCATGGCTGACCTGTGCAGTGTGCGGAAAAAAGGGCGGGCATTATGCCCAATTCCGGCGGCCTTGAGGGCTGGCGTTGCGCAGCGCCACGAGCAGGTGTTCGAGCGCGGTTTGTTGGCGAATCCTTTGCAGTGTCGTGCAGGCTAACCAGGCCGGTGTGGCGGCGCGCGACAGCCGGCGCGGGCGATCAGCGCCATTGGGCTGATCAGGCCCAAGCGGTCGATCAAGCAATTGTGGGAAATCGCTCGCAGAACTGTCCGAAAGCAACGTTCCAGCGAGTCACTCTGTACTAGCATCAATGCCATCTGCAAACCTTTTGCCGGGAAGTCGTCAATGCTCAAGCGCTGCGCGTGCCTGCTTCTCTGCTCGTTGCTCGGTGTTTCGCTCGGCCAGGCACACGAGGACTGCACCCAGCTCACCGTCACTGGCAACCCGGAATACCCGCCCTACCTGTGGCGCGACCCCGACGACCCCAGCCGGCTGATCGGCGCCAATGCTGACCTGATCGACTACGTGGCCACTCAGTTGGGGCTGAGGGTGCAGGTGCGTTACACCGGGCCCTGGCCGCGGGCCCAGGAAGAAGTCCGCCTGGGCCGCGTCGATGGCATGGCCGGCTACTTTCGGACTGAACACCGCGAACAGACCACCGATTTCATCAGCCCGGCCTTTACCACCACCCGCAGCGTGGTCTGGGTGCGCCAGGAGGCGTCGTTCACGTACACCTCCTGGGCTGACCTCAAGGGCCACAAAGGCGGCACGCTGGTGAACAACAGCTATGGCCAGGGCTTTGACGACTACGCCGAGGCCAACCTCGACCTGGAAGCCGTTCCAACGGCCAGTCAGGCCTTCGAAAAGCTGCTGCACAAGCGCACCGACTACCTGATCTACGAGCGTTACCCGGGCGCGGCAATGGCGCAATCACTGGGCATCGACGCTGCATTGCGCGTGCTTGATCCGCCGATTTCCAGTGAAGGCCTGTACCTGGCGCTGTCCAAGGCCTCGCCGTGCAATACCGCGGCGCTGCGCGAGCGCTTGGCGCACTTGATGAAGGCCTTGGTCAGCAGCGACATGGCCGAGCAATGGGTGACGCGCAACCTGGCCCGCTGGAAGCGCCAGCAGCAGCGCAGTCATTGATCCTCACACGGGCAGGCTCTGGTAGGGCTGCTCTTCGCCGGGGCTGCGGGCGAACTGGCGCTTGTACTCGCGGCTGAACTGCGAGGTGCTCTGGTAGCCCACCCGATGCGCGGCCTGCGCCACGCCCACACCTTCACCCAGCAACATCTGCTGCGCCTTGAGCAGGCGCAAGCGCTTGAGGTATTGCATGGGCGCAAGCTCGGTGCAGCGCTTGAAGTGCTCGTGGAAGGTCGACACGCTCATGTTGGCGCGCTCGGCCAGGCTTTCTACGCCGAGCGGTTCGGGGTAGTGCTCACGCAGAAAACTCAACGCCGCGCCGATCCGGGCAAAGTGCCCCTGCTGTTCCATCAGGGCTCGCAGTACGCTGGCCTGTGGGCCACGCAGGGCGGTGTAGAGCACCTCGCGCACGCGCGCCGGGCCTAGCACCTGGGCGTCGAGCGGGTCTTGCAGGCATTCGAGCAAGCGCTCGACGCTGGCGCGCATGGGCGCATCGAGGGCAGCGGAGGTCATCGATTGCGGGGTCTGCGCCTGTACCTCGGCGGCCGCTGGCAGGTGCTGCACCAGTTCGGCCAGCACATTACGGTCGATGTCCACTGCCACGCCCAGCAGGGGCGCCTCGGCAGTGGCGAAGGTCTCGCACATGAACGGCACCGACAGCGCCTGCACCAGGTAATGCCCGGCGCCATATTCGAGGGTGCGCGGGCCCAGGCGCGCCAGTTTGCTGCCCTGGGCAAGGATCATCAGGCTCGGCTCATAGATCTGCGGGCTGCTGGCCACATAATGATCCCAGCTCAGCACCTGCACCTGAGGCAGGTGGGTGGGCACAAAACCTGGGCGCGTGGCCAGGGCGCTGATCAGGGTGCACAGGGTGGCATTGGCGTCGACGTGGCGGGTCAGGTGCATGAAGGGGCTTCAGTAAAGGGGCAGGGTAGAGAATCAGACAATTGCATGATCGCAGATTGAACCTTTTGCGCCAGCACCGTTTGGCGAGGTTCGGAGAATCAGGCATGTCTGCCGGAGAATCTGCGGTGGGCCATCGTGCACAGCCTTGGCAAAATGGCGCTAACTGAATCGTTTAACTTTGCCCGCGAGGTCACGTATGTACACCGCCATCGGTTACGCCGCTCAAACCGCCACCAGCCCCCTGGCGCCCATGCAGTTCCAGCGCCGCAGCCCACGCCCGGACGACGTCGCCCTCGACATCCTGTACTGCGGCGTGTGCCATTCCGACATCCACCAGGCCCGCAACGAGTGGGGCATTGCCGTCTACCCGCTGATGCCTGGCCACGAAATCATCGGCCGCGTCACGGCCGTGGGCAGCGATGTGACTCGCTATCAGGTGGGCGACATGGTCGGCGTTGGCTGCATGGTTGACTCCTGCCGCTCGTGCAAAGCCTGTCAGGCCGACCTGGAGCAGTACTGCGAAGAGGGTCCGACCATGACCTACGCCACGCCGGACCGGGTCGATGGCAGCAATACCATGGGCGGCTACTCCAGCAGCATCGTGGTCAGCGAGCATTTCGTGGTGCGCGTCCCCGAAGGCCTCGACCCGGCCGCTGCGGCGCCGATTCTCTGCGCTGGCATCACCACCTACTCGCCGCTCAAGCACCACGGTGTAGGCCCTGGGCACAAGGTCGGCATCCTCGGCATGGGCGGCCTGGGCCACATGGGCATCAAGCTGGCCAAGGCGCTGGGCGCCGAAGTCACGCTGTTCACCCGCTCGGCGGCCAAGGCTGCTGAGGCCCGCCGTCAAGGTGCCGACCATGTGATCGTGTCCACCGATCAGGCGCAGATGCAGGCCGCTGCCGGTCACTTCGACTTCCTGCTCGACACCATCCCGGTGCAGCACGACCTCAATCCCTACCTGGAAACACTCACCTACGATGGCGTGCACATCCTGGTCGGCCTGGTAGAGCCGATCGACCCACCGATTCATGCTGCCAACCTGATACTCAAGCGCCGTGTGATCGCAGGTTCGCTGATCGGCGGCGTTGCCGAGACCCAGGAAGTGCTCGACTTCTGCGCCGAACACAACGTCAGCTGCGACATCGAGATGCTCGACATCCGCCACATCAACGAAGCGTACGAGCGCATGATCAAGGGCGATGTGAAGTACCGCTTCGTGATCGACATGGCCACCCTCAAGGCCTGATCACGCGGGCATGAAAAAGCCCGGGTCCACTGCGGTGGCCCGGGCTTTTTCGTGCCTGGCTGGCTCAGTTGGCGGCCAGCGGATCATCCTGGGTGAGGATGGCCTGGGCCAGGGCCTCGTCGCTGATCCGCAGGCCAGGGTTGGCCTGGCGCACTTGCTGCAGTGCCGATTCAACGTAGGCGCCGCGGATCTCGCCACCGCTGGCGACGAAGGCCGACAGCTCGTCACGGGCCGGCAGGATGCGCTTGTCATCCTTGAAGGTGGAGTAGAGCGAGGCGGACACGCCGGCAGAGGTGGCGACATCACGACCATCCACGCGGGCGAAGGCTGCGCCCGCAGGCAGCAGAAGCATGAGAGCAGGAATGAGAATTAGCTGACGCATGGCGAAACCTCCGGAAGGAATGGGGTGCCTGAGGGCGCGGCACTCAGCTGTAAGAGGCTCAAGCGGGGAACGAGTTCCACTGGCGTTGCTGCGCCAGCACCGGCGTGGTAGAACCGCACACTGCCATTTGCCTGCTGAATGACTCCATGCCCGCCATCACCAAAGCCAATAGAGCCCTGTTCGACCTCGACCTGTTGCGCGCCATCGTCGTGGTCGCCGACTGCGGCAGCTTCACCACGGCGGCGGCGCGCCTGCACTCCACGCAGTCGACGATCAGCCAGAAAGTGCGCCGGCTCGAAGACATGGTCGGCCACCGCCTGCTGGTGCGCGGCAACCGCGACGTGTTGCCCACCGACGCCGGGCAGACCTTGCTGGGCTATGCACGGCACATGCTCGCGCTCAACGATCAGATGCTCGAAGCCCTGGCTGGCGCGCGGGTAGGCGTCACGGTACGCCTGGGCGTACCGGAAGATTTCGTTGGCGGGCGCACCACCACGGCCCTGGCCGCCTTCAGCCGCGCGCACCCGCAAGTGAAGCTTGAGGTCACCAGCGGTCTGTGTCGCGACATCAGCCAGGCCTACGACAATGGCGAGCTCGACCTGATTCTGCTCAAGCAGCGGCGCAATGCCCGTGAAGGGATTGCGCGCTGGCCTGAACGGTTGCAGTGGATCGACAGCGCCCACGCGCCGACCTTCGACCTCGACCCGGTTCCCCTGGTGACCTTCCCGCCGCGCGGGCTGTACCGCGACGACATGATCCAGGCGTTGGAAGCGATGGGCCGCGCGTGGCGCATCAGTTTCACCAGCTCCAGCCTGAGTGGCCTGCAGGCGGCGGTGGCCGACGGCATGGGCATCAGCTTGCTGCCGCCGCGGGCGGCCAGCGCCGCACACCGCGTGCTTGGCGCGCCACAGGGACTAGCGGAGGTGGACAGCTACGAGATCATCATCGTCCACCGGCCCACGGCCGATGGCACGGTCAGGGCGCTGGCCGAGGTACTGAGTGCGTTGCTGGAGATGCAGCCTGGCTGATCGGCCGGCACCGACAGGTGCGTGCGTTGTCACAGAGAAATCCCCCACACCGGCGCTGGCCTACGGTTCGACCCAGCGCTTGCAAGGAGTATCCATGAACATACCGGTCAAATTTGCCACGTCAGCAATCGCCTTGTGCCTTCTCGCAGCCTGCGGCAAAGAACCCGCCCAATCAGCAGCATCGACGGTGGAGCAAGCCTTCTCCGGCAACTGGCACGTCGCTGCGGTCGCCGTCCCTGACACAGGCGTGCAGGCGCTGGCTGACGACGACCCTCAGGTGATGGGCTGGCGCCTGAGGTTCAACCGGGACCGTCTTGAGGCAGACCCGCGTCAAGGCTTGGTGAACGACACCTGCACCCAACCGACCTTCAAAGCGGTGGCATCAACCAGCGATGCCGATACGTCGGCGCAGCTGCGCAAGCTGGGTGTCGATCAGGCGACAGCGTATAGCGTGGTCTGCAAGTCCGGGTCCTGGGGACCGTCCGATGCCGACACGGCGACGTTCTTCAAAAGCGTGGATGGCACGCTGGCACTGAGGTGGTACGACAACGGCATGTTCAAGCTGGTACGCGACTGATCCGAAGGCTGCCACGCGCCGTTGCCCGACCCCAAGGACGCCCATGCTGCTCATCGAAAACCTGCACAAGCAGTACGTCACTGCCCAAGGCCCGCTGCCGGTGCTGCAGGGCGTCGACCTGCAGCTCGACGCCCACAGCAGCCTGGCGCTGATGGGCGAGTCGGGCAGCGGCAAAAGCACGCTGCTGCACCTGATCGCGGGTCTCGACCGGGCCGACAGCGGGCGCATTCTGATCCACGGTCAGGCCCTGGACGGACGCTCCGAGGCGGGCCTTGCACAGTGGCGACGCGAATCGATTGGCTTGGTCTTTCAACAGTTCAACCTGATCCCTAGCCTGGATGTGGCCAGTAACCTGAGCTTCCAGGCGCGCCTGGCCGAGCGGCATGACCCGCTATGGGCCGCCTACCTGGCCGAGCGCCTGGGGCTGGGCAACTTGCTGGCACGTTACCCCGAGCAGCTCTCGGGCGGTCAGCAGCAGCGCGTGGCGATTGCCCGTGCTTTGGCCGGGCGGCCTTCGTTGCTGCTGGCCGACGAGCCGACGGGCAGCCTTGACGAGGGCAGCAGCGAAGAAGTGTTGGCGCTGATGCTGCAATTGATCGAAGAAGCTGGCAGCAGCGTGCTGATGGTCACCCACAGCGAGCGCCTGGCCGAGCGGCTGCAAGTGCGCCGCCGGTTGCAGGCGGGGCGGGTGATGGCGCAGGTGGCTCGATGACTGGCTGGCGGATGGCGTGTTCTTCGGGTGAGCTCCGGCCATGCTTGCCTCGCTGCCAGCAAATGCCTCGACCTTTGCCGGGCAGGCGCCCATGAGCACCTTGCGCATCACCTTGCACACGTTGCTCAGCCACTGGCGCCGACACCGGTTGCAAGGGGTGAGCATCTTTCTCGGGCTGTGTCTGGCAACCACCTTGTGGACCGGTGTGCAGGCCTTGAATGCCCAGGCGCGCAGCGACTATGCCCGGGCCAGCGCAGTGCTGGTGACGGGCACGCAGGTGCAGGTGCTGGGGCGCGAGCATGAGCATTTCGACCAAGCCCTGTATGTGCGTCTGCGCCTGCTCGGTTGGCCGGTCAGCCCGGTGCTCGAAGGGCGCCTGGCGCTGGCGGGTGACACGGCGCTGAACGTGCGCCTGATCGGTATCGAACCGCTCAGCCTGCCCAGCGGCTTCGCCGTGGCCGGTACCCGCGCCGAAGGCTTCGACCTGCCGGCCTTCGTCAGCCCGCCCGGGCAGGCCTGGATAGGCCCCGATACCCTGCGCCGGCTCGGCGTGCGCGCGGGGGATGTGACCAGCACCCGCGAGGGCCAGCCGTTGCCGCCGTTGCAGGTACAAGAGGGGCTGGCCCCTGGCGTGGTGATCGTCGACATCGGTCAGGCACAACGCCTGTTGCAGGCGCCGGGGCAGGTGTCGCGGCTATTGCTGGAGGGGTCGCCACGGCCGTTGCCGGATGATCTGGCGCGGCAGTTGAGGGTCGTGCCCAGTGAAGATGACGGCGACCTGCAGCGCCTCACCGAGAGCTTCCACCTGAACCTCAGCGCGCTGGGCCTGCTGGCATTCGTGGTCGGCTTGTTCATTGCCCATGCCGCCATCGGCCTTGCGCTGGAACAGCGCCGTGGGTTGATTCGCACGCTGCGCGCCTGTGGCGTCAACCTGCGCACGGTCCTCACGGCATTGGCCATCGAGTTGGGGCTGTTTGCCATGCTGGGCGGCTTGGCGGGGGTGGCTGGCGGCTATGTGTTGGCGGCCCTGCTGCTGCCCGATGTGGCTGCCAGCATGCGCGGGCTGTACGGCGCGCAGGTGGCCGGGCAGTTGAGCCTGGCCCCGGCGTGGTGGGCCAGTGGTGTACTGGTCAGCGTGGCCGGTGCCTTGCTCGCAGGCATCAGTGCGGTGTGGCGTGCGGCGCACCTGCCGCTGCTGGCCTTGGCCCAGGCGCAGGCGTGGCGCGCAGCCCAGGGCCCGTGGCTGCGGCGTCAGGCGTTGGCCGCGCTGGGCTTGGCAGTGGTGGCGGCGGGCTGCTGGGGGTGGGGCCAAGGCTTGCCCAGCGCTTTCACCCTGCTGGCGTGCCTGCTGCTGGCGGCGGCGTTGCTGCTGCCCTTGCTGCTCGACGCCCTGTTGGCAGGCTTGGCGCGCTTATACCGGCGGCCGTTGCCGCAGTGGTTCATCGCTGACAGCCGTCAGCAATTGCCCGCCCTGAGCCTGGCGCTGATGGCGCTGCTGCTGGCCCTGGCCGCCAGCGTTGGGGTGGGCAGCATGACCGAGGGGTTCCGGCGCACCTTCACCGGCTGGCTGGACCAACGGTTGTCTGCCGACCTGTACGTGACCCCACGCGACAGCGAGCAAGCGGCACTCATCGACCGCTGGCTGGCTGATCAGCCGGCCGTCACCGTACGCCTGCCCACTTGGCGCACCGAACTGCGGCTGCAGCAATGGCCCACGCAGGTGCAGGGCGTGGTCGATGCACCGTGGTACCGCACGCACTGGCCGCTGCTGGCGCAGCGCAGCGATGCCTGGGCGCAGCTCGCCGCCGGCCGTGGGGTGATGCTCAGTGAGCAATTGGCAAGGCGCCTGCACGTGGCGCTGGGCGATCGCGTCGAGATGCCGGTGGCCACTGGCAATGGCCATCAGGCGCTGACGGTCGTCGGGCTCTATGCCGACTACGGCAACCCCAAAGGCCATGTACTGGTCAACGATGCCTGGCTGCGCGCCCACGTGCCGCAGGCAAGCCTGAGCGGGATCGCCCTGAACGTGGCGCCAGGGCAGCGCGCCACGTTACAAGCGGCGTTGCACCAGCGCTATGGCCTGGACCCGAGTCGGCTGGTTGACCAGAGCACGTTGAAGGCCTGGTCCACCGAGGTCTTCAGTCGCACCTTCGCCGCCACGGCTGCGCTCAATACCCTGACGCTGGGGATCGCCGGGCTGGCGTTGTTCATCAGCTTGCTGACCCTCGGGCACAGCCGCCTCGGCCAACTGGCGCCGCTGTGGGCGCTAGGGGTGACGCGGCGTGGCCTGATCGGCCTGTCCCTCGGCCAGACCCTGTTGCTGGCCAGCCTCACCGTGCTGCTGGCCATGCCCCTGGGGCTGTTGCTGGCCTGGTGCCTGGTGGCGGTGGTCAATGTGCAGGCCTTCGGCTGGCGTCTGCCGCTGATGGTGTTCCCGGCGCAACTGCTGCAATTGGCCGGGCTCGGCCTGTTCACCAGCCTGGCTGCCAGCGCCTGGCCGCTGTGGCAACTGGCCCGCCGACAACCGGTCGACCTGCTGAGGACCTTCACCCATGAGGCTTGACCGCTGCGCGCTGCTCATTGGCCTGTTGGCCCTGACTGGCTGCGACAAACCCGACCCCACGCCGCGCAGTTACGCAGGCCTCGGCCAGGACGCGGCCGCCTTCGCCCAGGTCAAACGCGGCGTGCCGCTGGTGTTCCCGCGCGACCATGGCGCCCACGATGGCTATCGCATCGAGTGGTGGTACGTCACTGCCAACCTGCGCGATGACCAGGGCCGCGACTGGGGCACGCAGTGGACGCTGTTCCGCTCCGCGCTGCGCCCCGGCGAGGCCGGTGCCGGCTGGAGCAGCGCCAACCTGTGGATGGCCCATGCCGCGCTGACCGGGCCGGGTGGGCACCAGTCCAGCGAGCGCCTGGCCCGCGGTGGCATCGGCCAGGCGGGGGTCGAGGGCGCGCCGTTTCGCGCCTGGATCGACGACTGGTCCTTGGCGGGCGACGCGCAGCTTCGCGGGTTGCGCATGCGCGCCAACGGCGCCGGCTTCGCGTATGACCTGAACCTCACGAGTCAGCGGCCATTGGTGCTGCATGGCGATCAGGGCTACAGCGAAAAGTCCGGCCATGGGCAGGCGTCGTACTACTACAGCCAGCCGTTCTACCGGGTCAGCGGCGTGGTCGAGCGCGATGGCCAACGCGTACCGGTCAGTGGCAATGCCTGGCTCGACCGCGAATGGAGCAGCCAGCCGCTCGCCGCCGGGCAGTCGGGCTGGGACTGGTTTTCCCTGCACCTGGCCAGCGGCGCCAAGCTGATGCTGTTCCAGGTGCGCCAAGAGGACGCGCAGCCCTATCGCGCCGGCACCTGGATCACCGCAGACGGCGTCAGCGAGGCGTTGCAGGAGGAGCAGATTCAGCTCAGCGCGCTGGCCTCGACGCGCCAGCACGACGGCCAGTCAGTGCCGACGCGCTGGCGCGTGCAGGTGCCAGGCAAGCAGCTCGATGTCGAGGTGCAGGCGCTGGAGCCGCAGGCCTGGATGCACACGCGTTTTCCCTACTGGGAAGGCCCGGTGAAGGTGCAGGGCAGCACCAGCGGACGCGGGTATCTGGAGATGACAGGCTATGCGGCGCCGCGCTGAAGGCGTGGGCAGGCTCGGCGCAGAGCAGCCCCAGGGCAGTCAACGCTGACAGGTCATGCGTTTGCCCAGCGCAACGCGTGGGGGCCGGCGCGCCGCTGAAATCAAGGCTGCGGTTAGCACACAGGCAACATTCCGCTCGTCGCTTACCCATGAGCGAGCTTGAAGGTTTCACATAGTCTGGCTAATAGTGGACGCACTGCCAGGGGGAGGCTCAGTCATGCAACAACGATTTGTCATCGTTCCAGCACTGCCGGTTGAAAAGGAATTGTCAATGCGTAAGGCCCGGTCATGGGCGGGCGCGTTCTGTGCGCGCTTCGACCTGTATGACAATCAGGAGAAACAACGCTTGCCGCTGAGCCTGCAGAGCAGGCCTGATGCCGAGGCCGAATGCAGCCGGCGCAACTGCCTGGGCTGATCGGCCTGCTACTTTGCTACCGCGTGCCTATCCACGTGGACCTCCCATCCCTGTGCGATCCTCCGTGATATCAATTCGCCTGCAATTGCCGGTGAAAATGCGTATCATTGCCGACTGGCGCTCTCGCCAAACCGTCGCACGAGAAGGATCTCCATGTTCCCGACGCCCCGTTTTGCCTGCGTGCGCGCAGCATTGGTCTGCGCGCTGCTTTTGTTCATGCCCTCCTGGGCCCACGCCGACGGTACCGACCCCTCCGTCACACTGGAAAAAGACCTGCAGCACTTCACCGTGCAAGCTGACGGCAGCTTCGTGCTGGCGGTCGAGTCGGTGGTGCTGATCAATCAGCCAAGCGCTGTGCAGGCCCGTGCGCAACAGCCCTTGAGCTACAACCGCGCGATGGAAACCCTCGATGTGGTCGAGGCATACACGCTGAAGGCCGATGGCCGCAAAGTCCCAGTCAGCCCCGAGCAGATCCGCGAACAGCAAGAGGCGGCCTCCAGCGAGGCGCCCATGTTTCGGGATGCGCTGAACAAGGTGGTGATCTTCCCCGAAGTGGCGGTCGGTGACCGGTTGGTACTGCGCTACCAGCGCACGCGCAGCACGCCGCTGTTCCCGAACCAGTTCGAAGACCTCAGCGCTGCCGCGATGCACCCCATCGGTGAGTTCAGCATCACCTACGACCTGCCCGAAGGGTTGCCCTTGCATGCCGAAGCACGCGGCTTCAAGGCGGTGGCACCGCACACTGCCAACGGCCGGACGGTCTACCGCTGGGACTATCAAGTCATCGAGCGCGCGCGTATCGAGTCGGGCGCTGTGTCGTACCTGGACCACGGCCAGTACCTGGCGGTATCGACCTTTGCCGGCTTCAAGCAGTTCGCCGAGGCCTACCAGGTCCGCGCGCAGGTCGAGGTCACGCCGGCCATTCGCGAGATGGCTCGGCAACTGACGGCCACGCTGCCCACGGCCCGCGACAAGGTGCTGGTCCTGAGCGACTGGGTGCGTGCCCATATTCGCTATGTGGCGGTGTATGTGGGCGCAGGCGGGGTGGTGCCGCACCCGGCGCAAACCGTGCTCGACAACCGCTACGGCGACTGCAAGGACCATGTTGCGCTGCTCGAAGCACTGCTCAAGGCTGTCGGTATCGACAGCACGCCAGCGCTGGTCAACCTGGGCAATGCCTACACCCTGCCCAGTGTGCCGACCCTGGGTGTGTTCAACCACGTGCTCACCTATGTGCCGAGCCTGGACCTGTACCTTGACTCGACCGACGCCGGCATTGCGGCGGGCTATCTACCGCTAGGGGTGCTCGACAAACCGGTGCTGCTGACCGCCAGCGGTACCCTGGCACGCACCCCGGCCACGCAGATGAGCGAGGCAGAGGGGGAGCTGTCGTTCAAGGTCGACAAGGTCGGCGCAGCGGATTTCCAGCACGACGCCCGCGTGCGCGGTTGGGCCAGCGAGTTTACCCGCTATCACGTCGCCGCACTGAACGCAGGGCAGCGCGAGGCGTTGATCCAGCAGGTGCTGGCAGCCTACGGCCAGCGCGGCAGCGGCGCCTTGAGCGTGGAGCCGCTTCAGGGCGACGGCGTCTTTCGCACCCGTTTTACCGGTCACTCTGAAAACCTCGTCAACCTGCCTGGTCCGGTCGGGGTGATGGCCTTGAGCGCGCTGGGCGGTGGGATCGCCCAGACGGTGTACGGCTTCACCCTCGAGAAGCAGCGCCGCCAAGGGTTCCAGTGTTTTTCCGGCACTACCGTCGAGCGCGCACGCTTCGAGTTCCCGCCCGAGGTCAACGTGCTGGCACTGCCGAAACCGGTGGCCTTGCAAGACCCCAGCCTCGACTACAGCGCCCACTACCGCCGCGAGGGCAACACCGTGCTGATCGAGCGCCGCATGCGTGTGCACCACCCCCGCGCAGTGTGCTCCCCAGAGGATTTCAAACGCCTGCAGCCGGCCATCGACGGCATGGTCCGCGACCTGCAGAGCCAGATCATCGTGCAGTCAAGCTGAGGCGTGCAGCAGGCCGGGAGATGGATCAGCGCTGGCGATCAGCCGAAGCCGCTACAGCGCATAGTGCTTCAACTCCCGCGCAATGAGCAGCCGCTGGATCTCGCTGGAGCCTTCGTAGATCTGGGTGATGCGTGCATCGCGGTAGTAGCGCTCGACCGGGTAATCCTCCAGATAGCCGTAGCCGCCGTGCACCTGGATCGCCATCGAGCACACCCGTTCGGCCATTTCCGAGGCGAACAGCTTGGCTTGCGAGGCTTCTGACAGGCACGGCCTGCCGGCGCTGCGCAGGCGTGCAGCATGGAGGATCAGCAGGCGCGCGGCATTCACCTGCACCTGCATGTCGGCGAGCAGGTTGGCAATGCTCTGGTGTTCGTTGATCGGTTTGCCGAACTGCACCCGCTCGCGGGCATACCCCAGCGCGGCCTCGAAGGCGGCGCGGGCGATACCCAGGGCCTGGGCAGCAATGCCGATGCGTCCGCCTTCGAGGTTGGACAGGGCGATGGCCAGGCCCTTGCCGCGCTCGCCGAGCAGGTTGGCGGCCGGAATGCGGCAGTCGGTCAGGCTCACCGCGCAGGTGTCGCTGGCGCGGATGCCCATCTTGTGTTCGCTGCGCTCGACGCAGAACCCGGGGGTGTCGGTCGGCACCAGAAACGCCGACAAGCCTTTTTTGCCCAGCGCCGGGTCAGTGACGGCAAAGACGATGGCCAGCCCGGCGCGGCGCGCGTTGCTGACGAACTGTTTGGCGCCATTGAGCACCCACTGATCGCCCACCTGCTCGGCGCGGGTGCGCAGGTTGTGCGCCTCGGAGCCGGCCTGCGGCTCGGTCAGGCAGAAGCAACCGATCACCTCGCCGCTGGCCAGGCGCGCTAACCATGCCTGTTGCTGCTGGGTGTTGCCATGGGCGAGCAGCGGGCCACAGCCCACCGAGTTGTGGATGCTCATCAGCGCCCCGGTCGCGCCGTCGGCGGCGGAAATTTCCTCCACGGCCAGGGCATAGGCGACGTAATCGGTGTAACTGCCGCCATGGCTGTCGGGCACCACCATGCCAAGCAGGCCCAGTTCGCCCATCTGGCGTACCACGGCGTCGTCGATCCAGGCGGCCTTTTCCCAGGCCTGGGCGTGTGGCGCGATCTCGTGGCGGGCGAATTCGCGGGCCATGTCACGGATCATGATCTGTTCGTCATTCAGCTCGAGGTCTTGCATGGGCAGCTCCGGTTCACAGGCCGTCGAAGAAGCGATTGACCTGCGCGGGGGTCACCTCGCGGGGGGTGAGCGGATTCCAGCGCGGTTGCTTGTCCTTGTCGATCAGCAGTGCACGTACCCCCTCGACCAGGTCGCCGTGCTCGAACCACTGCCGGTCCACGTGCAGCTCCTGGGCGAAACACTGCTCCAGGTTCAAGCCGCGGCCGCGCCGCAGCATCTGCAAGGTCACCGCCATGGCGAGCGGCGAACGGGTCTCGAGCAGGTCGGCGGTGGCCAGCGCCCAGGCGTGGCTGTCACCGAGGTTGACAGCGCGCAGCTGCTCGATGATCGCGGGCAGGTCGGGCTGGCTGAAATAGTGATCGATGGCCGGGCGCAGCGCGGCCAGGGGGGCGCTTGCGAGCATCTGCTGGCCGAGGCCCGCGAGCAGGCTTTGCAGGTCCTTGAGCGGGTAGGGCCCGAACCGCAGGCAGTCGAGGCCGGCGTCGAACGCGCTCAGCGCAGCGCTGGGCAGGTACCAGTTGGCCAGGCCGCAGTACAGCGCGTCGGCGGCCTGGATGTGCTTGCCGGTCACCCCCAGGTACACCCCCAGCTCACCCGGCACGCGGGAGAGAAAATAGCTGGCGCCAACGTCGGGGAAATAACCAATACCCACCTCTGGCATGGCCAGCCGGCTGCGTTCGGTGACCACGCGCAGGTCACAGCCTTGCGCCAGGCCCATGCCGCCGCCGAGGGTAAAACCGTCCATCAGCACCACCACCGGCTTGGGGTAGCGGTGCAGGCACAGGTCGAGCGCATATTCCTCTTCGAAGAACACCTCGCACAGGGTGCTGCCGGCGTGATAGCTGTCGTACAACGCGCGGATGTCGCCGCCTGCGCAAAAACCCTTGGGCCCTTCGCCACGCAACACCACGGCCTTGACCTGGTCATCGTCACGCCAGGTGTCGAGCTGGCGTTGCAGGCTGCGGACCATGCCCAGGGTCAGGGCATTGAGGCCTTCGGGGCGGTTCAGGGTGAGGTGGCCGGTGTGGTTGCGAACCGTCGCCAGCACGTGGCTGGCCTCTCGTGTTCGAGCCTGTGCAGTCATCGCGATGTCCTTGCGTTGTTGATGGATTTCCAGGGAGCGGCGCCACTGTGTCACGAGCGTGGCCGATGCTGGCACTGGCCAGCGGGGCGGACAACGGGCAAATCTGCAACACACACCTGCATTTTTGCCCTGCGGGTGTCTGGCCGCCTCAAACGTGTGACAGCAGCGGGGAGGGGAATGTTTAGCTCGATAGGGCGCGGCGAAAACGCTGGGGCTCCATGACCGATGGGCCGTGAGAGGCGCCAGCGTCGGTCTGAACGCACAACCTCAATCCATCTGACACCGCCTGTACCCCACCCGCGGCGTATCTGCCAGGTACTGATCGATCAACGACTGCAACGATTCCCCCCGCGCCAGGTAGGCATCGCCAAAATCCTTGCTGCCCAGCGCGCTGGGGTGCACCACCACCTCCAGCACGCCGCTGCGCGGCGCCAGCCCGGCTTTGAGGTCGGCCGGAGTACAGACGTGGTCGGCCGTGGCCCCACACAGCTGACGCAGGCGTTTGTTCAGCGCCGTCTTGAACAGCCATTTCAACGGACCGATGTTCAGCCCGATATTGCGCGCCAGGCGCACCGGCACCCCGTGATCGCGGGCAAAACGCGCGAGCAGGTCGCCAATCGGCCAGATGTTGTGCACGTGCTGGTGCGAATCCAGATGGCTCGGCACCACGCCATGGGCCACGCAGCGCGCCCATTGCGCCGCCAGTTCTTCGATGACGGCTTGCCGTTCGCGGCGGCGCAGGAACAGGCTGTACGGCTTCAAGCGCAGCGCGAAGTGCCCGGAAGCATTGCAGAACCGCGGCTCGCGCAGAATGGCCTGGCTCAGCGGGCGGCCATGGGTGAGGTTGAAATGCAGGCCGATGTGGCCCTTGAGCGCACCGTGCTGGCTCATGGCACAGGCCCCGGCAAAGCCGGGCATGTTGGCCATGATGGTTGCCGAACTGAGCAAGCGCGCCTGGAATCCGCGCAGGATGATGGCGTTGGTGCGGGCGCTCAGGCCGAAATCATCCGCGTTGACGATGGCCTTCGTTGGCATGGGCATGCTCCTGTGTGGTGTGAGCCGCTTCGCTGGCGGCAGGCGTGGCGCGTTTGCGCACCAAGGGCTTGAGCCAGTGCCAACCGCGCAAGGCAAGCCCCAGGGTGAAGCCACTGGGCCGCCAGCTGAAGCAGCTCAAGCGCCAGTGTTCGATGAAACCGGTGTGGCGTTCGTGCAACTGGTGGCTGGAATTGTCCAGGCTGACCCGCGAGGCATCGACCCACTCCCAGCCGCTGTCCAGCCCCCAGTGAATCACTGACTCCAGCAGCACACGGCCGCTGCCCAGGTCGCGGTAGGCCGGCAGGAAGGCCAGGTTGTAATCATAGAAGCGCCCACGCTCCAGCAGGCCCAGCCGGTAGCTGATGCAGCGCCCGTCCAGCTCCAGCAGGACCAGGCACACCAGGCCCTGGCCAGCGAGGTCGGTAAAGCCTTGGTACATCCATTGGCGACGCTGGGACCCGGAAAAGATGCCCACTGCGTCGTCACCTTTCCAGCTGGCCGTTTCCACTGCGCTGACCGCATCGAGTAGCGCTGTGATAGTGGCCGCATCGGCCAGCACGCGCCGTTCGACGGCGCCGCAGGCGGCGATGCGTTTGCGCGCGCGGCGCAGCTTGTAGCGCGGGTCGCCGCTGATTTCCTGGCGGTCGGCGGCGCTGATGCGGTGTACCGGCACCCGGCAGCTCAGGCGCTGCTCGAAGGTCGAACTGCGCCGCGCCCAGCAGTTCAACCACGGGTCACTGGCCACCGCCGACGGCACTTCGCTCAGTTGCAGCAGCGCATGTGGCAGGTGCCGGCGAATGCTGCGCAGCACCTGGCCGGCGGCATCCACCGGTAGCTCGATGAGCAGGGCGATGCGGTCGCTCAGTGGATAGCCGAGGTGGCGTACCACCGCCACGCGCAACGGCCCGAAGCGCTCGCGGCTGCGCACCAGCGGCAGGCACAGGCGCAACTCCCCGTGCTCGTAACCCATGAGCACCGCCAGTTGCTGCCCCGGCAACAGCGCCTGCTCGGCGGCGCGCAGCCAGCCCAGGTGGTTGAACGGGGTGCTGCCGGCCAGGCGCTGACGCAGTGCCTCGTAGGCCTGGGCAGGAAAGCTCGCCTCGCTCAGCGAGTGGCACCAGCGCAGTTCGACGGCCATGCGTCAGGCCGCCGCGGCTGAAGGCGCCGCGGCCTTGCGCAGCGGCGCCAGGCGCGAACCGCTGTAGCGGGTTTCGCGAAACAGCTTCCAGCGCCCGAACAGGTGATGGATGTGTACCACTCGACCTTGCTCGTGATAGCCCATGCGCAGGTGCAGACGCAGCGCAGGGATGTTGTGGGATTCACACACGTCCACCACCTTCACGAAACCTTGCGCGGTCATTTCCTGGAACATCCGCAGTTGGGCATCCGTGGAGATCTGCGTGCCCCAATAGCGGCGCGCCGATTCGCCGCCGAACTGAAAATACTCACCAGGCTGCACCGCAAACCAGCAGCCGTAGTAGTGCCGGTCGTGATAGTCGCGGGTGCTGGCCCAGAGGAACACGCAGCAGTCGTCGCGCTCGTCGAGCCACATCAGCCCCGTGTGGCCCTCGGCCGCCAGATCGCGCATGGTCTGAATGCGGTCACCGAAATACCGCGCAAAGGCCTGCACGTTGTGCACGTTGATACGCTCCATGCGCAGCGGTGGGTAAGCTTTGAGCTGGTGCGGCGGCGGCGGGGTGACCAGGTCGCGCTCCATCCACAGCAGCTCCTCGTGGCGGTAGACGAAGCGGCGAATGACGCCGTTGAACGTTCCGCGCAGGCCTTTGCGCTTGAAATACTGCTGCAGGGTGCTCAGTGCATGGTTCATGGTGCCTCCTGTCTGGGGCAGGTTGAGTACGGGGTCAGGACGCGGGTCATCAGTGGGCACTCCAGGTCAGGGCGAACAACGTCTGCCCGGGTAGCGAGAAGCGCACGTGACCGTCGTTGCAGGTGAGCGCAGCGGCGCGCGATCGCTGATCGGCGCCGTACAGCTGTAATCGGGCAGCACCGCAGGCGTTGGCCAGACCCGCCACGGTGACCTGTTGGGTACGGGTGGCTTTGTTCACCCCGAGCAGGCTGCGCTGCGGGCCATCGGCCATGGCCAGGGCATCGACCTCGAAGGCGTCGTTGTCCAGCGCCAGCACGTGGCGCCGCCAGTGCTGCTGGATGAAGCGGTGGGTCAGTGCCACGGGTTTGGGTGTGAAGCGCCGCTCGCCGTCGCGCACCTCGATCATGCCTTTGGGCCAGCCTTCTTCATCGCCCAGGTGGAACCAGTTGAGCATGTCCAGCAGGCCGTCGGCCGAGGCGTTGATCGCCACCGAGGCCCACCACAGACCGGCGTATTGGGTGTCCTGGTCGTAGGGGCTGAGGCTCGAACCGCTGGAAATATTGGTCTGGTCGATCAGCAGCGCCTTGCGTGGCCGGCCCTCGGCGTCCAGCCCCACCAGCTCGGCCGCCTGGCGCACGTGGGCGCGGTAGATGCGCGTGGCCAGCAGGTCGCGGACCATCCATTGGTGCCAGGCCAGCGCGTCGATCTGCTCAGCGTGCCGGGCCAGCAGGCGCCGCGCCCAGTCCAGGCCGATGCGCTCGGCGCTGTGTTCGCTCATCGGACCGTTGACCAGGTTGGAGCTGGCCGGCATGGCGATGCGCACCCCGGCCTCACGTGTGCCGGGCACGCGCCGCACGTGGGCCAGCATGGCCTCGAAGTAGCGCGCATAGCTGTCGAAGTCGGGGTAGTTGAGGTTCGGCTCGTCGGTGAAGGCCAGGTAATGCAGCGCCTTGCCGCCCAGCTCGCGGGTGGTCCTGAGCCAGTCATCGAGGCCGGCGAAGGTGGTGCGGTCCAGCGCCAGCACCGCGCGGCGCTCGGTGGCAGACAGCAGGGTGAGGTCTTGGGCGATGGGGTAGCGGCCCAGGTAGAAGCGGCGAAAATCAGCTTCATAGCCGGGCTTTCGTTGTAGCACGTCGACGAAGCTGTACCCGCCGGTGGCGCGCGGTTGCAACCCATCGATGGCGGCATGGCTGGCCGGCGGCGGCATTTGATAAGGCACGCTCACGCCCAGGCTGGGCGTGTGGCCGAGCCGGGCCTGGCCGACGTTCAGCATGACTTGGCCGTCAGCCAGCGCCAGCGACCCGAGATGGTCTTCGCGGCGGGCGAACAGGTTGGCCGTGCCGTCCAGCCAGAACGCCGCCTTGCCCTGGCCGTGCAGGCGCAGGCGGAAGGTCTGCGCGTGGTCGACGACCGGTAGTGCCAGGCGGTCGAACTGCCAATAGGCCGCATGCGGCTTGAGCACCAGGTCCAGCCGCTGCCCATCGCCCAGGCGCTCGACC
This sequence comes from Pseudomonas gebzensis, assembly GCF_034427815.1. Taxonomy (NCBI): domain Bacteria; kingdom Pseudomonadati; phylum Pseudomonadota; class Gammaproteobacteria; order Pseudomonadales; family Pseudomonadaceae; genus Pseudomonas; species Pseudomonas gebzensis. The sequence continues at coordinate 180,637 of NZ_JAXQNS010000003.1, forward strand.
TGCAACGCTCGCACGCCGCCGTGGTACTTGCCGGCCAGGGTCGCCTGCTCGCCGGCGGCGACGCGAAAGTACAGCACGGTATTGGCCGGGGCCTGCAGGCTGAAATGCACCTTGGCCGGGGCGAACTGGGTGCGCGTGCTGGCATCGCTGCTGATGCGGTAGCGACGAAAGCTGTAGCCCGGCACGTCCAGCTGATAGGCGTGCGCACTGGCCGCCAAGGGCCAGCGTTGCTCTCCGCAGGTCTGCTCAGGGAGGATGTGCCGCTCGCCTTGCAGCTGGCCATGGCCATCGAGCAGGTACAGGTATTCCTCGTTGGCGTCGGCCTGCCAGGCGGGTTGCCAGGTGATGGCGATGGTGTCCGGCTGGGTCGGCTGCAGGTACAGGCTGCCATCGCGGATATCGCCCCAGCTCAACGGCGTGGCCTGCGCAGCACCGGCCAACAGCGCGCCGGCCAGCAGCAGTGCCGGGACGCCGCGATTCATGCCGCACCCCGTTGCAGCATCTGCAGCAGCGGACGCACATCGCTGGGCAGAATCACCAGCGTGCTCCAGACCGACACACCGCTGAGCCGGCAGTACAGCGTCAGCATCATGACCGCTACGCTGAAGTACGCTACCGACGAGCTGATGGCCGCGCCGAGAATGCCATAGTGCGGAATCAACAGCAGGCTCAGCACCAGGTTCATTACCGCGCCGATACCCATGATCCACGACACGCTGCCAGGGCGCTGCTTGCCGAGCAGGTCCAGGCGCAGGATGCTCACGTGGCTCATGCCGAGCAGCCCTGGCAACAGGCCGAGCAGCGCGGGATAAGCCGCTTGGTACTCGGCGCCGAACAGCGTGACGATCAGCCATTCACCGATCACCGCCATGCTCAGGCAGGCAAGGAACATGATGGTCGAGGTCAGGCGCAGGGCCAGCGGGGTCAGCCGGCTCATTTCCTTTTCCTGTTGCAGCAGGCGCTTCATCAGCGGCGTGGTCACCGCCTCCGGCACGATGAACAGCAGCTCGGCCGCGGCGGTGGCCATGGCGTAATGGCCCAGCTGCGCGCTGCCGAGCATGGCGCTGATCAGCAGGTAGTCGCCGCGCAGCATGGCCTGGCGAAACAGCACGTCGGGGTGGCTCTTGGCGCTGTAGCTGAGCAGTTCGCGCTGGCCGTTGCGGTCCCAGCGCAGGGCGATGTGGTGATCGCGGCCCAGCCAGTAGAGACCCAGGCTGGCGAACAGCCCCAGCCCGCACAGCCAGCTGATCACCGCCGCATCCAGGGCGTTATCGCGCCACATGAAGAACAGCCCGGCGAACAGCAGCAGTGGCACCAGCGATTCGAGCAGGCGCAGGGCGTTGTAGGTGCCGGTGGCGCCCGAGGCGTTGTGCAGGGTCAGGAGCGCCACCTTGAGCACCGACAGCGGCACGGCCGCCAGCAACAGCCAGACCAGCAAACCCAGTTGCTCGGTGGCTTCCAGATGCGTGCCCAGTTCGCGCGCCAGGACGATGCACAGCAGCGTCAGCAGGGTCGCCAGCAGGCAGCCATAGACCAGCACTTGGGTCAGCAGCAGGCCCATGTTGCGCTGTTTGGCCGCCTGGTAGCCAAGGGCGGTGTTCAGGCCGCCGCTGGTGAAAGCGCTGATCAGGTCGGGCAGGGTATTGAGCAGGGCGAACACGCCGCGCTCGCTGGGCCCGAGAATCCGTGCCAGGAGCACGTTGCGCATCAGCCGCAACACCAGCATGGCGACGTTGGTGCCCATGCTCAGGACCATGTGCCGCAGGTAACCATTGCGCTTCATGCGCGTGCCCCGCGGCTGATGCGCCAGGCCAGCAAGCCAGGCTGGCGGGCGCTGCGTTGGCTGACGCCGATGCGCGGCAGGGCCAGCGGGTCGTCGCCGCTCTTGTACACCGCCGCGCGCGTGCTGAGCGCGAACGGGTAGTGGTGTGAGGCGACGTGTTGGCGCACCCGCGCATCGTGGTCGCCGTTGGGGTAGCAGTACACCGGCAGCGGTTGCAGGCAGCCACGCTGCAGGGCATTGGCGCTGCGCCCCAGCTCGGCGTCGAGTGCCTCGTCGTCCAGCTCGGGCAGCAGCGCATGGCTAGCGCCGTGGGGGCCGAAGGTGATCAGCCCGGAGACTTCCATCTGCCGAACTTGATGCCAATTCAGGGCCTGCGGCAGCGATTCCTGCGGGCAGGCCTCGGTGAGTTGGCGCAGGCTGTGCGCCGGCAGCGCCTTGAGGCTTTGCAGGTAATGCGCCAGGGCCAGGCTGCGCAAGCGGTCGGGTGCGTGCTCGAGGACCTGTGCAGGCACCGGGTGGCCGTGTTCACGCAGGCGCTCGAGCAGCGGCGCAATGGCCGCCTGGCCATGGCTGCCCCATAACGTTTCACCCAGGCTTTCCCACCAGAAACACTGGCGGCTGCCGATGTAGTCGGTGGACAGGAAGATGCTCGCCGGCACCTGATGGTGCTTGAGCAGCGGCAGGGCGTGCAGCGCGTTGTCACGCCAGCCGTCGTCGAAGGTCAGTGCCACCTGCGGGCGCTGCCCGCTGCGCGGCTGGCGCTGCTGTTCGAGCAGGGTCATCAGCGGCACGCAATCGAAGTGCTGACGCAACCAGTGCAGCAGCCGGTCAAAGGCCTCGGGGCCCACGCACAGCTCGTTGCGGTGCGCCAGCTCGGCACTGGCGTCGTCGGCCAGCACCCGGTGCAGCATCAGGATGACCCCACCGCCGCGCAGCTGCCGACGGCCGACGGGGGAATTGAGGTACAGCCAACCGCTGGCGCGTTTAAGATCGTTCTTGATCGACATGGCGGGTATTCACCGGGTTTGATTGGGGGTCCATTGGTTGTAGCCATGCCCGCGCAGGAACTGCCACAGGCCCAGGCTCATGCCGGCCACCGTGACCAGAACGAAGGCGGCCAAGCGGAACGGCCTGGGCAAACGCCGCTGCGCATCCAGCAAGCCGACCACCGCCACGCCGTAGCCCAGCCCTTGGGCAACCAGCGCCACGCCATAGAAGCTGGCCTGCTCGAGCAGCAGCAGGTTGCTCAGCAGCAGCGGCAGCAACAGCACCGGTGCCAGGCGGCGGATCAGCTTGTGGCTGATCAGGGCCAACGCATACAGGCCATGACGGCGCGGATCGAGCAGTTCGCGGCGCGCCTTGAGACTGATCAGCCCGCCCACGGTGACGCGCTGGCGCCGGCTGAACTGGCGTTCGGCTTCATCGGTGCCGAAGTCGTAGGCGCGGGCATGGTCGACATAGGCCACGCGCAGGCCAGCGACCGGCGCGCAGGTACTGATGAAGAAGTCGTCGTTGACCCGCGGTGGAATCGCTTGGTACAGCGCCCGGCGCAGCGCCTGCAGGGCGCCGTCGGCCGAGACGCAGCAGCCGGCGCGGTTCTCCAGCCCGCGCAGCCAGGCTTCCTGGCGCCGGTACAGCGCCTCGCCGTAGCTCATGCCCTTGCCGGTCAGGGGAATGACCATGTTGCCGCCGCTGGCGCCTACGCCAGGGTCGGCGAAGGGCGCGATCAGCGCCGCGAAGGTGCCGTCGAGCCACTGCACGTCGGCGTCGGTGAACACCAGAATGTCGCCGGTGCAGTGGGTCACGGCGCTGTTGAGGGTGGCGTTCTTGCCTTGGCGCGGCAGGTCGAGCACGACCACGCGTGGGTCATCCAGGCGGCGCGCCAAGGCCACGGTGTCATCGCTGGAACCATCGCTGGCAACCACGATCTGCAGGCTGGCCAGCGTCACCTGCTGCTCCAGCAGGTTGCGCAGCTTGGCTTCGATGTGGCGTTGTTCGTTGTGCGCCGCCACGACCACACTGACGTGCAGCGGTGGGCCGCTCAGCACGGGCGGGCGCGGCAGCCAAGGGCTGATCAGCGCCAGCAGCAGGGGGTAACCCAGCCAGGCGAACAAGGGCAGCAGCAAGCAGGTCCAGAAGATCAATTCAGCCACGGGCGGGTCTCCTTGACGGGCGATTGAGCAGGCTCAATACCAGGGCCGCACCGGCCAGGCGCAAGCGCACCCAGTGCAGGCCCCACAGTTGCAGGGTGAACAGCAGGTCGCGGTGGCGCAGGCTCTGCCGGGCGCTCAGGCCCAGCGCCGGCAGGGCGCCGACCAGTAGCAGCAGCAACGCCAGCGGCACCTGGCCATAGCTCAGGGCCAGCAGGGCGGCAACATCCACCGCCCAGGCGCCCAGCGACAGCAGCGGGAAGCGCAGCAGGCGCAGGCTACGGCCGTGGTTGCGCAGCAGGTGCAGGTGGCTGCCCTGGCGCCACAGCTCCTTGCCCAGCCATTCCCCCCAGCGCCCCTCGAAGCCCCAGTGCAGTGCCACCGGGTCGCGCACGGCCAGCAGACGCGCGCCGGCCTGGGTCAGGCGCCAGGTGAGGTCCTTGTCTTCGCCGGTGGTGAGCTGTTCGTTGAAGCCGCCGACCCGCGCGAACCAGCTCCGCGGCATCAGCAGATTGGGCGTGGGCAGCCACTGCGCGCGGTGCTGTACGGCGCCGGTGCGCAGCGTGCGGCGTTGCCAGGCGCGGGCGTACCAGGGCGCGGCCGCCGGAGTGTCGCAGTCCAGTGCAAACACGTCGGCGCGCTGCTCGCCATGCAGCCGCAGCAGCTGCGCCAGCCACTGCGCCGGCACTTCGATGTCGGCGTCGAGAAAGGCCAGCCAGTGGCCGTTGCCAAGGGCGGCGCCGCGATTGCGCAGGGCGCCGATGGTCAGGCCCGGCAAGCTCAGCACCTGCGCGCCGAACTGGCGGGCAATGGCCGGGCCGTCATCGGTCGAGCCGTTGTCGACCACGATGAGCTCGCAGGCCAGCCCCGCACGGGCCGCCGCCCGCTGCGCCGAGGCGAGGGTGCGGGCGATGTGCCGGGCTTCGTTGAACATGGGAATGACGATGCTCACCTGGCTCATGCGGCACGCTCCAGGCGAGGCTGTTCGGCCTGCAGGCGCAGCACGCTGGACAGTGCCAGCATGATCCACAGGTACTTGTGGTTGGACGCGCTGAGGAAGACCAGGAACAGGCCGATGGCGAGCATGCTCATGGTCAGGTGGGTCAGCAGGTCGGCGCGCGACTGCTGCCCGGCGTGCAGCCACAGCCGCCGCGCCACCCACAGGTTGCGCAGGGCCAGGGCGATCATGGCGCAGAACAGCAGCCCGGCCGGAATGCCGAGTTCACTGAACAGCTCCAGGTAGGTGTTGTGCGCCTGGCGGTAGAAGTTCGAGGCCTTGGCGTTGGGCGCGAACCCATTGGCGTAGCCGGTGGTGGCGTAGTGCAGCGGGAAGGTGCCGGGGCCTGCGCCCAGCAGCGGGTTGCTGCGGATCAAGCCGCTGCCAACGACGATGTACGAGGCGCGGCGGCCGAGGGACTCGTCCTTGTTGCCGCTGGCGCCGGATTTGAGCAGCACCAGCGACTCGATGCGCTGCACATAGCTGGCCGGCATCACGGCCACGGTGGTGGGCAGCAAGATCGCCAGGCCGAGCAGGGCGAAACCCAAGTGGCGTGGGCGGATGCGGGTGAGCCAGGTGCGGTAGTGCACCAACGCAATGCCCAAGCTGATCAGCAACACCACCAGGCCCGAGCGCGATTCGGTTTTGGTCATGCCCACCAGCAACAGGCCCAGACAGCCCAGCCACAGCAGCCGTTGCAAGGCGCCGCGGCTGTGCAGCAGGGCCCACAGTGCCAGTGGCACGGCGAAGGCGATCAGCAACGCGAACACGTTGGCGTCCTCGAGCAGGCCCAGGGCGCGGCCGCGCTCCTGGAATCTCGCGGAAAACACGGCCAGGCCACAGGTCACCGCCACGCTCAGGCTGACGACCTTGCACAACAGGCTGAGGTCCAGTTCGCGGCCCACCAGCAGGGTGATGGCGAACAATAAGAAGCCCACGGCCATCATGCGCAGGTGCGCCATCGACACCCCGGTGTCGTCGCTCACCAGCAGGCTCAGCAGGTACAGCCCCAGAAACGGCAGCAACAGCCGCCATTGGTTGCTGCGCAGCCGCTCGGCGGCGCGTTGGCCGACCATCAGCTGCAGCACCAGCACCAGCGCCAGCGATGCCCCGATCAGTTTGGCGCCCGTCAGTTCGCTGTCCTTGAACAGGCCCTCGAAGGGCACCAGCGCCACGATCGCGAGCAAGCCCCAGGCCGGCTTGCGGTACAGCACCAACAGCCCGGCCAGGCCCACCACGGTGCCGGGCGCCAGGTACGGCCAGGGGCTGGCGAGCAGGCCCACGCTGAGCAGGCCCAACAGGCTGATCAACGACAGAGGCAGGATCATGGGGAGGTCTCCAGGGTCGCATCCAGGTACACCCGCGCCCAGTGCTGGGCCAGGCTCGGCAGATGGTGGTGCTGGCGTTGGCGCTGCCGGGCCTGGGCGCTGAGCTCGGCGGCTTGGGCCGGGTCGAGCAGCAGCGCTTCGAGGTGGCCGGCGAGCTCGGCCACAGCCAGCGGCGCGGCCAGCAGGCCGCTGCGACCGTGCTCGATCACATCCGGGATGCCGCCCACGGCAAAAGCCACCACCGGCACCCGCTGCTGCATGGCTTCGAGCAGGATCATCGGCGTACCCTCGGTGCGCGAGCTGATCACCAGGGCGTCGAGCTGGTTCATCCAGCCGGCCATGTCGACTTGAAAGCCCACCAGGGCAATACGCTCGCCCAGGCCGGCGGCCTCGATGCGTGCCTGCAAGGCCACGCGCTGCGGGCCATCGCCGATCATCACCGCAGTGAGTCGGGGCTGGCGCGCACACAGTGGAATCAGCGTGTCGAGAAACAGGTCCGGGCCTTTTTCCGCGCTCAGACGCCCCACATAGCCCACCCGCCACTGCGTGCCACTGCGTTCACGGGCCGCGCCTGGGGCCGCCTCCGGCAAGCCATTGGGAATCACCGCCAGCTTGCTGCGGCGCACCCCGGCGGCCTGCAGCAGCGCCGCGATGCTGCGCGCCACGCACACCACCTGGTCGACCACCGCGGTGCGGCACAACTGCACCGTCAGCCAGGCGTACAGCCGCTGTTTGCGGCTGCTGGGGGTAAAGCCGTGCTGCGTGCTGACCAGCGCCAGGCGCCAGATCGCTGCCGCCAGCCACGCCACCAGCAAACCGCGAAAGTTGTGGCTGTTGAGCAACGGCCGCTGGCTGCGGCGCTCGCCGATGAAGGCCAGCGCCGCGGCCAGCCCTGGGCGGTTGCTGCAGCGCACGCCGGCGCTGCGAAAGCGCGCCAGCAGCTCGCTCGGCGCGCCGAGGAACAGCACCTGATGCTGCCCCGGCGCGCTCAGGCAGTGGTCCAGGAGCATGCGCTCGGCGCCATAGAAACCACCGCTGCCAAGCAGGTGCAGCACCGGGCGGGCGAGGGCGGCGGGGCTGTTCAATTGCGCACCCAATGCACCAGGCGCGGCAGCGACCAGCGGCGGTAGGGGTTGGCCAGTGTCGGGGTCTGGTCGTTGAGCACCAGCAGTACCGGCAGGTCGAGCTGCTGGGTAAGCTGCGCCGGGTGCTTGAAGCGGCGGTCGAAGAACTCGCGCATGTACACCAGCGCCACGGCCAGCAGCAGACCGGTGAGCAGGCCGAACGGAATGATCAGACCGGGTTTCGGGAAGGCCGGTTCGGTCGGCTCGTAGGGCGCGCTGAGAATCCGCGCATTGGATTGATCGCCGTTGAGCTGACGCTCGCCACGGCTTTCTTCATAGCGCTGGGTGTAGGTGAAGAAGGCCTTGTGCAACGCTTCGATCTCGGTGTCGAGCTGGCGCGACTGGCTCTGCGTCTGTTGCAGTTGATGCACGCGGGTCTTGTACTCGGCGATGCGTTGGGTTTTCTGTTCGATCACGCCCTGGATCACCGCCAGGTCTTTCTCGCGCTCCTGCACACGGTTGGCCACCACTTTGAGGAACTGCTGGCGGGTCTTGCCGATCTGCTCGCGCTGCAAGAGCATCTGTTCGCTGTCGGCCTGGAACACCGAGAGATCGTTGCCGTAGGTCAGCACCTGGTTGGTCAACTGGTCGCCCAGCAGCTTGACCTCACGGTCCTCGAAGCTCACGCCCTCATTGTTGTTGCCGCTGGTGAAGGTGTAGGGGAAGGCGTAGTCACGCAGGTTGGCGCTGCGCGCCGTGGCCAGGCTGGTCTTGAGGTAGGCCAGCCACTGGCTGCCTTGCAGCAGGCGGTCGCCGTACTGGTTCAGCGCCTGCTCTTCGGTATTGATCGCGTTGAGGCGGAAGGTGATTTCCTCGCGCGGATCAGCCGAGCCGATGTGTTCCAGCATGCCCAGACGGCGTTGCTCCAGGTCGCTGATGCGGGTCTGGTAGTGCTGTTTCTTCTGCTCGTAGAACGTCTCGGGCAGCTCGTTCGACTGCAGGTCCTGGCGGTTGCGCAGGTAATTGTCGAGCAGGCGCTGGACGAACAGGGTGCCCAGCGCAGGGTCAGGCGATGCGTAGTTCACCGATACCACGTTGGAGCCGGGCAAGGTCTCGACCTTCAGGTGCTTGATGGCATCCTCGGTGAGGGCGTCGAGCGGGTTGTCGCGCACCGGGTCGACGTCTAGCCCCACCCAACTGCGCAGCGGGTTGATCACCCGTTCGCGCAGAGGGTGGATCACCCCTTCACGCAGCGGCGTCAGCACAAATCGGTTGAGCAGGCTGGGCGGGATGTTATAGCGGCCCTCATCGCGCAGCTGGGTGATGGTTTCGCGGATCAGCGTTGGCGAGCGCAGGATATTGCTCTCGGTTTCCATGTCCGAAAGGGTCGGCGGCACGAACTTGTCGCTTTCCTGGGACAGTGAGCTGTTGCTGTCGCTTTGCGAGAGTTTCTTCGACTGCACGATCACTTCGGCGTTGATCTCGAAGGTCTGCTTGAGCAGCAGCGGCAGCAGCAGCGCCGTCAGCGCAAAGAGCAGAAACACCCGCTTGACCATCTGCCGGTTGGCGAAAAGCACCCGGAAGAACTCATGCACATAGTTTTCTTTACTGTTCATGTCGAGGTCCCGGAGTGGTCAGTCAGAGTTGCTGTTCTTGTTGTCGACGCGGTAGCTGAAGCTGAAGCCAAAGCCCTGGAACAGCACCACATCGGCCAGTTGCCGGGCCAGTTCGCCGGCGCTGGCCAGCTTGGTCTTGGGCACGTAGAGCATGTCGTCGGGCTGCAGGTAGGCCACTTGTGCGGCGCTGGCGTCCAGGGCACGGTCGATGTTGTAGGGGAAGGCCTGCACCTGGTTGCCGTTGCGTCGCAGGATCATCACCGAATCCAGGCGTGCCTTGAGGTTCGGGCCGCGCGCCAGGGTCAGCGCTTCGAGCACCGAGATCGGCCGGCGAATCGGGTAGGCGCCGGGGGCGGCCACCTCACCGAGCACGAAGATCTCGTTGGCGGCGGTGGACTTGAGCATCACGTCCACGGTCATGCGCCCGGGCAGGTCGGCGTAGCGTTTGTTGAGGAAGGTCTGCAACTGCTGCACGGTCATGCCTTGCAACGCCACCGCGCCGATTTCCGGAAAGCTGGCCATGCCATCGGTGCCCACGGTGATCTCGCGGCTCAGGCCGGTGCCGGGGTGGGTGAGCGAGCTGCGCAGGTTCTGCTCGTTGCTCATGGCGCTGAGCACCTGCACCGTGAGCTGGTCGCGGTTGGGCTGGAACAGGCTCTTGTTGCGGTAGGCCTGTTGAATGGTGCGGCGCGCTTGGTCGGCAGTCTGCCCGGCGACGTTCACCGTGGTGTTGGCCCGGGGCAGCTCGATGCTGCCGTCAGGCAGTACCAGCTGGTTGCCATTGAGCGAGCTGGCCGAGAGAAAACCCAGGCCGAGGTTGTCGCCGGGCTGGATGCGGTAGGCCTGCGAGCCGCTGTTGCTGATGTGGAAGATCACATCGAGCACATCCTGTGGCCGCAGCACCTGTTCGCGGCGCGGCAGTTCGCTGTCCTGGGCCTGGGCCGGGGTCGCGGTCATGATCTGCACCGGCATCTGCCGGGCCTCCTGGCTGGCGCAACCGGCGAGGGTCAGCAGGCACAGGGCAATCAGTGAATGTTTCATGGAAAGCTCCTGGGTACGGGCCTAGAGGTGGTCGTAGAGCCACTTGGGCATGTAGTACTTGCGCTTGTTGAACACGCTGCCAATGACCGTCGCGCCGGCCTGGGCCAGGCGCTGCAACGCGGCCTGGGCCACTTCCTGGCGGGTCTGTTCAGCGGTGACCACCAGGATCACACCGTCCACCAGGCTGCCCAGCACCAGGCTGTCGGCGCTGGCGTAGACGGCCTCGCCGTCGATCACCACGAAGCGGTAACGCCGGCTCAGCTGGGCCAACAGCGCGCGCAACTGCTCCGGGTCCAGGCGCTCGCGGCCGCGGCGGTAGTTGCCTGCCGGCAGCAGGTCGAAGGGCTGGTCGGACAAGCGCACCAGGCTGTCTTGCAGCAGCGGTGGTGTGTCGTGGTCGAACAGCAGGTCGCTGAAGCCGCGCAGCTTGCCCAGGCCCAATTGCTGGCTGAGGTTGTTGGTGCTCGGGCTGCCGTCGACCAGCAACACGTTGCCAGCACTCATCAGTGCCAACTGGCTGGCAAACGCCAGTGCACTGGTGCTGGTGCCGCCGCCGCTGTTGGCGGCGGTCAGCAGCAGCGTTCGCTGCTCCAGGTCGAGCACGGTGGCGGTCAGGTTGGTTTCGCTGGGGGTGGCGATGCTCAGGCTTCTCGATGATGTCGAACCGTCCATCTCAACTTGCTCCGTGGCCAGTGAAGACTGTGAAAGGAGTCTTGAGCAGGATCTTCAGGTCCAGCATCAGGCTCTGTTCGTTGATGTAACTGAGGTCGAGTGCGACGCGCTGGTCGAAATCGATGTTGCTGCGCCCGGAGATCTGCCAGAGGCCGGTCATGCCGGGGTGGATCGACAGCCGCGCGAGGTGGCTGTCGTGGTAGCGGTAGGCGTTGAACGACGTCGGCCGGGGGCCGACCAGGCGCATGTCGCCAATCACCACATTGATCAGGTTGGGCAACTCGTCGAGGCTGCTGCGCCGCAGCCAGCCGCCCACCGAGGTGATGCGCGGGTCCTGGTCGAGCTTGAAGTCGATGGAGTCGGCGCCGTGCTTGTTGAGGTGACGCAAGGACTCTTTCAGGTCTTCGGCGTTGGCCACCATGGTGCGGAACTTGTACATGCCGAAGGTGCGTCCGCGGTAACCGGTGCGCCGCTGCACGAAAAACACCGGGCCGGCGCTGGAGCGCTTGATCAGCACCGCCAACAGCAGAAACAGCGGCGACAGCAGCGTCAGCAGCAGCAGGGCGGCGCCGCACGAGAGCACGCGGTTGGTGCGTGACAAGGTCCAGGGCCGCCCGCCCAGGCGCCCGCTGAACCAACCGCGGCCCTGCTTGTGGATCGCCGCATCGATACGCTGGCGGTGGACCGGGTCCAGGCGCTTGTCGTGCTTGCGTGGCTCGGTGGCAATGCGCTGGGTTTGGCTGTTCATGACACCCTCCGGCGGTCCGCCTGCTCGCGTACCGGGCTCGGCGAGGGGCTGTGTGAGTAATGGTTCTTGAACCAGGCAACGAAGCGCCCGAGCCCTTGGTCGAGTGAGGTGTGCGGGGTGAAACCGGTGATCTGAGCCAGGTCGCTGGCATCGGCGCAGGTGCTCAGGACGTCGCCTGGTTGCAGCGGCAGCAGCTCGATGTGGGCAACGCGCTGCAGGTGTTTTTCCAGCAGCGCGACATAGTCGAGCAGTTGCACCGGTCGCTGCCCGCCGATGTTGTACAGCCGCCACGGCGCCTGGCTGCTGGCCGGGTCCGGGGTGTGCGCGTTCCAGCTGGGGTTGGCCTGTGGCGGCAGTGGGATCAGGCGCACCAGGCTTTCCACGATGTCGTCGATGTAGGTGAAGTCGCGCTGGTGTCGACCCTCGTTGAACAGCTGGATCGGCCGGCCTTCGCTGATGGCGCGGGCGAACAGCATCGGCGACATGTCAGGCCGGCCCCATGGCCCATACACGGTGAAGAAACGCAGACCGCTGCACGGCACGCCGTACAGGTGGCTGTAGCTGTGGGCCATGGCCTCGTTGGCTTTCTTGGTGGCGGCGTACAGCGACAGCGGATGGTCGGCGCCTTCCTGCACGCGGTAGGGCGTGCGCTGGTTGGCGCCATACACCGAACTGGACGAGGCATAGAGCAAGTGGCTGACCGGGTTGCGCCGGCAGCCTTCGAGCACATTGAGAAAGCCCGCCAGATTGCTGTCCAGGTAGGCGTGCGGGTTCTGCAGCGAGTAACGCACCCCGGCCTGGGCGGCCAGGTGCACCACCACGTCCGGGCGCTGGGTGGCGAACAGCCCGGCCACGCCGTTGCGGTCGGCCAGGTTCAGGCTGTCGAGGGTCAGGCGGCCGATCGACACACCGTTGAGCACATTGGTGCTGGCATCGCGCCGTACCCACTGCACGCGGGCATGCTTGAGGGCCGGGTCGTAGTAGTCGTTGAAATTGTCCACACCGTGCACGTCGTGGCCGTCGAGCAGCAAGCGGCGGCAGGTGTGGGCGCCGATGAACCCGGCCACGCCGGTGACCAGCACTTTCATGATGCGTTGACCGGGGCGACGTGGCGCAGGCCGATGCCGCTGTAGCGCAGGCCATGGGCAGCCATCTGCTCAGGGTCATAGAGGTTGCGCCCGTCGATGACCAGACGGCTGCGCAGCTTGCTCGCCAACAGGGCGAAGTCGATGACACGAAAATGCTTCCATTCGGTGCAGATCACCAGAGCGTCGGCGTCCTGCAGGGTGTCGTCGCGGGTGGCGCACAGGTGCAGGTCGGCGCGGTAACCGTACAAACGGCGGCATTCGTCCATGGCTTGCGGGTCATAGGCGCGCACGTTGGCGCCCTCGGCCCATAGCGCTTCGATCAGGTAGCGGCTGGGCGCTTCGCGCATGTCGTCGGTGTTGGGCTTGAAGGCCAGGCCCCAGACCGCGATCGACGCCCCCTCCAGGGGCTTGCCCAGGTGCCTGGCGAGCTTGGCGAAGAGCAGCCGGCGTTGCTGGTCGTTGACGTCGCTGACGCTTTGCAGCAGCTGCAGCGGCATGCCGCTCTGGGTGGCGCTGTGCAGCAGGGCGCGGATGTCCTTGGGGAAGCACGAGCCGCCAAAGCCGCAGCCGGGGTAGATGAAGTGGTAGCCGATGCGTGGGTCCGAGCCGATACCTCGGCGCACCGCTTCGATGTCAGCCCCCAGGCGTTCGCTGAGGTTGGCCAGCTCGTTCATGAAGCTGATGCGGGTGGCGAGCATGGCGTTGGCGGCGTACTTGGTCAGCTCGGCGCTACGGTTGTCCATGAACATCAGTTTTTCCCGGCTGCGGCTGAACGGCGCATACAGCTCGCCCAGCAGGTCGCCGGCCCGGTCGTCGTCGCTGCCAACGATGATCCGGTCGGGGCGCATGCAGTCAGCCAGGGCGCTGCCTTCCTTGAGAAACTCGGGGTTGGAGACCACGCTCACGCTCAGCTCGCCTTTGCCCAGGCGGCGCAGTTCGTCGAGCGCCAGTGCCTTGACCTGGTCGGCGGTACCCACCGGCACGGTGGACTTGATGATCACGGTGCGGTTGCTGGTCATCAGCGCGGCGATCTGCCGGGTGACTTCCAGCACGTGACTGAGGTCGGCCGAGCCGTCTTCATCGGGCGGGGTGCCAACCGCGATGAACAGCAGCTCGGCGTGGGCCACCGCATCGCTGGCCTGGGTGCTGAACGACAGGCGTCCGGCCTGCAGGTTGTCTTCGAGCAACTCCGACAGCCCTGGCTCGCTGATCGGCGGCACGCCTTGGCTCAGTTGCGAAATCTTGTGCGTGTCGACATCGACGCACAGTACCCGGTGACCCACATCCGCCAGGGCCACCGCTTGGACCAGGCCCACGTAACCACTACCAAAAACGCTCACGTCCATGCCGGCGTGCCTCAGGGTTGAGTAAGAAAGATGAAACAGCGACGTGGAAGGTTTATAGCGCAGGCCGCGGAGAATGCGTCAAAGCAATGGCATGTTTCGTCGCAGTTACATCGCCTGGCCGTTTGGCACTTGGCCATCAATCCCTTTTGTATCCGTGACTTAGCGCGACAACTGAATGGCGGTCATCGGAATCCAATCGGATGAACGGTCGTAAGTGATTGATTATGCGCGGTACCGCCTGATAGACAGGCCCGCTAAGTGGTTTTGGGAACGCCAGAATAAGGCGATGTGATATCGCCGGTATCTTGACGTTTTCCACCTTGTGAATTGTTTCAACGGTGCTACGGTTGCAGTGAAAACCTGTGACCGGAGTGCTCGACATCATGCGTACATGGATCAAATGGCTGTTGTTGGTGGTGTATCTGGCGTCGTTTCACAGTGACTACCGCGAGCGTCTGGAGGGGTTGGGCGCAGGGGTGCCACTGCTGCTGTACGCGGGCCTGTTCATGGTGTTGACGCTAGCGTTGCTGCTGGGCGCCTGGACCCGGCCGGCGCCGCTGCGCTGGGCGCTGGCCCTGACCTTCGGCGCCAGTGCGGCGATGTTCGATGCCTATGGGCGGATCACCGACAGCTACCTGACCTACAGCGCTTTCGTGTCGATGGTGTATGCCGGTGGCTTCATCGAGGAGGCGCTGCAGCAGTACGGGGCGGCCATTGGCGTGGCGCTGGGCAAGGCGCTGCTGCTGGTGGTCGGTATCGGCCTGCGCCCGCCGTTGGCGCCGCGCCTGCCGCGCGGGTTGCCGGCACTGGCACCGGCGCTGGCGCTGTTGCTGCTGATCGGGGTGCTGTTCGTGCGCGCCGGGGAGGGCGCGCGCGGCTTGCCAGTGATGTACACGCCGCTGGCCTACCTCACGCTGTTCGGCTACGAGAGCCTGCACGACAGCGTCGGCCCGCGCCAGGCGGTGAGCCTGGCGCGGCCGCAGGCACCGGCAGCGCAGCACATCGTGCTGGTGATCGACGAAAGCATTGCCGGCAACTACCTGGACATCAACACCCCAGGCGGTATCAGCAGCCACTTGGCCGGGCGCCTGCCCGGTGTGCAACTGATCAATTTCGGCTATGCGGCCTCGGTGGCCAACTGTAGCGCCGACACCAACGTAACCCTGCGCTATGGCGGCACCCGCGCCGATTACCTGCGCATCAACAGTACCCAGCCGTCGATCTGGCAGTACGCCAAGGCCGCCGGCTTGCGCACCGTCTACATCGATGGGCAGCGCACGGGCGGCGCCCTGCAGAACCTGATGACCGCCACCGAGCAGCGCGACATCGACCAGTTCGTGCAATTCGATGACGCCCCGGTACAGCAGCGCGACATGGCCGGCGTCGCGCAACTGGTGGCGCTACTGAAGAGCCCGACGCCGCAACTGATCGTCATCAACAAGGTGGGGGCGCATTTCCCGGTGCATGACAAATACCCGGACGCCTTCATGCATTACACCCCGGCGTTGCCGCGTGGACAGTTCGCCAACGTCGGCGACACGGGCGATCGCACGGGCTTCGACGGCGGCACGCAAGACTGGCTGCGCTATCGCAACGCCTACCGCAACACGCTGCTGTGGAACGTGGGGGAATTCTTCAACCGGCTGCTCAGCCAGGGCGACCTGAGCAATACCGTGCTGATCTACACCTCCGATCACGGCCAGGACCTGCACGAGCGCGGCAATCCCGGCCTGAACACGCACTGCGACAGCGACCCCATGGCCGAGGAAGGCCTGGTGCCGCTGCTGGTGCTGCAAGGAGAGGGCCTGCACACGCTCGACTGGAAAGCCCACCTGGCACAGAACCGTAACGCTTCGAGCCACTACAACATCTTCCCCACGCTGCTGTTGCTGATGGGCTACGAGCGCACGGGGGTGACGGCGATGTACGGCCAGCCGCTGGATGTCCCGACCCAGGACCCGTTTACCTTCAATGCACGTTTCAATGCCCGGCTGGGGGCCAAGCCGGATTTCCGCCCTATCGACCTGAATCAGGTGGTGATGCCGGATCAAGCGCGCGATGCGAGGGGTGGGTAAAGCGCCGTGAACGCTAGCGGGGGGCGGGGCGCCGGTTAGCCGCGATGCGCCGCAAGGCGCCCCCAGCGGATTTCATTCGGCTTGATTGACTGGATTGGCCTGCGTCGTCCCGGGCTGAGCCAGGCACTTCACACAAAGACCAACTCGAACGGCTGCAACACACACTCCAACAAATGCGCCGGCACGACGGGCGGGCGGCCGTCGTCTTCGCTGAGCTGGCTGGTGTGGGCCTGAATGGCTTGGCGTTTGCGCGCCAGGCTTGCTTCGTCGAGCGGGATGCGCCGGGCGCGTTCCCACGGCAGGCGGGTATCGTCTGGGCCAGCCCAATGCCAGGCCCAGACCGGCACTTCGAGCAGCTGCGCACCACGGGCCTGGGCGGCTTGCGCGCCGGCGCGGCCGACAGCTTCGTGATCGGTGTGGCCGTCGCCGCGCCACGGCACCATCAGGATGTCATCGGGCTTGAGCAACTGGCTCAAGTGGTTGACCAGGTAGGCTTCATCGCGTTGCACGCCGCCGTCCTTGAGGTTCAGGCGTCGCCAGTCGAGGCGGTTGAGGTCAAGGTTCAGCGCCTGCAGGGCATGCCGGCTTTCCAGTGGCCGCTGATGGCGCAGGCGTCGCTCGCTCCACGCCTCGGACCCCGGGTGGCTGCCTTCGCCGTCAGTGGCCGAGATCAGCAGCAGGTCGTCTTCACGGCCATGGAAGCTGGTCAGCAGCCCGCCAGCCATCAGCACTTCATCGTCCGGATGCGGCGCCACCAGCACCAGACGCCGGCCTGGCGGGCACAGTTGCTGCGGGTCGATCCACGCGGCGCGGGCCAGGTGCGCGCAGTGCTGCCATTGGTGCCAGGGAGTGCCATGGCTGGCTTGGATCAGGTTGGCGTCGTTCATCAGGGCGAAGCTCCCAGGCAGGCGGCGCGCGCGCTGGCGCAGAGGTGTGCGCAAGGGCGGGTCGCCAGAACTCATCAAGGTGTCGTGGGTTCAGAGGACGCGGCTCGCCTGGGAGTTCCACCGCAGCGCTGGCCGGGGCCGCGGCAACTGCGCCAAGACCGCGAGATTGCCCTGTGCCTGTTCACCGCCGTACGGCGAGCCCGTGGCCCTCGACGCTCGGATGCACCAGGCACCAGGCACCAGGCACCAGGCACCGCACATTACGCCCTGTACGGGTGCGGGGACCGGGATGTGCATCCCTCGAGGCAGCGCCTCAGTGCGTTGCGTGCCGCCCCTGCTGTGCTCTGCACCTCGCCTGCTTGGGCAGGCGCGCCGATTCACCGATCCCGCACTTGGCGTGGAATTTTGCCATCGGCGCCTGATCCCAGTAGCGTGCCCGCCGTCTCTTCAGGAACTGTCGCTCCATGGATTCGATCACCCAAGCCCTGCTGGGCGCTGCATTGCAAGGCTCGCTGCTGGGCCGTATTCAGGGCCGCCGCGCGCTGGTCTATGGCGCCGTGCTGGCCACCGTGCCGGACCTCGATGTGTTCGTGCACTACGCCGACCCCGTGTCGCAAATGACCTACCACCGCGGTTTTTCCCACTCACTGTTCGTGCTGACCGCGCTGGGGTTGGCGCTCTCGACCCTGGTCACGGCGCTGGCCCGATGGCGTTGGCCCGACCACGGCTATCGCTGGCCACGGCTGATGTTGACGTTCTGGCTGGTGCTGGTGACCCATCCATTGCTCGATGCCTTCACCGTCTACGGGACCCAGCTGCTCTGGCCGCTGCAGGTCACGCCGCAGAGTTGGGCGGGGGTGTTCATCATCGATCCGCTGTACAGCGTGCCGCTGCTGCTGACGGTGGTCTATGCCGGCGTGCGCGGGGTGGGCGAGGGTGCGCGGCGCTGGCTCGCCGCCGCGCTGGTGTTCAGCACCTTGTACCTGGGTTGCGGGATTGCCGGGCGCCTGGTGAGTGAGCAGCGCTTTGCCGCAGCCCTGGACGCCCAAGGGATTGCCCACAGCCACGTGCGCGCCGTGCCGATGGCGTTCAATACCCTGCTCTGGCGGGTGATGGCCAAGACCCCGGACGGCCACTACTACGAAGGGGTGAGCAGCCTGCTGGACACGGCGCCCCCGGAAATGCAGCGCCAGGCCTTGCACCTGGACGCCGCGCAACCCCTGGCGGGCGTGCCGCTGCACGAACGTTTGCGCTGGTTTACTGGCGACTGGCTGCGCTACGACATCATTGGCGATGCGCTGGTGGTCAGCGACCTGCGCATGGGCATGCCGAGCGACTACAACTTCCGCTTCCTCATGGCCCGGCGTGATGCGCAGGGCCAGTGGCAGCCAGTGCAGCCGTCGCGCTGGCCGGGCAACAGTGCCCGCGCCATGTTCGACCGGCAAATGCTGGGGCTGTTATGGCAGCGGATCTTCGATCAGCGGCCGCCGCTGCCACTGGCCGCCTGGCAGGTGCAGTCCCTTGGCAAGGACGCGGCGCTTCAGAGGTAACGCCAGTCCGTTGATGCCCGTTGCACTCCTTCGGGCGTCCTATGAGCCCATTGCGATTGACCGAAACGCCGGGCTGGCCGCTCGCACGTGCGTATCACCTGGAACGCACACGGTCCTGCAGGCGGCTATTGCCGCGATGGCCGGCGCAGCCGGCCTGATTCAGGCACCCAAGATTACGGGTAAACAGGGGTCGCAGCCCTGGGCGGCTTTGCCGCCCATCGCGGCAATAGCCGCTCCACAGGGTGTAGGGGTCAACGACTTCCGGATACCTCGATCAGCGGCAGTTACCGGCCTTGCGATAACCCTCGGCCTGCGCCTGCGCTTCGGACTCGAAGCTGATGCGGTTCTTGGCGCCGACCTGCGAGTAGCTCGGGCAGCCAGTGGGCAGGTGATACACGTGGCTGTTGCGGTTGCCGACGATGGTGCCACCGGCTGAACCCGAGGGTTTGCCGGCAACGGCGCTGGCCGAGGCTTTCGCTGTGCTGGCAACCGTTGCCCCCACGCCATCGCCCACCGGCTTGTAACCCTGGCTCCACTGCCGCGCACCGCTCACGAACGGGTTGCCGTGGCCCATGATCGCGCTGATGCGGCGGTCACGCTCCTTCTCCCAGGCATTGACCGGGAACTGTTTGTCCCAGGCCATCAGCAGGCGTTGCTGCTGGTTGGACATGTTCAGTTTGTAGCGATCGAACATGTAGAACGTGGTGCGCGCCACCAGGCCTTTGACCTCGTCGCGCGGCTCTGCGGTGCGCTGCTGAAAGTCGATGCGGGTCTTGCACTGACCGTACTGCGGGGCCACGCCCGAGGTCATGCCGTAGTTGAAGTTGCTGCGGTCGCCGTTCACTTCGCCTACCGCAGGGTAGAGGTTGAACAGGTCGGCTTCCATGGCGCGGAACACCGGGTCGTTATCGACACATTGCTTGCGTCCGCCGTTCTGCCAGCATTGGCGCTGGTGGCCGAAGGTCCAGGCCGGGACGATATGTTCCCACTCGGTGCGCTCGGCGCGATTGGCCTGTTTACGGGTGGTGTAGCCGCACGAAGCCGGGTCGATCCGTCCGCCGGACTTGCCCACCCATTGCCACTTGCAGCCGCAGTACAAATCACCCGTGGCGCTGCTGGCCTGGTCGAGGTAGACCTTTTCCTTGGCCACCACCTTGGCTTGGGTGAACGTATCGGGCGGGCTGGCGAAAGTGGGGAAAGCGACAGCAAACGTAAGGGTTAACGCAGATAACAGCTTGATCATGGTCACAATGGGGTCAGAAAAAGGGCTCGCATTATAGTCATTCCTTTGACGCGAGACCCACCCGTTACTGCGCCGTGTCGATGCTCACCACCACCGACATGCCGGGGCGCAGGCGCTTGGCGTCGGCCTGGTCGGCGTCGACCGTGATGCGCACCGGAATGCGCTGGGCGATCTTGACGAAGTTGCCGGTGGCGTTGTCGGCCTGCAGCAGTGCGAATTCCGAGCCAGTGGCTGGGGCGATCTGCTCGACATGGCCCGTCAGCTTGCGGTGGTTGAGGGCATCGACGGTGAAGCTGACCTTCTGGCCAATGCGCACATCGGCCATCTGCGTTTCCTTCAGGTTGGCGATCACCCACAGAGTGTCAGGCACCAGCGCCATCAGTTGCGCACCGGAATTCACGTACGCACCCAGGCGCGTGCCGATCTGGCCCAGCTGGCCGTCGCGCGGGGCTATGACGCGGGTATTGTCCAGATCGATGCGCGCCAGGTTGACGCTGGCCTTGGCGTTCTCCACGGCCGCTTCCAAGGAACCTCGGTTGACGATCACCGATTGCAGGTCTTGCCGGGCGATTTCCAGGGCTGCCTGGGCCTGGGCCACACTGGCCTGCGCCTGCGCGGCGGCGGCGCGGGTGATGTCGAACTCACGGCGCGACACCGAGCCATCGCTGACCAGAGCCTGATTGCGGCGCAGGTCGGCCTTGGCCTTGTCGCGCTGGGCGGCGGCGTCGTTGATCGCTGCCTGGCGCTGGGCGATGGTGGCTTCGGCGCTGTGGCGCTGCTGCAGGTTGTTGGCCAGGGCCGCTTCCTGTTGCTGCTGTTGGGCAATGGCCTGGGCCAGGCGCTGACGGTAGATGCGGTCGTCCAGACGCACCAGCAGATCGCCGGCCTTGACGAACTGGAAGTCGTGCACCGGCACCTCGACGATGTAGCCGGCCAGTTGTGGGCCAATGGTCGTCACCTGACCCTTGACCAACGCGTTCTCGGTGCTCTCGATAGGGCTGCTGAACGGCGGCAGGCGCCAGGCATAGAGCACCAGCAGCACACCGGCCAAGGCGATGGCGGCGAACACCAGGGTCGACAGCAGGCGCACGCGGCGCGTGCCGGAGGGGTTTTCCGGCTCGCTGGGCGGCGCTTTGCCCTCCGGGGTTTCGGCCAGGGCGGTGGTGGTGGTCGAAGGGGTTTCCTGGGTCATTGGGTCGAGGCACCGGCAGTGGAAGAGGAGGAAGGCGTGCGGCGGGCCGAGTACCAGACCCACAGGCTGCGCAGGAAAATCCACGCCATGGTCAACAGGGCGATGCCCCCGATCAGCATGAACACATCGTTGTAGGCCAGCACATTGGCTTCGCGGGTGGCGGCGTTGGCCAGCAAGCGCGTACCGATCTCGGTGCGCAGCCCCGGATCGGCGAGCTGCCCGGCATAACTGGCACCGCCACTTTGCACACGTGCCGCCACCAGCGGGTCGAAGGCGCTGAGGCGCTCGGTGATCTGGCTGGAATGGAATTTCTCGCGCCAGATCTGAAACGTGCCCAGCAGCGCCGCGCCGATCAGCCCGCCGAGGTTGTTGCAGATCCCGAACAGCACGGAAAAGCTCACCAGGTTGCGCGGGTTGGCGCGCACGTGGCTGATGCCCAAGACCATGCACGGGCCGAGGAAGAAGGTGCCGCCAAAGGCCAGCAGGAACTGGCTGACGTACATCTGCGCCGGGCGCGTGAGGTTGCTTGAAGTACTGTCCATGAAGGCGCCCGCCGCCATGGCCGCGACCGAGATGAACAACGGCCAGATCAGGTGCGAGGGGTTGATGGTCAGCGCGCTGGTGGCCAGCCCCGCCACTGCGCCGAGCAGCATGATTGCGTACAGCGAGCGCATCTGCTCACTGCCCATGTTCAGCGCCTGCAAAAAGCCCACCGCGCCGGTGGACTGCTCGGAGGTGACCATGCGAATCAGGATCACGCACAGCGCCAGGCGGATCACCGCCGCGCTGCCCAGCCAGCGGGTCATCAGCAACGGGTTGCGGCGGTTGTGCTCGATCGCCAGGCCACTGCAGATCAGCGCAATGGAGGCGGCCAGAGCGATGCCGATCCATGGCGTTTCCAGCCACCACTCGATGCGCCCCAGCGACAGCGCGGCGCAGAGCAGCGCGGTGCCGCCGGCCATCAGCGAGAACGTCAGAAAGTCCAGTGGCTCGAAAGTCTTGAAGCGGTCGCCGGGCGGCAACTTCAGCATCAGCACGCAGCCCAGTGCGGTGACCGCCAGCCCCAGCTCAAACAGGTACAGACCGCGCCATTCGGCGATCTGCAGCAGGTCTTCGGAGAACACCCGCGCCAGCGGCAAGGCCAGCTGTGAAGCGCCCAGGCCCAGCACCATGGCACGCAACCGCCATTTGGCCGGAAACGCCTGGATCATGTAGTACAGCCCCAGCGAGCTCAGCGCCGCACCCACCATGCCGTGGGCCGCACGCACCGCCACGGCGGAATTCAGGTCATTGACGAACAGGTGGGCGAAGGTCACCAGCGCGTAGAGCACCAGGAACACTTCGGTGAACGCACGCAGGCCGAACTCCTGACGAAATTTCACCAGCAGCAGGTTCATCGACACGTTGGTCATCACATAGGCGGCCGGCAGCCAGGCCATCTCGGCGGTGGTTGCGCCCAGCGCGCCTTGCAGAAACACCAGGTTGGCGGTGACCAGCGCATTGCCCAGCCCGCCGGTGATTGCCACCAGCAGGCCGACGATGCCATAGGCCAGCCGCTTGCTCGGTGCGTGCAACGGCGTGGACGGCGAGCCGGGCAGCACCGGTCGTTCATGCTCTTGCCACTGGCGGGGGGCGTACTTGTCCATGACGTGGTCTGCGCGGGTCGTTGAGGCGTGGAGGTGAGTCTAATGGACTGGAAGGGAATGGAAAAATTCTGTCACAAGGCCCGGAAAGGTCGATGGGCGACACGAATGAGGCCTGATGCTGCCGGGGGTCGGGGGCTGAAAACGCGTTTTTATCGGGCGGTACGCGTCGCTGCCCGGCCCTCCGGCTAGCCCCGACGGCGCCGGCAGCGTGACGTCAGTCGCAGCGCAGGTCGCTGGGCTGGGGCTGCTGAAGCTGTCACATCCTCAGGCGGTGGTGCTCAGCGCGGCGTGGGTGTTCAGCTCATCCTCGATGAACGCGGCGATCATCGCCCGGTACACGGCCTCGACCACCGTCGGCGATGCACCACTGGCCTCGGCCAGCGCCCGCACCTTGGCAATCACCTGCTCGACCCGCGCCGGGGCGCGTACATCGTCGGTGGTCTTCTTGAAAGCGGCGGCTTGAGTAACAAAGCCGCCCCGTTCGGCCAGCAGTGCCACTAGGTCGCAGTCGATGCGGTCGATATGTTGGCGAACCTCTTCAAGGCACGTGCAGGTAATAGCGTCCATGTTGTAAAACTCCATACCGTGATGTTCATCACTCTTGCGGTGCATAGCAGACGTGATGGAAACCTCGCACGGCGCTTATACATGCGTCATGTAAGGTTCAAATAAAGAAAGGGAGGCTTCGATAAAAAATCCACCCGCGTGCATCAATGCTCGAGCGGGCGGATTTGATAATTGCTTAACGGCCAACAGAAACCGTTACTTAGGCATCGACCATGGCTGCAGGTCATAACCCTTGTCGTTCAGTTCAGCACGTACTTCTTCGATCAGGCTGGCCCATTGGGCAGGGTCGGAATAGGTACGCGACGACACTTGTTTGCTGCCGATACGCGTGTTGGTCCGGTCGATCACCGCCAGGCTCAGCTCTCCAGTTCCATTTGGCGCATCCCAGGCTACACACTGGAAGGGCTCGAAAGCGTGGTCGGCGATCAGCAGTGCTTCGTTGACACGGAGCGGGGCGTTCATGGGTAGCTCTCTCTAGATTCCTGTACTGCGAAAGTAGGTCCGCACGGCAGTCCAGTAAAAGACGCTGCCACGCGGGGTTACTTGTACTGATGCCCGCCGGTAGTGAATGAGTCACACATTTGTGAAAACTTTTTTTGCCTGTAATGGGCGGCGTTTTATAAGCACGGCCGTGTGACGTCAGTTGCGCTATAAAATTCCGGAACAAGTGAAATCGACGGGAAATTGGCAGACAGACGGTCATGGGTGTTTGCACACCAGTTGCTACCTTTACTTCCGGCGTCGCAACTATCTGTTTCCATTCGGAAAACTATTATTTGACGCCAAGGAACAGTCATGTCAGAACCTGCGCCGCTGCGCCGCTTGCTCATCGTTGACCCCTGTGATGACTGTCACCGCCTGCTCCCTGGCCTGCGCAGCGCAGGGTGGGAGGTGAGCAGCTCGACCCTGGCCACGGCCCTGGAACACCCTTGCGACATTGGCGTGCTGCGCCTGCAGGGCTCGCACCTGCGCCATCCGGACGCGGTGAAAGACCTCATCAAGCGTAGCAACACTGAATGGATCGCCGTGCTCAGCGCCGAGGAGCTGCGCACACAGAACGTCGGCGACTTCGTTTGCGAGTGGTTTTTCGATTTCCACACGCTGCCCTTCGATGTGTCGCGCGTGCAGGTCACCCTGGGCCGCGCGTTCGGCATGGCGCGGCTGCGCGGCAAGGGCGCGCCGACCTTAGACCTGCCTGACCATGAGCTGCTCGGGGATAGCCGCCCGATTCGTGAGCTGCGCAAGCTGCTCGGCAAACTGGCGCCCACCGAGTCACCGGTGCTGATCCGCGGCGAAAGCGGCACCGGCAAGGAGCTGGTGGCCAAAACCCTGCATCGGCAGTCGCAGCGCAGCGACAAACCGTTCGTGGCCATCAACTGTGGGGCGATTCCGGAGCACCTGATCCAATCCGAACTGTTCGGCCATGAAAAGGGCGCTTTCACCGGCGCGCACCAGCGCAAGGTCGGGCGCATCGAAGCGGCCCATGGCGGCACGCTGTTTCTCGATGAAATTGGCGACCTGCCGCTCGAACTGCAGGCCAATCTGCTGCGCTTTCTACAGGAGAAACACATCGAACGGGTCGGCGGCAGCCAGCCGATTGCGGTGGATGTGCGGGTCCTGGCAGCCACCCACGTTGATCTGGAAAAGGCCATCGAGCGCGGGCGCTTTCGTGAAGACCTCTATTACCGCCTGAACGTGCTGCAGGTCGCAACCGCGCCGCTGCGCGACCGGCATGGCGACCTGTCGATGCTGGCCAGCCACTTTGCCCACTTCTACAGCC
The DNA here is from genome assembly GCF_034427815.1 of Pseudomonas gebzensis. Taxonomy (NCBI): domain Bacteria; kingdom Pseudomonadati; phylum Pseudomonadota; class Gammaproteobacteria; order Pseudomonadales; family Pseudomonadaceae; genus Pseudomonas; species Pseudomonas gebzensis. Next base: position 205,410 of record NZ_JAXQNS010000003.1, read on the forward strand.
TGGAAACCGGCCGCCGACCGCGCTCGTTCAGCGACAGCGCGCTGTCGGCCATGGGCCACCACGATTGGCCAGGCAACGTGCGCGAGCTGGCCAATCGGGTACGCCGCGGACTGGTGCTGGCCGAAGGGCGGCAGATCGAGGCGCAGGACCTCGGCCTGGAAGCCGCTGAGCAGGACGTGCAGCTGTTCGGCACATTGGAAGACTACAAGCACCGCGCAGAACGCCAGGCTCTGTGCGATGTGCTCAACCGCCACAGTGACAACCTCAGCGTTGCCGCGAAGGTGCTCGGCGTGTCGCGACCGACCTTCTACCGGCTGCTGCACAAGCACCAGATTCGCTGACCGCAGCGTGGCTGCGTGGGGGCAGGGCGTGCGGTATCATGCCAGCCCCTTTCCTGCACCTGAGGCCCCGCCGCCATGCCCTTGAACGCCGAACAGATGGGCGAATTCCGCGCCTTTGCCCTGACCCTGGCCGATGCGGCTGCCGCGGCAATCGAGCCGTACTTCCGCGCCAGCCTGTCGGTCGAGGACAAGGGCGGGCGAATCTACGACCCGGTCACCGTCGCGGACAAAGCCGCCGAAGATGCCATGCGTACGCTGATCCAGGCGCGCTACCCGTCCCACGGCATTCTCGGTGAAGAACATGGCGTGGCCAGAGGCAGCAGCCCATTGACGTGGGTGCTCGACCCCATCGATGGCACTCGCGCCTTCATTACCGGTCTGCCGCTGTGGGGCACGCTGATCGCGCTGAACGACGGTGAGCGCCCGGTGCTCGGGGTGATGAACCAGCCGTTCACCGGCGAGCGCTTCATCGGCACCGGTGACGCCGCCTGGCTCGGTGACCGCCCATTGAAAACCCGTGCCTGCGCTGATCTCGGCGCCGCCTCGCTGATGTGCACCACCCCCGACATGTTCGAGAACGCCAAGCAGAAAGCGGCATTCGAGCGGGTCGCCGGCAAGGCGCGGATGCTGCGCTATGGAGGCGACTGCTACGCCTACTGCATGCTGGCCAGCGGCTTTGTCGACGTGATCGTCGAGGCCAGCCTGCAACCGTATGACGTGCAGGCCTTGATGCCGATCATCGAAGGCGCGGGCGGGGTGATGACCGCCTGGGACGGCGGCTCGGCGCAGCACGGCGGCTGTGTGGTGGCCTGTGGTGATCCAGCGTTGCATGCGCAGGTGCTGGCGCTGTTGCAGCACGCCGATCGCGTGGCGCCAGGATGGGATCTGCAGGGCGAGTAGCGCGAGCTGGCGGGGAGGGCCGGTAAGAGCAGGGTTGCACGTGAAGCGCCCATGCAGCCTCCACTGTGAGGGCCCGCCGGCCACTCTGCAGGCCTGGCCGCTGACCGACGCAACGCTGCGCACAATCGGCCAGCACAATCGGCTATCACAATCGGCCAGCACGGACCCCTGCGCATCTCAGGTCGCACACGCCCCCGTGCAAACGGCCGCTCCGGCGCTCAAGCCCGCCGCGATGGAGGAGGGGCGCCTTGCAGAACTGGCGAGCGGCCTGGGGCCGATGGATGGCGCGCTGCACTTTTTTCAAGATTCAGGCTCTATGTCTGGCCAGGCCACGCCACCCCCGGCGCGGCCGCCAGACTTCGACCCGGTGCCGATGGTTGCTCGCAGACCCTTTTCCCTTTCACGCCTGCTGCTGTTGGGCGTCTTGTCAGTGATGGCCGGTTGCACCCATGAGCAGGGTCGCGACATCGTTCAGCAGCTCGGCGACGGCAAGCCCAGCGAACTGTTCCAGACCAGTGTCGACCGCATGGCCACCTTGTCGATGCATGACAACCTGGAAAGCCTCTACCTGCTGATGAACAAGCTCTACCAGCGCAACCCGAACCAGTGGAAGCAGTCGGGCTACCTCGACGCCGCCACCGCCGAACGGCAGATCCGCCTCGCCATCGAGCAGCGCCAGCCGCTGCCGCAACTGGGTCAGCGGCGGGACTTGGCAGCGCTTAGCTACGCCCTGGACCCGGCGTTTCGCGGGGATCGGGTCGGCGCCTTCATCTATGCCATCGGCAGCATGCTGGTCACCGCCCACGGCGGGCGCACCGAGTTCTACATCACCGATGCCATCGACCCGCTGTTCGTCAACAACGCGGCGCGCAACATCGAAAAGGCCACCTGGATGCTCAGCCAGCGCCAGGATGCCAACGGCGTCCTGCTGCTGTTCTCCAACGAGATTTCCGAGGCGGGCAGCAACCTCAGCTTCGCCGTGGAGTTCGGCAAGATCGTCGCCCGGCTCGACCTGCTGGCGCAGATGCTCGACGAACGTTACCGGCGCATTGGCCTGAACTATGCGCAGAGCCTGCTGCTGATGAACTTCCTGCCGGTGCAGTGAGGCGCTGCAGCGCTGTACACTGGCAGCTTTTCCCTGCAGGCGTGCGCAGTGCCAAGCGCTAGGGCGGCCGGCAACCTTTGCTCGAGCGACCAGGCTGGACCAGGCTGGTGTCGTCCTGTTGCCGCTGACTGCGCAAGCGCAAGCGCGCTACACAGCTCGCGCGGTCGGCACAGTCGGCCCCGTTGCGCCAGCCCGGCGGCTTGCACAACGGAGCGCGCTGTTCAGGCGCCGCTCGCCCTTCGCGCTGCACCCCATTTATCGAGGCCCACACCTTGGCGTTACAGCAAGGCTTTCTCCTCACCCGGCACTGGTACGACGGCGCGCACGGCACCGTGGTCGAGTTCTGGGTCGCGACCGACCATGGTCCACGCTGCCTGCGCCTGGCGCCACAGCCGGCGGTGGCGTTCATCGCCGAGGTGGCGCGCGAGCCGGCCCTGGCGGTGATCGCCGGGGAGGCGGGGGTCGAGTTGCGTGCCCTGGCGCTGCGCGACTTCGAGCAGCGGCCGGTGCTGGGTCTGTACTGCTTGCATTACCGTCAGTTGCTGCAACTGGAAAAGCGCTTGCGCGCGGCGGGGGTCGAGGTGTTCGAGGCCGACATCAAGCCGCCGGACCGTTACCTGATGGAGCGTTTCATCACCGCCGGCGTGTCCTTCAGCGGCGAGGCCAACGCTGACGGTGTGCTGTGCAACGCCCAGCTCAAGCCCGCCCCCGAGTATCGCCCAACCTTGCGCCTGGCCTCGCTCGACATCGAAACCACCGAGCGCGGCGAGCTATACAGCATCGCCGTGGAGGGCTGCGGTCAGCGCCAGGTGTACATGCTCGGCCCGGTCAACGGGCCGGCGCAACAGCAGGATTTCGACCTGCAGTACTGCGCCAGCCGTGGCGAACTGATCACCTGCCTCAACGACTGGCTGGCCCGCCACGACCCCGATGCGATCATTGGCTGGAACGTGGTGCAGTTCGACCTGCGCGTGCTGCATGTGCAGGCGGCCAAGCATCAGGTGCCGCTGTACCTGGGCCGCGACGGCCAGCCGATGACCTTGCGCGAGCACGACAGCCGTAGTCATTTCTTTGCTGCCGCTGCCGGGCGCTTGCTGATCGATGGCATCGAAGGGCTGCGCTCGGCGACCTGGAATTTCCCATCTTTCAGCTTGGAAAACGTCGCCCAGACCTTGCTGGGCGAAGGCAAGGCGATTGCCACGCCCTACCAGCGCATGGGCGAAATCAACCGCATGTTCGCCGAAGACAAACCGGCGCTGGCCCGCTACAACCTCAAGGACTGCGAGCTGGTCACGCGGATCTTTGCCCACACCGGGCTGCTGGCGTTTCTGCTGGAACGGGCCAGCGTCACGGGCTTGCCGGCTGACCGCAGTGGTGGTTCGGTGGCCGCGTTCTCGCACTTGTATCTGCCGCTGATGCACCGCCAGGGGTTCGTCGCACCGAATCAGGGCAGCCGCCCCGACGACGCCAGCCCCGGCGGTTTCGTCATGGACTCGCGCCCGGGGCTGTACAGCTCGGTGCTGGTGCTGGACTACAAGAGCCTGTACCCCTCGATCATCCGCACCTTCTTCATCGACCCGGTGGGGCTGATCGAAGGTTTGCGCCAGCCTGATGACGAGCACTCGGTGGAGGGGTTTTGCGGCGCGCGCTTCTCGCGCACCCGGCACTGCCTGCCGGCCATGGTCGAACGGGTATGGCAGGGCCGCGAACAGGCCAAGCGCGAGGGCAACGCGCCGTTGTCGCAGGCGCTGAAGATCATCATGAACGCCTTTTATGGCGTGCTCGGCGCCAATGGCTGTCGCTTCTTCGATGCACGCCTGGCCTCCTCGATCACCCTGCGCGGGCACCAGATCATGCGCCAGACCCGCACGTTGGTCGAAGCGCGTGGCTATGACGTGATCTACGGCGACACCGACTCTACCTTCGTCTGGCTCAAACGTGCGCACAGCCAGGAAGCGGCCGCCGCCATCGGGCGCTCGCTGGCGGGCGAGGTCAACCAATGGTGGCGCCAGCACCTGGCCGAGACTCAAGGCCTGGACAGTGCCCTGGAACTGCAGTTCGAAACCCATTACCAGCGTTTCCTGATGCCCACCATCCGCGGCGCCGACGAGGGCAGCAAAAAGCGCTACGCCGGCCTCGTGCAGCGCGACGATGGCCAGTTCGAAGTGATCTACAAGGGCCTGGAGTCGGTACGCACCGACTGGTCACCGCTGGCCCAGCAGTTCCAGCAGGGCTTGTACGGACGGATTTTCCGCGATGAGCCCTATCGCGATTATGTGCGCGAGTACGTGCGCAGCACGTTGGCGGGCGAGCAGGATGCTTTGCTGGTGTATCGCAAGCGCCTGCGCAGGCCGCTCGGCGACTACCAGCGCAACGTCCCGCCGCATGTCCGCGCCGCGCGCCTGGCCGATGAGCACAGCGCCAGCCTTCGGCGGCCACGCCAGTACTACAAGGGCGGGGGCTGGATCAGCTATGTGATGACCGTGGCTGGCCCCGAGCCGTTGGAGAACCGGCAATCACCCATCGATTACGACCATTACCTCGACCGCCAGCTGCAGCCGGTGGCCGATGCCATCCTGCCCTTCGTCAATGGTAATTTTGCCGCCTTGATTGATCGGCAGATGCCGCTCTTCTAACCGTATATAAGCACCCCCAGGCCGCCAGGCGCCGCCTTTACCCTGCCGCTCTTTCCCAGACGAGGCAGGACCATGCACGACGACACCCACCCCAACAGCACCCAGCTCGCGGCCTACCACGATCAACTGATCAGTGCGGCCATGCCGCAGTGGCTGCGCGCGGCCAGCACAGTACAACTGCACGCGCTGCATGAGGCGTGTTCGCAAAGCCTGTACTGGCGCGAGCGTTGCCAGCAGGTGCTGGCGCAGGTGCAAGGCATCGACGCCTATTGCCGGCCGTTGCTGCAGCAGGCGCTGCAGACACATCTGCCCACGGTGGACGAGATCACCGTGAGTTGGCGCAAGGGCGAGCGCGAGCCGGTCGTGACCTCGCAGCCCATTGGCTACCCGGTCACTGTGCCGGTCTATCGCAACCGCCCCCTGCTGGAAGCAGCACTGACCAATTTCACGGCTGAGCAAGCCGAGCCGGGTGGCATGCTGGTGGGCAATCGCCTGGAGCGCACGCCCCGCAGTGACGCACCCTTGCCGACGCCGGCCGCTTTTGCGGCCTTTTGCCGCAGGTTGGATCTGGGCGCTCGCTATCAGCAGCACCTGAGCGCCGTGCTCGAACCTGTGCTACCGCAAGGCCGAACGCCGTGCTCGGTGCTGGCCAACCACCTGCGTTGCGCCTTGCTCGCAGACGCCCATCGCGCCGCGATCAAAGGGGTATTGGACGCACCGACGCTGCACCTGCTCGAACGTTTCTGCGAACTGCGCAGTTCACCTCGCACCGAGGGCGATCCACAGGCCGGGCGATTGCGTCTGCTGGGCTACACCCTCGAGCGCATCCTGGTGATCGACAGCCGCAACACCCCCGTGCAGTCCGATGGCTCGTCATTGCACACCGTGGTGGTCTACATCCCCGATGACCCGCACAGTCCGCTGCGCAGCTACCCCAGCTTGCGCCGTTTCGCCAACGATCTCGGTCGCCGGCTGCGCACCGCCGATTACCAGCGCTTCTTCAGCCGTTTCGTGCGGCGTCGTGATGCGCAGGGCTTCTTTAGCGCAGTGATCGACGGCTATGAGGGGATCGGAGACCTGGGCAACATCAGCCTCGACGAGCGTTTGCTGGCCTGCGAGGCCCCGGTGTTCGACTGCCTGGCCCGGATGCAGATCGCGCAGATCAAGGACGATGCCAGCCTGATCGCCACACCCGTGGCCGTCATCGACCAGCAGGTACAGCGCGAACACGCTCGACGCCTGGCAACCGAAGGCTGGACCTTGCTGAACCTGGCCGCACTGTTCGTGCCGGCGGTCGGTGCGGCGCTGCTGGCGGTCACCGCTTGGGACATTCTCGATGAGACCTTCCAGGGCGTGCAGGCCTGGCGCGAAGGTGAACACGGCGAGGCCCTGGAGCATCTGTTCAATGTGGCCGCGCAAATCGCCACGCTGGCCGTGGTGGGCGCGGGTAGCGTGGCGGTGGCCAACGCCTGGAACCGTTCGCGGGTGGTCGATGAGCTGGTACCGCTGACCTTGCCCAACGGTCAGGTGCGCCTCGGCCTGCCGGCGCTTGACACGTTGCGCGTTGCACTGCCAGCCCAGGCGGTGCGCGATGCTGAAGGCCTCTACCGGCTCGGCGAGCAGCGCTGGATCGAGCTGGACGGCGCGCATTATGCCGTGAGCCGCGTCGACGACAGCCAGCCCTGGCAGCTGCGCAGCGCGGATGGCGTGCTGCATCCACTGACCCACAACGGCGCGGGCGCCTGGCGGCTGTGGTACGAGGACCCCGGGCAGTGGCAGGACTCTTATTACCTGTTCCGGCGCCTGTCGCTGACCACCACGGCATTGGACGATGAGGCCATCGACCTGGTCTTGCAGGCCACCGACACCGATGCGGATGAACTGCGCGCCCTGCATGTGCACGGTATCGCTGCCGATGCGTTGCTGCTCGATACCGCTCAGCGGGTGGCGCTCGAGGCGAGGGTTCGCCGCTTGGTGAGGCAACTGCGCGGCGGCCAGACGGTCACTGACACCCCTTTGCTGCAGCAGGTGCGCGCCGTGCCCGAGGCGGTCGGCCTGACTGACCAAGCGCTGGCCGAGCAGGTGTGGAGCCACCGCCGTACGTTACTCGAACACGTAGACCGGGCACTGCACGGTGGCGAGTCGGCCCATGCGCGGCTGCTGCTGCGTGACTTTCCAGGGCTCAGCCGTCGCTGCGCCGAGGCGCTGGTCGAGGCCAGTAGCCCGTCCGGCCGTGAGCAGTGGCTGGCCACTGGGCGCGTTCCGCAGGCGCTGTCCACTGCAGCACAGCGAACCCTGCGCCGCCAGCGCGTGGCCAGGGCCTATGAAGGTCTGTTCATCGACACCGTACAAGGCATCGATCAGGCGCGGCTGGCCATCCTCCTGGGTGGACGCTTGCCAGGCGCTGGCCAGCCGTGGGCCTGGCGGCTGTTCGAGCTCAGCCGCAGTTCGGCGCCTGTGTGGGTCAGCGAGCAGGCGGCCGGGGCGCGCCAGCTCGACCTGGTATGCGGCACCGCCGGCTTCGAGCTGTTCGATGGGCAAGGCGCACGCCTCACGGCGGCGCCTGGGGCGTTGTTCGAAACCCTCGCTGCAGGCTATCGAGACGCTGACCGAGCGGCGCTCGGAGTAGGCGAGCCGTTTGCGCACAACCTGCGCGTGCTGGTCGCACGGCAGGCTGCGGTTGACCGCCAACACCTGGCGCAGTGGCTGGGGCAGCGCCCGGACCAAGGCTGGTTCCGTGTGCCGACACGTCTGGCCGACGGCCGTCTTGGCTACCCGCTCAGTGGCCGCAGCCGGGGCCGGGCACCGCGCAGCCTGGGCGCGCAGATGCGCCGCCTCTACCCGTTGATGCGCGATGAAGAGGTCGAACAGTGGGCCCAGCAGATTCGTACCAGTGGCCGGGAGGTGGAGCAGGTTGTGCTGGAGCTGCGCAATGAAATGCGCCAGCTGGAAAGCCACTTGCGGCGCTGGACCAATGCAGGCAACGGGCTGTTGTCGCGTACCGACCGCAGCCGCTTCGCGGAGCACCTGCTGCGGGCCTGGCGACGCATGACCCCGCGCGCCTTTCAAGGCACCTTGCAGGCTCCGGTGTACCGCTTGCGCTTGCAAGGCATCCACTTGCCAAGCTTGCCGACGCTTCCCGAGAGTATTCATTTCGACCATATCGACATCCTTTCGCTGTGCGGTGTCGGCTTGACGGAAGTCGGTGCCGAGTTCCTCGTGCGCTTTCCCAACCTGCGCGTGCTGGAGCTTGGCCGCAACGCGCTGCGCCGTTTGCCGCAGGACCTCGACCGGCTTGCGCGGCTCCAAGAGCTGGCACTCAATGACAACTCGATCATGCTCGACGCCGAGCAGGCGAGCGTGCTGTCGCGGCTCGAGCGGGTGCGCGTGCTCGACTTGTCGAACAATCCGCTGGGCAGAAGCCTCTCGTTCGAGGGCATCAGCCGTTTGCGCCTGCTCGACCTGCGCAACACTGAGCTGCCCAGTTTCCCCACAGAGCTGCTGGACCGGCTTGACCTGATGAGCGCTGACCTACGGGGCAACCGCATCGCCACGCTGCCGCAGCGGTTTTTCCATACCCCCCGGTACCTCGCCCGCGCTATCCGGCTCGATGGCAACCCCTTCGACGCAGAGACCTGGGCACGCCTGGACGCCTTCGTCGACCATCCCTCTCGCACGCCAACCCGTACTCCAGGCACCTCGCCGATCGAGGTGCGTGATGCCTGGCTGGCCACGCAGACCGCCGGCGCCGAGGTGCGGCACACGGCGCTCTGGGAGGAGGTCAGGGGGCGCGACGGCGCTGCGGGCCTGTTCGACCTGCTGCAGCGGCTACAACGCAGCGCTGACTTTCAACACCCTGAGGCCGCATTAGGGCAGCGGGTAAGGACGATGCTCGAAATGATCCACGCCCATCCGGATCTGGGCGAAGCGCTGTTCGAGCTGGCCAATCTGCCGCTGACCTGTCAAGACAGCGCAACGCTGTGCTTCAGTAGCCTGGAACTGCACATGCTGGTCTGGAAAGCGCGGCTGACGGCGCGCGCCGGCGCCGGCTCCGAGCAACTGGCGTTGATCCACCTGGGGCGCCAATTATGGCGGCTGGACGAGGTGGAGCGCATTGCTTTGGCGGACATCGCCGCGCGCCGCGCCCAGGGCGCCGACCCCGATCAGATCGAAGTGTTGCTGGCGTATCGCGTAGGCTTGCGCGAAGACCTGGACCTGCCTGCGCAGCCCCAGGACATGCTCTTTCGCGCGGTGGCCGGCGTCGACAATGCGCGGCTTGCACAAGCCCATGCAGCGGTGCTTGCCGCTGAACAACCCGGCACCTTGGCGCGGTCGCTGGCGCAACGCGACTTCTGGCGGACCTGGCTGGAGCAGCGTTATGGCGACCGTTTGCAGGCCTTCGATGCCCCATTCCAGGCGCGCATGGAAGCACTGATGGATCAGGCCGAAGCGGGCGCCAGTGCCGAGGGCGATTACCTCAGGCAGATGAACACGGTGCGCGATGAACGTGAGGCGGGGCGCCTGAGCATGTTCACCACCCTCACCGAAGAAATCCTCGCCGCGCAGCCCCCGCAATAGACCCACCGCAGCCCGGCCCGGGGGACCTGCATGCAGGCACCTTGGGCTATGCTGCTGTTGAGTACGGAATTTTCCTGATTTTTTTGTAGGCCCGAGTGGATAGCGGACGTTACCCTGATGGCATTCGTGGTCGCTGCGGGCAGTGCAGGTTCACCGATCCGGACTGCCCAGGCGATCCGTCGTGACTCGATTCAACAAGGAGATGCTCATGCTTGTCAGGTCCCTGACCCTCGCCACCTTGCTCTGCGCTGCCAGCCCGTTGTTCGCCGCCGACAGCGACGCGCCCTTGGCCAGGGAGTTGGGCAAGGCGCGACCGTTGGTGGTGATCGCGCCCAGCTCGGCCGACCCGACGCTGCGCGGTCTGAGCCAGGCCATCAAGGACCCGGCCACCGAGGCCGGTTTCAAGGAACGCGCGCTGGTGCTCTACAGCGTGGCCAACATGATCGGCATGCGTGACGACAAGAACCTTGAACAACAAGCGACCATGGCGCTGATCCGCGAACTCAAGCTGGGTGCCAGCAAGGGCACACGGGTGATTCTGGTGGGCAAGGACGGCGAGCGGCATGTCCTCAAGGACGGCGACAGTGCCGAACCGCTCGAGCCGCAGGCCATCTTCAAGGCCGTGGACGAACTGCCTGCCAGCGAGAAAGCCATCACCGCGCCTGAGCCGGCTGCCGCTGCCGCGGCGCCGACGCCTGACAAACCCGGCGCAAAACAGGCCAAGCCGGCCAAACCAGGCAAACCTTCGGCGCCGCCCAAACCGCTGGAGGATTGAGCCGCTTTCAGCGCACGGTCGAGCATGGCCTGGACCTCTACCCATGAGCAGGCCATCGCAGCGTCCGTCAATGCCGGAGCCCCGCGATGCGCAGCGCCCACACCCGCCGCGCATCGCGCGGATCGCGCAACCCATCGCCGATGAACACCGGTAGCGCGAGAGTCAGCGCCAGGGCAAAAAAGCGGTAAAGCCCAGCCACACATTGAAGGATAGGGTCGAACCGACCGAGACTCGGCGCGGAACGCCGCAGGCTGCCGCCCTTGGGGCTTCAGTGTTGGCGTAGTCGAAATGGCTGAAGGAGGCGGGGTGGCGCGGCGCTTGGCCGTAGACGGTGAGGGCGTGGCTGGTGGTCAGCGTAGGCGGGCAGGGCCACTGCGCTGAACAGGCAGGCTGCAAGCGGACGCTTGCAACGCTGCCAGGCCCGCCGTTAAGAAAAGCGGCGGGCCAATTCAGGTTCAGTCCTGGCGGCTGGTCACTTCCAGCAGGTGGTAGCCGAACTGGGTTTTCACCGGGCCCTGAACGGTGTTCACCGGGGCGCTGAAGACCACGGTGTCGAATTCCTTGACCATCTGGCCTGGGCCGAACGAGCCCAGGTCACCGCCTTGGCGGCTGGACGGGCAGCTGGAGTTGTCTTTGGCAACCTGCGCGAAATCGGCACCAGCTTCGATCTGAGCCTTCAGCTCGTTACATTTTTCTTCGCTGGAGACGAGGATGTGGCGGGCGGTGGCTTTGGCCATGGGGGAGACTCCTTTTGATAAAGGGCAAGCCTAACCCAGTTTCGGGGGGATTGTCTTCCCATGCGGGGGCACGCCCGATGGGCCGTGCGTACCCTCATCCATCGGTTGCGTCTGTCTGAAGCCGGTTGATCTCAAGACTAAACCTGGATAGTTTCTACTCTTGAGATCAAGCATCGGGAGTGAGCGTCCATGGGCCATGCCGTCAGCGCACCGCTTAGCGCATCGAACAATACCCACGCCATCGCACTGCGCGCGGCCGTCAACATCCTGGAAAAATGGCAGGCCAGCCCACGCCAGATCGAAAGCATCCTGCGCATTTCCCGCAGCACCTGCAGCCGCGCCAAGGATCCCCAGCGTGCGGTCAGCCTGGATGACGACCAGCTCGCGCGCACTAGCCTGGTCCTCAACATCCATGCCAGCCTGCGCACGCTGTTCGATAACCCCGACAACGTTTACGGTTTCGCGCGTATGGCCAATGACAACCTTTTCTTTGCCGGCCGCACACCGCTGCAGGTCATGGCCGAAGGCTCGTTCATCCACCTCTATGAAACCTTTCGCCACATCGACGGGCTGCGCGGTGCGCAGTGGTGAGGGCGAGCCAGTTGCAGCCGCGGGCGGGCGATGAATGCCTCAAGGCCCACCGGCTGGTCAACTCGAAGTTTCCGCCCATCGCCCTGTTCGACGATGTGGCCAGTGCCCATGAGTTCGAGGTGCTGTATGCGGTCCAGGCGCTGACCAATCCGCGTTTGCAGGCCGAAGTGGGCAGCCTGGCGCTGATTGCACGTGAGCAGATTCCGTTCGGGATTCAAGGCTGTGCATATGCCACGGCGCCCTTCACCCACGTCAACCCGAATGGCTCGCGCTTCGGTGACGGCAGCTTCGGCATCCTTTACCTGGCCGACACCATGGACACGGCGGTTGCCGAGGTGCGCCATCACCAGCAGGCCTATTGGAGCAAGGTCCATGGGCTGAACTATGAGCGCTTCGTGTTTCGGGGGCTGGTGTGCCAGTTCATCGAGACGCACATGCTCGACGCCACGGCGTTGCCGATGACACACGCGATTTACGCAGGCGATGACTACAGCGCCTCACGGCTGCTCGGCAAGGACGCGCTGAAGGCAGGGGCCCCGGGCCTGCGCTACCACTCGGTGCGCGCGCCGGGCCGCACCTGCTGGGCGCTGCTGACGCCACGCCCGGTGCGCTCGATCGTGCAGTCGCACCATTACGAAATGGTCTGGAATGGCGCGATTACCAGTGTCAGCAAGCTGGTCGGGGGTGGGTGAGGTTCACGGTCCCAGGGCTTCAGCAGCGCCGTGGTTTCTCCGGGCCGGCTGCGCCGGCCATCGCGAGCAAGCTCGCTCCTGCATTGTGGGCTGCGTGTTGCCTGAGATTCACAGGGTCCTGTAAAAGCGACTTCGGTCGCGAAGGGCGGCAGCGCCGCCCCACTCCATGCACCGCGTATCGCGCGGTCTGACGCGATTGCGACCCTCGCGACTGGGGGGCGTGCGCACGACGTCTGTATTGGCTTCAGCCGCGCCACGGGCTGCGACGAAAACAGCGCAGCCTCACCCTGCCAGACGTTCAGCCGCCGTGCGCAGCAGCCGCTCGGTGGCTGCCCAACCCAGACAACCATCGGTAATCGACACGCCGTAGTCCAGCGGCCCCTTGCCCAGCGCCTGGGCGCCGTCGAACAGATGCCCCTCGAGCATCATCCCTACCACCGAGCGGTCACCCTCCAGGCGTTGGCGCAGCACGTCATCGAACACCGCCGGCTGGCGCGCCGGGTCCTTGCTGCTGTTGGCATGGCTGCAATCAACCACCAGCCGAGCCGCCAGCCCGGCTTTGTTCAGGCCCTGGCGCGCCTGGACCAGGTGTTCGGCGCTGTAGTTGGGACCGCTGTGGCCGCCGCGCAGCACCAGGTGGGTGTCAGGGTTGCCGAGGGTTTCCACGATCGCCGGGTGGCCCTGGGCGTCGATGCCGAAGTGCCGATGGCTGTGGGCGGCGCTGCGCATGGCGTCGCAGGCGATCGCCACGCCGCCGTCGGTGCCGTTCTTGAAGCCCACTGGCAGGCCAAGGCCGCTGACCAGCTCGCGGTGAATCTGCGACTCGGTGGTGCGCGCACCAACGGCTGCCCAGCTCAACAGGTCATCGAAGTAGCCCGCGGCCAGTGGCTGCAGCACCTCGGTGGCCAGTGGCAGGCCGCGTTCCAGCAGGCCCAGCATCAGCGCGCGGCACAGGCTCAGGCCGGCCTGCATGTCATCACTGCCGTCCAGGTGCGGGTCGTAGGCCAGGCCCTTCCAGCCGACGGTGGTGCGCGGTTTTTCAACGTAGGCGCGCATCACCAGCAGCAGGTGGTCATCGACCTCGGCGGCCAACGCCTGCAAGCGGTCGGCGTATTCCAGCGCGGCGCGCGGATCGTGCAGCGAGCATGGGCCGACGATCACCAGCAGGCGCGGGTCGCGGCCGTCGAGGATGGCGCGCACGGCGCTGCGGTGCTGGCTGACCTGCACGGCGAGGGCACTGCGCAAGGGCAGTTGCTGCTTGAGCTGATGGGTGCTGGGCAGGCGGCGGCTGAGGGCGGTGTTGGCGGCCGGTGGCTGAGGCTGGGCGTGAACGGGGTTCAGGGGCAGGGCAAGGGTGGCACTGTGCATGATGAGCTTCCTTCGGCGGACGGCGGGGTCAAGCCCGCGGCGTCGGCACTAGATGGGTGTTCGACAGGTTGTTCGCGATGATCGACGCAGCGTCGTCAAGGGCGCAGGCGTGCCACCGGAGCAGAACCGATCGGAGGCGGCAGGCTGGCCCGAACGGCATTGGCTAAATCGCCAGGCAGCAGTGCAGGTGCGGTAATAGTTGAAGTGGTTCATGTCGGTGTCCTGAGTGATTGAGTGGAAAACCAGAGCCTTGAAACGCAAAACCCCCGGTCGGGAAGCCGACCGGGGGTTTGAGTATTCTCATGTTCGGCGGCCCTCGAAAGTGGGCGCCGTGTGGGTATCAGCGGCGCCTAGTGGCTAAACCAATACCCGAAGTAATAGCTGGAGACAGACACGCAGCCGATCGCCGCCGAACGCTGAACGCGGTCGCTGGCAAGGCTGTGAATGTGTGAAGGTGTCTGCATGATGCTCTCCGTGATGGGGTCCGAGCTTACTGCACCTTGCGAAGCGTATTCAATGGCTTTGGCGGAGTTTTTCCTACCTCTTTCAACGGCGAAGGTAGGCGCTGAAGTCGATATCGCCTGCGCTGAGAATGGCCTGAACCCGATTGTGCACGTTGAGTTTGCGCAAGATCGCCGACACATGTGCCTTGACCGTGGTCTCGGCGATGTCGAGGTTGTAAGCGATCTGCTTGTTCGATTCGCCCTTGGTCATGCGCTCCAGCACCAGCAGTTGCTTGCGCGTCAGCGCCTGCAGCAGCTGCGGTGCGAATGTCGGGTGCTCGTTGACCGCGCGGCGTGTGCCGGGCTTTTGCGTGCGGATGATGTCGGGCGGCAGGTAGACGTTGCCATTGAGAATCTGCTCGATGGCCTCGGTCATCTGCGCGCGCGGTGAGGACTTGGTAATGAAGCCCACCGCCCCATAGGTGATGGCTTGCAGCACCACGTGCTTGTCCTGCTCGGCCGACACGATCACCACAGGGATGGTGGGTGCTTCGTTACGCAGGTTCATCAGCCCGCCCAGGCCATGCATGCCGGGCATGTTGAGGTCGAGCAGGATCAGGTCGAGGTCGTCGTGGCACTGGGTCACGACCAGGGCACTGTCCAGATCGGCCGTTTCCATGACTTCGCTGCCGGGAAAACCGTCGGCGATGACGTTGTGGATGGCTTCGCGAAACAGCGGGTGATCGTCGGCAATGAGAATTTTGTACATGGCTGTGCACCTTGTTTTTATTGGAGTGTACTGGCGCGCAAGGTCGGAACGCCTGTATGCCGCGCGTTCTCGCCTGAGTTATGAGCCTATCAGGACCTTCAGACAACGCATTTGTGAATGCGACCATCGAGATGAAAACCGCTACCAAAGTCGTACAGGGCTGCGGCGCAGGCGCTTTCACACTGAAGGTCCTGGCGCAGGCGGAGCACGCCCATGAGTATCTTGCTGGTCGACGATCATCCGTTGCTGCGTGTGGGCCTGGTCCAGACCTTGGCCCAGGCCTGGCCGGACCTGCCCGTGTTGCAAGTAGGCAGCGGCGAGGCGGCGCTGGCCGAGGTGCAGGTTCAGGTGCCGGGCCTGGTGATCATGGATTTCGACCTGCCTGGCATCAGCGGCCTGGAAACCACTCGCCGCCTGCGCCAGCGCCTGCCCCAGGTGCGCGTGCTGTTTTTCAGCGAGCACTGCGCGTTGGGCCTGGTGCGTCAGGCGCTGGCGGCGGGGGCGTGTGGGTTTCTGTCCAAGCAGGTGCAGCCTGCGGTGCTGGTGGAGGCCGTGGGGCGCACCTTGGCCGGGCACCCCTACATCGAGCAGTCCCTGGCCACGGCGCTGGCCTGCGAGCCCGTGCGATCGGCCGACCGGCGTCTGCAGGGCCTGACCCAGCGCGAGACGGAAATCTTCCTGATGCTGGCCAGGGGCAGCGCCGCAGGGCTGATCGCCGAGCAGCTGTGCATCAGCCGCAAGACCGTAGCCAACCACCTGACCTTGCTCAAGAGCAAACTGCAGGTGAGCTGCCAGGCTGAACTGGTGCACCTGGCGATTGCCCTGGGGCTGCTCAAGGTCGCGCGCTGAGCCTGTTGTGTGCCTGCTTGAAGTCAGCGCCGCAGCGGGTGGGTTTCAGCAGAACGTGGTCCGCTCGACCAGGCGGTAGGGCGAGCAGGTGTTGGGCGGCGTTGCCGCCCATCGCGAGCGAGTTCGCTGGGCCGCTTGATGGGGCAGGTAGGCGCGAGCTTGCTCGCGATGGCTGCGCAGCCGCCGCTCACTTCCACGTCGTCGGACAACCCTTGCACCCCTGCATGTTGCTGTCCTGGAAATTCGCGTAATGCTGGCGGCTGCCGCGCAGGTCGGCGTTTTCCAGGTTGCTTTCGCCCAGCTTGGCTTCTTGCAGATTGGCATCGGCCAGTGACGCGCCTTTGAGGTCGGCCTTGCTCAACCAGCTCATTTCAAGATCCGCCGCCTTGAGCGAGGCGCCATGCAGCTGGGCCCCTGACAGCCGCGCAAATTCCAGGTAAGCGCCTGACAAGTCGGCCTTCTCGAAATTCGCGCCCTGGGCGAACAAGCCCCAGCCTTGCGCGGCGATCAGCGTCGCGCCCTGCAACTGGGCAAGGCGCAGGTTGCTTTGTTGCAGGCTGGCACGGGTCAGATTGGCGCCGCGCAAGTCGGCCTTCTCCAGGTTGGCGAGGTCCAGTTGGGCGTGGCGCAGATTGGCCTCGCGCAGGTCGGCGCCCGACAGGTCGATCTTGCGCAGGTCCTGATTGCTCAGGTCGGCGCCGCGCAGTTGGGCGTTCGGGCATTTGCTGTGAGGGGCGAGGACGCAGCCGTTGAGGATCAGCGGCGTGTCATCGGGTGAGGCGTTCGATGCTGAAGGTGCCTCGGCGGCGAAGACGGGGCTGAGCAGCAGTGTCAGTGCCAGTGGCAGATAATTCATAAAAGACTCCCAGACGAGGGCCTGACCCCCGTTAACGGCAGAAAAACCGCAGGCGCATCAGCCTCCGGCCGAAAAGCGCCCGATGATCGATCGGATCGTGGGTGGGGCCGTGGTAAGCGTGAGCGCGGGCTGCGTGGCTCAGGGCGCCTGATTGAGAATGCCTAGCCAGGCGCCCAGCGGCGAATGCCTGGTCGAGGGCGTTCAACCGAGCGCGCCCAGCCTCGGCTGGCAGGCCCAGGTTCAGCCCACTCGCCACACACTCCCTGTCAGATGCCTCCCGCGCAACCCAAAAGGTATGCGCCCTGCCTGGGCTGCGTCGCAACCCTGTTGCGGCCGAACCCAGGCACCCACGGCCCGCTCAGCTCAACGCTGTGCAGTGTTGCTGTCCCAGGCCGGGATCTTGAACACCCAGAACGACCCACCTTGCGCCACTGGCTTGGTCAGCTCGGCCATGTCGCCGCCCCACAGGGGCACCGCGCCGCCGTAGCCGACCGTGACGCCGACATACTGCTCGCCATCCTGCTCCCAGGTGATGGGCGGCGAGACGATGCCGCTGCCGGTCTGGAACTTCCACAGCTCCTTGCCCGTCTTGGCGTCGAAGGCCTTGAAGAAGCCATCGCCGGTGCCGGTGAACACCAGATTGCCCTGGGTCGCCAACACCCCTGCCCACAACGGCAGTTTTTCCTGGTGCTCCCACACCACTTTGCCGGTGGTCGGGTCCATGGCGCGCAGCGAGCCGACGTGGTCCTCGTACATGCGCTTGATGCGAAAACCCATGCCCAGGTAGGCCGAGCCTTTCTTGTAATTGACCTCTTCGGTCCAGTATTCCTCTTTCCAGTGGTTCGCCGGGACGTAGAACAGGCCGGTATCCTGGCTGTAAGCCATCGGGTTCCAGTTCTTGCCACCGAGGAAGGGCGGCGACACTTCCACCGGCTTGCCCTTGGTCTGCCCTGGCTCGGGCTTGGCTGGGCGCTGACCGGGGTTCTCTACCGGGCGCCCGGTCTTCAGGTCGATGTGGTCGGCCCAGGTAATGTTGTCAACGAACGGGAAGGCGTTCTGCAGCTTGCCGTTGGTGCGGTCGACCACATAGAAAAAGCCGTTGCGGTCGGCGTGGGCAGTGGCCTTGACCTGTTTGCCGTCCTTGTCTTTGTAGTCGAACAGTACCAGCTCGTTGTTGCCGGAGAAGTCCCAGGCATCGTTCGGGGTGTGCTGGTAGAACCACTTCACCTCACCGGTGCTGGGGTCGACGCCGACCTGGCCGGAGGTGTAGAGGCTGTCGAAGTCGTGCGGGTTGCCATCCTTGGAGGTGCGTGCCCAGGTATTCCACGGGCCGGGATTGCCGGCGCCGACGATGAGGGTGTTGGTTTCGGCATCGAAGCTTGCGCTCTGCCACGGCGCGCCGCCGCCATGGCTCCAGGCCTCGACCTTGCCGGTCGGACTGTTCGGATCGTCGGGCCAGGACGGCGCTTTTACATCGCCCGTGGCAGTGCTGTCCTTGCCGTTCAGGCGGCCCATGTGGCCCTCGACGAAAGGCCGCATCCACACCTCCTCACCGGTGTCCGGGTCACGCGCGTAGAGCTGCCCGACCACACCGAACTCATCCCCGGAACTGCCGTGGATCAGCAGCACCTTGCCGGTTTTCTGGTCTTTGATCAGGGTCGGAGCGCCTGTCAGGGTGTAACCGGCGCTGTGGTCGCCGAACTTCTTGTTCCACACCACCTTGCCGGTGTCTTTGTTCAGCGCCACCAGGCGGGCGTCGAGGGTGCCGAAGAAGATCTTGTCGCCGTAGATCGCCGCGCCGCGGTTGACCACATCGCAGCAGGGGCGGATGTCGTCGGGCAGGCGGTGGTTGTAGGTCCAGAGACGCTTGCCGGTCTTGGCGTCCAGCGCGAAGACGCGCGAATAGGAGCCGGTGACGTAGATCACGCCATCGTTGACGATGGCCTGGGATTCCTGGCCGCGCTGCTTTTCATCACCGAACGAAAACGACCAGGCCGGCGTCAGCTTGAACACGTTCTGGTCGTTCACCTGCGCCAGCGGGCTCCAGCGCTGGGCATTGGTGCCCATACCGTACTGCAGCACATTCTGGGTGGTCTTGTGGTCGTCGGCGATGTCTTCCCAGGTGACCGGGGCGGCCTGGGCGGTAGCGCCGAAGGACAGGCCGGCCAGCATCAGGGCAGTAGAAAGGCGCGAGGGCAGGGCGGGTGATGTTCTTGTTGTCATGGTGGGGTTCCCAGTGAGGTTATGCCTGTTGTGCCTGCATAGCCTGGAACCGGGAGCTGGCGCCGAGATAGGGAAAAGCTCCCGCTTCTTGCAGGAAAACTTCCCAGCCCGACCCTGATTTGGCATTGCTGCGCACGCACTACGACCAAAGCACGAGCGGCCGGCCACCAAGGCAGCATGGGGCCGGCCCGCCGGGCTTCCTAGGCTCTGTCGCAGCCCTTGCTGTGAGGGCGCAGCGTGCCACTTGAGAAGCCGAGGACAACAATAATGACACTCCTTAAACCTGCCCTGAGCGGCACCCTGCTGGCCCTTGGCCTGTGTGCGGCCGGCGCCGTCCTGGCCCACGGCAACGTCACCCCGACCGCCGTCGATACCGACGGGCTGGAGCCTCTGGGCAGCGAATGGCGTGCGGAAAACCCCTATCGCACGAGCAAGGATCACGACAAGGCGGTGGAAATCGGCGCCTCGGCGTACAACCAGAACTGCGCGGCCTGTCATGGGCTGGAGGCCAAGTCCGGTGGCATCGCACCGGACCTGCGCATGCTCGATGAAGGCGCGCTGGGGGATGAGTGGTTCGTGGAGCGGGTACGCCATGGCGCCGTGCGTGACGGCCGGGTGTACATGCCGAAGATGGCGGACTTTCTCAGCCAGGAAGCCCTGTGGGCCGTGCGCAGCTACCTCGACAGCGTGCATGTGACGGAGTGACGCCGGGCGCGGCAACGGCGCTACGTTCATGGAGGGGGGGAATGGATCGCTTTTTTCGTGGTCTGTTGCCGCATCTCAGTAAAGGACGACCCGACCATGCGTATCACGCGCTACCTCTGGCTGCTCACCTTGCCGTTGCTCAACGGCTGCCAGTACCTGCCCCACAGCACGTTCTTCAAGGCCCCGGAGCATGAACCGAACCCGGCCTGGGTGCGCATCGTCAACTTCACCCAGCACGCCGCCCTCTACCAATACGACGGCGGCGTCAAAACGGGTGGGGTGATCCGCCGGGGCGAGTTGCCGTTCGTGCACACCCAGGACATCGGCATGCCCAAGGCCGGCCAGGACCTGACGTTCGATTACTACGAAACCACGGTCCGTCCCGGTCTGGAGACCGACGTGTACATGAACTGGAAGGGCAGCCGTACCGAGTTCTGCCACGTGACCGCCAAATTCACCCCGCAGGCTGGGCGCTACTATCAGTTTGTGCTGACCTCGGCGTCGAGCACAGGGACGTGCAGGCTGTCGCCGACACTGATTGAACGCGATGGCAGCGCCGGTGACTGGCGCCTGATCCCCAACCCTGATGTCAGCTACCCGCAAGGGAGCAACACCGGCACCACGGTGTATGGCAATGAGATGTACCGCAATCCTGACTACAAACGCGGTCAGCCGGCAGGGTATCCGTAACGGGCTGGTCGCGTTGCTCGCGGATACCGCGCCAGTGCTGTGGGCGCCTGGACAGGCTGGTCGGCGTGGGTCACCCCACGGCAGCCAACGACGGTGGACTCACGCTCTTCGAGCAGCGAAGGCAGGGTTTGAACTCAAACCCACTATTTTCGACTTCAGACAATGACGACAGGTTCTTCACGTTATTTTTACCTATCGGGTGGCAAGGTAGAGCCACATCCGTTAGACATTGGCCCGCTTTCCCCGGCGGGCTTTTCTTTGCCCGCGATTCTTAACCTGCGACGCAACACCCATCGCCCGCCTGCGCATGCCCCTGCGAGGCGTGATGCAGCGCCGCTTTTCTGCGACACTGCCGCCCCACCCCCGCCAGCCCCTTAGCGTCGGGCTGAACCGCTTCTTTTCTCACCGCTTCATCTGACTGGCTGCCGCATACGACCGTGCGGCGGATGGGAGACACCTTGCTCAACGTTTCGATGAACCCCACCGCTGCCGAGCGCCTCTCCCAGGTGCTGGAAGCCAGCGAGCGGTTGGCCGCTGCCACGTCGATAGACGATGTAGTCACGGTGTTGCGCGACATGGCGCGCAGGGCTGTCGGCGCTGATGGCATCACGGTTGTCATCAAGGATGAAGGGCGCTGCGCCTATGTGGCCGAAGATGCGCTTTCGCCCTTGTGGCAGGGCCAGAGCTTCCTCGCTGAGCAATGCGTTTCAGGCTGGGCGATGCATCAGGGTGAAACGGTTTCGATCGCAGACGTACGCCTCGATCCACGCATCCCACAAGGTGCCTACGCCTCGACCTTCGTCCGCAGCCTGGTGATGGTACCCATCGGCAAGCCCCAGGCGTTCGCTGCGTTGGGCGCCTATTGGGCCGAGGTGGGTGAGCAGCACTGCGATACGATCAAGCAGCTGGAAAGCCTGGCGCGCGGCCACCATCGCCCTTGAGAACGCCCGCCTGACCCAGGCGCGCAATCGCGTGGCGGCGCTGGGGGCAACGCACAACCGCATCCTCGAACTGGCCGTGCAGGACAGGCCGCTGGAGGTGACGCTGAATGCCATCGTTGGCGAGATACAGGCGCTGTCGCCGTCCGCGTTCCTGAGCGCCATTGTGCTGCTCGACGAGGGTAGGCCACAGGTCGAGCATTGCCTGGCCCCGGGTCTTGCCGAGGCCTACCGAGCCGCCGTCGTGGGCCTTGCCGTGCGCCCGCAGAACACCGCACAGGCCATGGCCGAAATCCCCACCGCCGTGTGCTGGGCCGAGTTCCGGGCGCTGGCCAGGCGTCACGCTCTGCACGTCTGCGCATCGATCCCGATTCACTCGGCGCAGGCCGACCTGCTTGGCGCGTTGGTGTTGTATCACCCTGAGCCGCGCGAGCCATTGCCTGCCGATACCGAGATCATCGACTTCGTGGTGCAAACGGTCGCGCTGGTGGTGCAGCGCGCGCGCACGGACTCGGCGATCCGTGCCAGCGAGGGCAGGCTGCGCCTTGCCGTGGACCATGCCGATGTCGGTTTCTGGGACGTGGATTTCGTGCACAACACCCTGGTCTGGCCGGCGCAGACCAAGGCGATGTTCGGTATCTCGGCGCATGTCACCGTCACCTTGCAAGATTTCTACGATGGCCTGCATCCCGATGATCGAAGCGCCACGATCGACGCCTTTGCAGCAGCCATCGACCCCGAACGCCGCGCACTGTACGAGGTGGACTACCGCACGATTGGCCGTGAAGACGGCATCGTGCGCTGGGTGGCGGCCAAGGGCCGGGGCGTGTTCGACAGCGCGGGCCACTGCCTGCGCGTGGCCGGCACTGCGGTAGAAATCAGCGCACGCAAGGCCGCCGAAGAGAAACTGCGCGAACTCAATGCCACCCTCGAAGGGCGCATCGCGCAAGCCATCGCCGAACGTGAAGAGGCCCAGAAGGCACTGCGCCAGAGCCAGAAGATGGAAGCCATGGGCCAGCTCACGGGTGGCGTGGCCCATGACTTCAACAACCTGCTGACCCCCATCGTTGGCACGCTCGACATGCTTCAGCGCCGCGGTGTGGGCGGCGAGCGTGAGCAGCGCCTGATCGCCGGCGCCATGCAGTCGGCAGAACGTGCCAAGACCCTCGTACAGCGCCTGCTGGCTTTCGCACGGCGGCAACCGCTGCAAACCGCGCCGGTGGATGTGGCACGGCTGGTGAGCGACATGGCTGATCTGGTGGCCAGTACCACCGGCCCGCAAATCAAGGTGGTGGTCGATACGCCCACGCACCTGCCGGCGGCCATCGCCGATCAGAACCAGCTGGAGATGGCGCTGCTCAACCTCTCTGTGAATGCCCGCGATGCGATGCTCGAAGGCGGCACCATGCGCATCTCCGCCAGCCTTGAGGGAGTCGGGCAGGGGCACCGGTCCAAGCTGCCGAGCGGCGAATACCTGTGCTTGTCGGTAGCAGACACCGGCACCGGCATGGACGCGGCCACCCTGGCTCGCGCCGTCGAGCCGTTCTTTTCCACCAAAGGTGTCGGCAAGGGCACCGGGCTGGGCCTGTCGATGGTGCATGGCCTCGCAGCTCAACGGCGCCCTCACACTGCAAAGCTCGCCGGGGCTGGGCACGAATGTGGAGCTGTGGCTGCCGCGCAGCCCCACCGAACCGGTGCCAGGGTTGCGCATCGTCGAGCCGTTGGAGCCGGCCGTCAGGCGCGGGGTCGCGCTATTGGTCGATGACGAGGAACTGGTCCGCGCCAGCACCGCGTACATGCTTGCAGAACTGGGCTACCGCGTGATCGAAGCGGCCTCAGGCGAGGAGGCCATGCAGTTGATGGCCTGCGGCGAGCCGTTCGACCTGCTCATCACCGACCACCTCATGCCGGGCATCAACGGCACCGACCTGGCAAAGGTGGTGCGCAGCTCCCGGCCTGGCACCGCGATCCTGCTGGTGTCCGGCTACGCCGAGCACGAGGGGCTCGACGCTGATCTGCCCCGCCTCAGCAAGCCGTTTCGCAAGCATGAGCTGGCAGCGAGCCTGGCGCAGCTGGGCGCAGAGCAATGTGAGCCCGAGGCAGAGAGATGAATCGTCGAGATGAGGGGGTAGGCCAGTAGTGCGGGCTTTTGATCCCGTGGGACTTCTCCAGTGGGTGCATCCGTGCGCCCGGTTCGATGATGCTGCCGACGTGATGACCCTTGGCAGCACCGCTGATCGACGGGCATCGGCCGGCCGGCTGGATCCGTCGCCGTCAGGCATTACCTGCAAAATGTCACGGATTGCCGACATTCTCTTCACGACATTTTCACCGGCGCTTTGGCAAGGTAGAGCCACATCCGTGAAACACTTAGCCCGCATTCCCCAGCGGGCTTTTCTTTGCCTGCATTTTTTGCGTAGGCCCACTTCATCGCTGCGGGCAGTGCGCCTGCGCAGCCTTCAGTGGTCACGCCCCTCCTGCACCCCGTTCAACACGATATACAGCAACGGCCCTATGCACACGAACACGGCCGTCAGTGCCAGGTACGGCAGCACTGCCAGCCATGGCCTGCCCCGTCGATGATTGTTTCTCACCATCCAGATACCCGCCAGCGCCGCCATGAGATACAGGTCGAGCACCACCTGCGCGGTGTCCGGGCTGGCGATCAGCGCCATGCCGAAGGCCAGCAACGACTGCTCGGCGATCAGCATCGTCCAACCGGTGTAGAGCGAAAAAAGCACCAGCGCCACCAGTGCGATACAGCGAAGTTTCATGGGCCTGTCCTCGGTAAGGTTTCCCTGGCACGGTAGTGATAGGGTGGCGGGCACTCAATGACCTGTGAGGTCATTGAGATCCACCTTCAGGGAAGTGCCAAGGATGCGCCATCACAGGTTGAACCCAAGCCACGCCGAACCGGCCATCGCAGCCGGCCTGCAGGTGCGCCACTGGCGTCAGCAGGCCGGCTTGAGCCAGCTCGACCTGGCGCTCATCGCCGGGGTCTCGCAGCGTCACCTCAGCTGTGTCGAAACAGGCCGGGCCAAGGCCAGCCCCAGTACCTTGCATGCGCTGTTGTCAGCACTGGACATACCGCTGGAGCACTGCAATGCCGTGTTCCTGGCCGCCGGTTACGCCCCGCGCTACGCCGCGACACCGCTCGATGCACCCGACATGGCTGTGATCCACGCCGCCCTCGAGCAGATCCTGCTGGCCAGCAACCCCGCGCCTGCCATCGTCATCGACAGCCAGTGGAACATCGTCGCGGCCAACGTCAGTACCGGGCTGCTGCTGACGATGGCCGGTGTGCCTGCAGGCCTGCCGGCAGGCTTGAACTTGCTGGACACCCTGCTGCGCCCCGGTGGCCTGGGGGATCGTCTGGCCAACGCGCAGGAAGTCCGCACCGTCACCTGGCAGCGGGCCT
Source organism: Pseudomonas gebzensis (assembly GCF_034427815.1). Taxonomy (NCBI): domain Bacteria; kingdom Pseudomonadati; phylum Pseudomonadota; class Gammaproteobacteria; order Pseudomonadales; family Pseudomonadaceae; genus Pseudomonas; species Pseudomonas gebzensis. The sequence goes on from NZ_JAXQNS010000003.1 coordinate 230,024, forward strand.
GCCGAGAGGCGGCGAGCAATCGCGCATTGGCCCAGCGCCTGCAGGGGATCGCGGCGCCGGCACTCGCTGTGCCGGCTGCCCCCGCCAGCCCGGTGTTGCTGACGCGCATGAGCACGCCTGAGGGTGAGTTGCGCTTTCTGTCCACCTTCACGACGTTTGGCATGCCGGCGGACATTACGGTAGCGTCGCTGCGCATCGAGCACCTGGTGCCGGCCGATGCGCAAACCCAGGCAAAGATGACGGCGGCTTACGCACAGTGGAACGCTGCAGCATAAGCGCCGCACTTGAAACACTGCAGACGATCACGCAGCGCACCTTGCGGGGCCTGCCAGGCGGCTGTAGGGTCGTTGCGCATGCCGCTTCAAACGGCCTTTGAAATCATCATGTCCAGAGAACCCAGGTGAACCTATCAAACCCGCTGTTGCGCGTCGTCATCCCACTGGTAATGGTGGTCGGCATCTATCTGCTGATCCGCTGCATCGCCCGGTTGAAGCGGCTGATCTTTCCAGCCATACGGGTTCGCTTCCCGGCCAGTGCGACTCCCTACACCCTGGCCCTGCCGCAGGCAGGCCGTTATGTGATCAGTGTTCTGATACCGCCTCTGACCTTCATCACAGGCGTCGCTCACTTCTCTGCCAGGTTTTCAGTCACGCGCACATCAGACGGCACTTCACTGAATTACCGATCTTATGGACGCTCGCTGTTTCGCGTTCAGCGCAGCGATATGTCCGGCAAACAGTCGCTGCCACTGGGCGAGTTCCAGTGTGGGGAGCCAGGCGAACTCCAGGTGACCTGCCTGAACCCTGAATCGATCAGGGCGGACTATGAACTGGAGGTTGCACCGCATGTGCCGGTGTTGACACTGTTTGCGCTGGTGCTGGCCACGATTGCCTCATCGTTCATGGCGATAGGCGGGTTCGTGATGTCGCTCATCGTGCTGTTCGGGGCGGATTGACCGAGGTCCGCCCACGGATCGCCCACCACACTGTGCTGGAGGGTCGTCGCAGCGGGCGGGAGTGGCGCGAGGGCACCGGGCCTGCCTGGACGTTCGGCGCTGGGCGGTTCCTGTTGACGCGTTCGGTCACCTTTCGTTGAACCGGGGCCATTTACAGCCGCAGGCTTGCTGAAACGTTTCTTCGAGTTTATAAAAAGGCACAACTCCAAGAAAGGCGACTGCCATGACCCCGCTTAAACTCTGCATCACCCTTGGCGCCCTGACCGCCGCCTCCCAGGCCATGGCCTGGGACTATGTCTTGCTCGATACCGACAAAGCCGCGCAGAACTGGCAGATCACCAGCGAGCAGCTCGGGGTCAAGACCGACAAGCCTTTCAGTGTCACGTTGCGCACGCTGCATGGTGGGCGCCAGGAGGGTGTCAGCATCGTCGACATCGACAACGGCGCGATGAAACTGTCCGTGGTGCCCACACGCGGCATGAACATCCTGCAGGCTTCGGTGGGCGATGTGCGCCTGGGCTGGGATTCGCCGGTCAAGGACGTGGTCAATCCAGCCTTCATCGAACTCAATGGCCGTAATGGCCTGGGCTGGCTGGAAGGTTTCAATGAGCTGGTGGCCCGCTGCGGCTTCGAGTGGGTCGGGCACCCTGGTCTGGACAACGGCGAGCTGCTGACCTTGCACGGTCGGGCGGCCAACATTCCGGCCAGTAAAGTGACCCTGCACATCGATGAAAAACCGCCGTACGCCATCACCTTGCGTGGCGAGCTGAAAGAACAGGCCTTCAAGAAGGTCGACTTCTCCGTGGCCACTGAAGTGGTCACCGACCCCGGCAGCGTGAAGTTCGCGATCAATGACACATTGACCAACAACGGCGATTACCCGAAAGAGTACCAGGCGCTGTACCACAGCAACTTCAGCACGCCAGTGCTGGAGCAGGGTGCGCGTTTTGTCGCGCCGGTCAAACAAGTGTCACCGTTCAACGACAAGGCCAAGGCCGACCTGCCGGACTGGCAGACCTACCGCGCACCCACCAGGGACTATGACGAAACGGTCTACAACGTGGTGCCCTATGCCGATGCCAATGGCGACACCCTGACCGTGCTGCATAACGCGGCGGGTAGCCTGGGCGTGGCTGTAGGCTTCAACACGCACACGCTGCCGGTGTTTTCACTGTGGAAAAACACCGATACCCAGGGCCAGGGCTATGTCACCGGGTTGGAGCCGGGCACCAGCTTTTCCTATAACCGTCATTATCAGCGCCCGCTGAACCTGGTGCCGACCCTCGAGCCGAAAGCGCAGAGACAGTTCCGCATCAGCTACAGCCTGTTGGCTGATAAAACAGCGGTGGACCAGGCCGTGAAGCAGGTGAACGCTATTCAGGCAGGGCGTGAGACCGAGGTGCGGCAGACGCCGCTGGTTGATCTGACGAAGCCATGAGGTCATAGGCGCTGCTGAAAAGCCTTCAGCGCAGCTCAGGCACGGCGCAACCCGTCGGGTGCGCCACCGACGCGGGGTTTACGGGCGTCAATGAGCATGCCCAGGCGAGGCGCCGCCCGACTGGGCGCCTCTGGACGCTGTTCAACGCAGCCCCGCTGCGTCTCTGCTTTATTCAGGCAGAGGCTACGGCGCTGGTTCGGGCGCCGCCGCCCTGGATGCCTGCCTTGAACCGCCCATGTGCTGCTGCACGCGCTATCGGGCGAGATTCGTCAGTCGCGGATCGAACTGCATTGCAAAGCAGGCTTGCCTGCTTATAATTGCGATCAATTCTTATCCGCACCTCGCCAGCAGGAAGATCCAGGTGTCCTACCTCCCACCGCCCGCTTCCTCCCAGCATGACGCCCTGCACGCGCTCTACCGCGACCACAGCCAGTGGCTGCGGGGCTGGGTTCGCAGGCGCCTGGGCAATGCGGACCGCGCCGCCGATATCACCCAAGACACCTTCGTGCGCCTGATCAGCAGTGCGCTGCGCCAGCCATTGACCGAACCGCGCAGCTTTCTGGCCACTGTGGCCCGGCGCGTGATGATCGACCAACTGCGCCGACGCAGCCTGGAACAGGCCTATCTGGAGTACCTGGCCAGCCAGCCGGTGCTCGTCGAATGCTCGCCAGAACAGCGCTTGCTGATGCTGGAAACCCTGATGCAGCTCAGCGCCATGCTCGACGGCCTGGGGCACAAAGCGCGCGATGCCTTCCTGTACGTGCAACTCGACGGCCTGAGCTACCCGCAGGTCGCGCAGCGCCTCGGTGTCTCGGTCAGCTCGGTGACCAAATACATGGCCAAAGCCACCGAGCGCTGCCTGCTGTTCGCCTTCGACGCGCAACTGTGAATCCCGCAGACCAACGCCAGGCCCTGCGCGAGGCAGCGCAGTGGCACGCACGGCTGCACGCTGCGCCCGACAACCCACAGCAGCGTGAGCGGTGGCACGCCTGGATCGAGCAGTCGTCGGTCAATGCGTGGGCCTGGACGCGGCTGGAGCATTTGCAGGCAGAACTGGCCGCAGTGCCCGGGTCGCTGGCCCGCCACACCCTCGCTGCAGGCCAGGTTGAAACGGGCCGGCGCACGCTGCTCAAGGGCCTGGCGCTCGGCATCGGCGTGGCCGGTGTGGCCTGGTCGGGATACCGCAATGCGCCGATCTGGATGGCCGATGCACGCACGGCCACCGGCGAGCGCCGTCAGATGACCCTCGCAGACGGCACGCGATTGACCCTCAATACGGGCTCGGCCGTCGATATTCGCTACAGCGCCGAGCAACGCCTGATCGTCCTGCTCGAAGGCGAGATCGCCGTGCACACCGCGAGCGATCCCCGCCCTCTGCGAGTGCGCACTGCCCACGGCAGCCTGCGCGCGTTGGGTACCCAGTTCACCGTGCGCCTGCAGCCTGCGCAGACCGAACTGATCGTCATGCAACATGCCGTCGCGGTGCACAATGCTGCCAGCCCCGGCGAGGTGCTGGTCAACGCCGGCATGGCCCTGAGCTTCGGCAGCGGCCCGCTACCTGCGCCGTATCCAGCCGATCTTGCGCGCACCGAGTGGCGCGCCGGGCTGCTGGTACTCGACGGTTGGCCGCTGCGCCAAGCCTTGGCCGAACTGCAGCGCTACCGTCCAGGTGTGCTCAGCTGCAGCGACGAGGTGGCGCAGCTGCGCGTCGCCGGGGTCTACCCCCTGAATGACACCGACCGCGCCCTGACCGCGATCGCCGACGCGCTGCAGCTCAAACTCACGCGCTGGACCGGCCTGTGGATCAGGCTCGCACCCGCTCGGTAGTGGCTCGAAGTGAAAAATAGTCGCAATCGCATTGTCGGATTGGTCACCTTCGTACGAGTTCTCCTGCAAACCGTCCACATCGGCATTTGAAGGAGCCCGCATGCCCACCCCAACAACCTGCCCCTATCCGCACCGTAAACGCGTTACCCCTCTGCTGCTGGGCAGCGCCCTTTTACTGCACACAGGGCTGGTGGCACCCCTGTTGTTCCCCGCCGCCCAGGCCCGCGCCGAGCAGGTCAGCCGCGACTACGACATTCCCGCGGGCGCCTTGGTCACCACCTTGAACCGCTTTGCCCGTGAGGCCGGCGTGGTGCTGTCGTTCGACGCTGCGCTGACGCAAGGGCAGTACAGCCCCCGGCTGCACGGGCGCTTGAGCATCGAACAGGGCTTCGCGCAGTTACTGGCCGGCAGCGGCCTCCAGGCGCTGCCCAGGGGTAACAACTGGGTGCTCGCCCCGCAGGCCGACGCCCGTGGCACGCTGCAACTGGGCGCCATCAGCATCAACGCTGAGAACCTCGGGATGACGACCGAAGGCAGCGGCTCGTACACCACTGGCGCGACCGCCGCCGCCACGCGCCTGGACCTGAGCCTGCGCAAGACGCCACAGTCGATCAGCGTGGTCACCCGGCAACAGATGGACGACCAGAACCTGCAAAGCGTGTCCGAGGTGCTGAAACAGACGCCCGGGGTGACCGTCAACCAGGAAAGCTCCGAAGCCTTCACGTTCTTTGCCCGCGGCTTCAAGCTGGATAACTTTCAGTTCGATGGCGTGCCAAGCTTGTCTTCGGACGGGGGCTCGCTGCGCGACAACTACAGCATCGGCAACAGCCTGGTCTACGACCGCGTCGAGGTGCTCAAGGGCGCTACCGGGCTGGTCAACGGTTCGGGCAACCCTTCAGGGGTGATCAACCTGGTGCGCAAACGTCCGACAGGTGAACTGCAGGGGCATATCGGTGCCGGCGCTGGATCCTGGGACAAGTACCAGGCCGATGTGGACCTCTCCGGCCCTGTGGTCGCAAGCGGCAAGGTACGTGGCCGCATGGTCGCCGGCAGCCAGTCGCAGCACAGTTACGTCGACTACCTGACCGGCGAGCAGCATACCGTCTACGGTGTGCTCGAAGCCGACCTCGGCGACAGCACCTTGCTCACCGTCGGTTACGACGTACAGAAGAACCATGACGACGGCAGCACCACCGGCGCGTTGCCGGCGTTCTTCATGGATGGGCGCACGGTCTCGTTCGACCGCCATACCAACGCCGCAGACCGCTGGACCTGGCGTAACCAGGAAACCCAGCGCGCTTTCGTCGAACTGGCGCACACCTTTGACAATGAGTGGGTGCTCAAGGGCGTGGCCAGCAGCCGGGACTACCGCTCGCGTGAGTTGATCTCAGGCATCAGCAGCGAGGCCATCCAGGCGGACGGCAGCATTTCCCACGGCTTCATCGGTGGCAATATCGACCCGGCCAACGACTACCTGAACACCAACGGCACGGCCAGCAAATTCAACACCACCAGCAAGGAAAAAGGCCTGGACCTGTACGCGCGTGGCCCGTTCTCGCTGGGCGGGCGCACCCATGAGGCGGTGTTTGGCTACAGCATTGCCCACACCGAATCCACCTCCAAACGCGACGATGGCGTCACCAACGGCATCCTTGACGATGTGTTCCAGTGGAACGGCTACGGTGATCGCGCCCATGACTTCGAGTGGTGGTCGACCTTCGATATCGAGGCCCGGCAGAAGGTCGGCTTTGCCGCGACCGTGCTCAAGCCCACCGACGCGCTGTCCTTGATCCTCGGCGCGCGCATCGTCGATTACACCTGGGACATCGACACCCTCAACGCCATCGGCCGTCGCCTGCCGGCCAGCGCCAGCAACTCCAGCGAAATCGTGCCCTACACGGGCATTACCTACGACCTCGACACACACCATACGGTCTATGCGAGCTACACCGACATCTTCAAGCCGCAGGCCTACAGCCTGGGCGCAGACGGCAAACCTATCGATCCGCTGACCGGGCAGAGCTATGAAGTGGGGATCAAGGGTGCCTACCTCGACGATCGCCTCAATGCCAGCCTGGCGCTGTTCGCGCTACAGCAGGACAACTTCGCGGTGCTGACCGGCGGCACCACGCCCAGCGGCGGCAGTGCCTATCGCGCGGAGCAGGGCGTGGCGACCCGTGGCGTCGAGCTGGAGCTGAGTGGCGAGCTGGTCGATGACCTGCAGGTCATGGCGGGCTACACCTTCTCCGAGTCCCACGACGCGGACGAGCGCCGCGTGGCGACCAACCAACCGCAACACTTGCTCAAGCTGGCGACGCTCTACCGCCTGCCGGGCGCCTGGCACAAGGTTACGCTCGGGGGCAACGCCTATTGGCAGAGCTCGACCTTCTTCAAACCGAGCGATGAGGACTGGTACGCCATCGATGACCCTACGGCCAAGTTCGAGCAGAAGTCGTACGCGCTGGTCGGGCTGGTCGGTGGCTACGACTTCACTCCGCAGATCAAGGCGACCGTCAACGTCAACAACCTGTTCGACAAGCACTACTACAGCGGCATCGGCAACTACGGCACGGTGTACTGGGGGGCGCCACGCAACGTGATGTTCAATGTGAAGTACAGCTTCTGAGGCACTGTCGAGCGGCTCTGTCGCGCGGAGCGCGCTGCGCTGAACAGGCGCTCGCGCTTGGCCCAATCGCCCCTCAACGGCTGGCAGCACTGCGTTGTGCTTGGGCGCGCTGGGCGCGGTGAGGTGAACACCTGTGGCGCCGCTGGGCTGCGTGCAGCGGTACGAGTAAGCCCCCACTGCAGCCACGGCCCACTGCGTTTGCGCCTGCGCGGCTGGGTGGCGGGCGTCAACCTGTCCAGAACAGCCCATCGACGTCAGCACTCAAATCACTTTCACCGCCCGCCCGATGAACTGAATCGGCCCGGTAGGCCGGCCAGTCGGCGAGCCGCCGGTTTGCTCCAGCGTCAGCTCGAACAACTGGTTCGGCTCAAGCGGCGGCAGTTGCTCGACCGGTACTTGCACCCGTTCGCCGGGCTTGACCAGGCCCAGTGAAACGGGCGCGTTCCACTGATCGGCCTTGGTCCAGAACTGCAGCACCTTGCCACTGGGCACGTGCACCGTGCCCAAAGGAATCAGTTGCAGCGCTTGGGTGTTGCTGGCCTGCACCACCCAGCCTGCAGCCTGGTCGCTAGGTGCGGCGAGCACCACGATGTAGGTGGTTGGGGCAGGGGCGGCGAACCACAGCAATACGGCGAGCAGGGCGCTGGTAAACACGCCGGCGCCGGCCAGGCCCTGCCAGACCAGCAAGCGCTGCCACCAGCGCGTGGCAGCGGCAACCGGGGCCAATGCATTCAGACTGCGGGTAATGCGCCCCCACAACGGCGCACTCGGTGTGACCGGTTTGGCAAGCGCAGCGAGGGGCTGCAAACGGGTTTGCCATGCCTCGACCGCCGCACGCAAGGCTGGGTCGTGGTCCAGGCGATTGGCGACGTAGGCGCGGTCGGCGCTCGACAACGTGCCCAGTACGTACTCGCCGGCCAGTTGTTCGATGTCATCCGGGCGTTCGTCGTCCACTTCATTGTTCATCCCATGCACTCGCGCAAGGCAGCCAGGCTGCGTTTGATCCAGGCTTTGACGGTGCCCAGCGGTGCGCCGAGCAACTGGGCGATCTGTCCGTGGCTGCAGCCTTCGACATAGGCATGCAGCACGCACGCGCGGCGTGCGGGTTCCAGTGCATCCAGGCAGTGGTAGAGGCGTGCCGAGGCCGCGTGAGCATCGAGCGCCTGCTCGTGGTCGGCGCTCGCGAGCAAGGCGCTGAGCTGCGCCTCATCCAGCGGCAGGTCGCGTAGGCCATCGCGCACATGATTCAGCGCCAGGTGGCGGATGATGCTGTAGATCCAGCCGCGCGCCGAGCCGCGCGCGGCATCGAAACTCGCGGCGCGGGTCCAGATGCGCACGAAGCCGTCGTGCAGCACGTCTTCGGCGCTGGCAGTGTCGCGGGTGATGCGCCGGGCCACGCCGAGCAGGCGTGCGCCTTCGTGGTCATAGAGGGCGTGCAGGGCACGTCGGTCGCCGGCCGCACAGGCGTGCACACAGCGCTGGAAATCGAAGGGGTCGGCGGGTTCGGTCAAGGTACGCTCAGTGGGTTGGGGCTGGGCAAGGCCCCCGACGGGGGGTTGTGGATGAGCGTAGACCAGCCAGGTCAACATGCCTGGTAGCCGCATCAGCAATGCCACCTGAGGCCGGTCGGTTCGACACATGGCATGCACCGGATCGATCGAGTTGACGGGGCAGGGCTGTGCGCTGGTGACGACGACCCGGATCCGTTCGCTACCCTGCAGTGGGGTCAGTGGACCGGCGCAGCCGGCCATCGCGGCAATAGCCGCGGTGGGCGGCATAGCCGACCCGATTGAGCTCCGCGAAACAGCAGGGAAACAGAGGTCGCAGCCCTGGAGCGGCTTTGCCGCCCCGGTCTAGCCGCGCTGATGCCCAGAACGGGGTAGCCGCGCGTCGCCGTACTTCAGTGCGCGAGCGGGGCGTTCTGCGCTGCGATGACGACCTCGGTCACTTGGCTGCCCAGAAAATATAATCGGCCTGGTACTTCACCACCTGCTGCTCACCTTTGTTCTGCGTGCTGCACGTGCTCGACGGTGCTACGCCGCCCTGCGTGGCCAGGCGCTGGATGTACGTCACACCCTTCATCTTGCCTTCGCCGTCAGCCGGATTGGCCTTGACCAGTTGATAGGGAATGTCGCCTTTGCCAGCCGGCGCGATGGCCAGTTGCGTGCCGGTGACGCTCGAACCGTCTTTGCCTTTCCACGTAGCAGGTGGGCCGAAGTATTCACCGACCACACTACCGCTGCGGTCCTTGAGTTCGGCTTTGGGGCCGACGAAGAACCACTCGGTCTGGCCAGGTGCATTGGCCTTGTCGCGGCACTCATAGGTGATCTCGCCGACGCCGGTGGTTTTCAGCACGATCGCATTGCCCTCAGGCACCTTGATCGCGTCGGGCGTCGCCATGCCAGCGTGCGCAACTTGCAACGACAGGCCCAGCATGAGGCCGCAGGCGAGCAGGGTAGAGGCGGGTTTGAAGGTCATGGTCAATCTCCTGAAAGGTCGACTGGCAGCGCGTGCGCCAGTGTTTGAGGTCCCGGCAGCGATTCGCTGCCTGCACGTACTACCCGCCAGGAGCGAATCTGGATGCAGCCGTTTAAAAATAAATCCTCGAGCCGTGGCTGCAGCAGGTCGGTGAGCGCTCTGGACCCCTGCCGATCAGGCAGACTGCAGACGTGCTGGAGGGGGGCGATGGGCCACGAGGCCCCGCCGCAGCGTTGTTGGGAGCGTTGCCAATCAAACAGCCCCAGGCGCCTGCTTCACCGGTTCGAGCGCTTTGTGACGCGCGCAGGCCTTGCACGCCGCATGAAATTTGCGTCACCACGCAGTATTCGCCGCATCGCCCCGGTCTCATCCAGCAACGTTCAAGGCGGCCAGTGGCCCTCTGCGCCACCCTCTGCCGCGCGATCTTTCATTGGCCCCTGTGCTGAGCCTTGCCTATGCCCGCATTCAACCCTGCCATTGCTATCTGGACCCTTGCCGCCGTGGCTACCGCGGCCGTCATCCTGCGCCCGTGGCGCGTACCGGAATGGATCTGGGCCGTCACCGGCGCCGTGCTGCTGACGCTGTTCGGCTTGATTCCGCTCAAGGCGGCGCTGGGCGCGGTGGCGCAAGGGCGCGATGTCTACCTGTTCCTGATCGGCATGATGGTATTGGCCGAACTGTCCCGCCAGCAGGGCGTGTTCGACTGGCTGGCGATGTACGCCGTGCAGCACGCCAAAGGCTCGGGGCAGCGGCTGTTTGACCTGGTGTTTCTGGTGGGCACGCTGGTCACGGTGTTCCTGTCCAACGACGCCACCGCGGTGGTGCTGACCCCGGCGGTGTACGCTGCGTGCAAAGCGGCCAAAGCGCAAGCGCTGCCGTACCTGTTCATCTGCGCGTTCATCGCCAACGCCGCGAGCTTCGTGCTGCCGATCTCCAACCCGGCAAACCTTGTGGTGTTCGGCAGCAACATGCCGCCGCTGCTCGACTGGCTGCGCTTGTTCGGCCTGCCATCACTGGCTGCCATCGTGCTGACCTACGTGATGTTGCGCCTGGCGGTGCGCAAGCAGATCGCCCAGCCGCTGGCGACCACCACCGCGCTGCAGCCGTTGTCCAGCGGTGGTCGACTGTGTGCATGGGGCATTGGTGTGACGGCGCTGATTCTGGTGGCGGCCTCGGCCTTGGGCTGGGAATTGGGCTTGCCGACCTTCTGCGCCGGCGTCGCGACAGCAGGGCTGATTCACCTGATGCAGCGTCGCTCGCCCATGCCGGTGCTCACGCAGGTGGCCTGGGGCGTGTTGCCGTTGGTGGCGGGGCTGTTCGTGCTGGTGGAGGCGGTGGCGCAGACCGGAGTGATCGAGCGTTTGGCGCTGGCGTTGCAAGGGCTGGCGCAGCACGCGCCGGTACAGGCCAGTTGGGCGGCGGGGGTGCTGTCGGCCATTGCCGGCAACCTGATGAACAACCTGCCGACCGGCTTGATTGCAGGGTCCATGGGCCAGTTGGCCGAGCTGCCAGCGCAGACCACGGCGGCCCTGCTGGTTGGCGTAGACCTTGGCCCCAACCTGTCGATCACCGGATCGCTCGCCACCTTGCTGTGGCTGGTGGCGATTCGCCGCGAGGGCGAACACGTCGGGGCTTGGGACTTCCTGCGCCTGGGCATCCTGGTGATGCCGCCAGCGCTGGTCGCCGCGTTGGCCTTACTTCACCTTTGAAGTCGGAACCAGCGGAGCGGGCGGGTTTTTCAGCTTGATGACATCACCGGTCACGGTCGTGGTGTAGCCGTTCAGCACGTAGGCCCAGAACCATTTTTCCTGGACCTGGGTGTTGATCAGCGCATCGCCGCCCTTGGACTTGATCGCCGCGGTCTGCGCCCGCACGAAGCGGTTGTTCTGCTGGACAGGGATGAAACCGATCACCATCAGGCCAGTGGCCGAACCTTCACCACGGCCCAGCACGGTGTACTCGCTGCTGTCGTAGTGCGGTGTAGCCATCGGCACACCGGTGCAGCCTGCCAAGGTCAGGGTGAACAGGCTGGCGGCCACTGCTTTAGAGAAGAAATTCACGTGTAACTCCATGCTGAAACCCCCCGGATCCATTTCCGGGGGCGGGTACTCTACCTGTCTGGCCCGCGCATTCAAATGCGCGGGATGCTGCGGCTAGAAATCCCAGCGCGTGGTCAGCATGTAGTTGCGTGGCTCGCCGTAGGCGCCTGCGGTGTAGAAGCCCAGGTTGGTGTAGTAGCGCTCGTCGAACAGGTTGTTGGCGTTGAGCGTGGCCGACAGGTGCTCGTTGAACTGGTAGCGCGCCATGGCATCGACCAGCCAGTACGGCTTCTGCTCGAAGTCTTCGTAGCGCTCGCGCGGGCCGTTCCAGATTGCCTGCCAGGCGCGGCTCTGCCAGCGCGCGCCACCGCCGATGGTCAGCTTGTCGAGGGCGCCGCGCAGCTTGTAGGTGGTATTGAAGGTGACCTGGTGTTCCGGCTCGAAGGTCGAGATCTTCTCTTGATTGTGATCGCGCACGATCTTGTGGGTGTAGCCCGCCTGCAACTGCCAGCCAGGGGCCAGTTCGCCCGAGGTCTCGATTTCATAGCCTTTGGTCACTGCCGGGGTGCCTTTGAAGGCGTAGTTGCCCGGTTGCGGGTCGCGGTTATTGTACTCGTCGTCGGATACCGAACGGTTGTCTTCGTGGATCTCGAAATACGCCGCGCTGGCGTTGAGCCGGCCCTCGAAGAACTCGGCCTTCAGGCCCACCTCGTAGTTCTGGCCTTCGTCCGGGTCGAGCAGCTTGTCGTCGCGGTCGCGGTTGTAGTTCTCCTGCGGCATGAAGATGTCGGTGTAGCTGGCGTACAGCGAATAGGTGTCGTTTAGGTCATAGATCGCGCCGACGTACGGCACCACGCGACCAGTTTCGCGATAGGTCGGCGTGTTGCCGGTCAGTTGGTAATTCACCACGCGTGCGCCGAGGATCACCTTGAGGTCGTCGGTCATGTTCAGGCGGGTGGTCATGTAGCCGCCGGTCTGGCGTACGGTGTCGTCGAGGAACTGGGTTTGCGCGCCCCAGTTCGGTTCGCGCAGGTTGCCATGCCAATTGTTGAAGTCGACCACGTTGGGGCCGTAGGTGGTGTAGTCCCAGAAGCCTTTGCCCTGCCAGCGGGCGTTGGCAATGGAGCCGCCGAGCACCAGCTCATGTTCGCGGCCGAACAGCTCGAAGGGCCCGCTGACGTAGAGGTCGGCCGAGTTGCTGACGGTGTCGCCGGTGTACTTGCCGGCAGTGATCTTCGAGGTGCCGTCGGGGTTCGGGGTGGCGCCCTGGATCGACCCCATGGCGGCGTGGTAGCCATTGATCTTGTGGTCGAGCTGCAGCTTGCTCACCCAGCCGTTACCGAAATCGTGTTCGAGCATGGCGAACACGGTGCGCGTGTACTGCTCCCAGGCGCTCCAGTTGGCCGCGTTGTTGAACGAGCGCGACACCTTGTTGGGATTGCCCTGGGAGTCGATCAGCGGAAAGCTGCCGGACCAGCTGGAGGCCTTGGGCAGGCTGTCCTGGTAGTCGCCCCCTACGGTCAACAGCGTGTCGGGGCTCAGGTCGAATTCAAGGATGCCGTAGTACACCGGGGTCTTGCGGCTGTAGCGGTCCATGAACGAGTGCTTGTCTTCATAGGCCGCCACGGCGCGTCCGCGCACCGTACCCGCCTCGTTCAGCGGGCCGCTGAGGTCCAGCTCGCTGCGGTATTTGTCCCAGGAGCCCGCGCCCAGGCTGACGTGGCCCTGGAAATCGGCCGTGGGTTTTTTACGCACCAGGTTGATGGTCGCGCCCAGCGAGCCGGCGCCGGTGAGCAGCCCGGTGGCGCCTTTGAGCACCTCGACGCGGTCGTAGATGGCCATGTCGCTGAGGGTGTTGCCCGCCGAGTAGCCAACGTTGCGCGCCGTGGACGGAATGCCGTCGTACTGGAAATTGTTGATCGAGAAACCGCGCGCATAATAATTGGTGCGGTCGCTGTCGTAGGCTGAGACGGTAATGCCTGGGGTGTGGCGCATCACATCGTCGACACTGTTGAGGTTGAAGTCGTTGAGGTGCTGGCGGGTCATCACGGTGATCGACTGCGGCGTTTCGCGGGGCGTGAGCACCAGGCGCGTGGCGGTGGCGATCGAGCCTGGCGTGTACGAGCCGCTGCCCTCGGTGATGCTGCCCAGCTGGTTGGAGACGATTTCGGTGGTGCCCAGCTCCAGCGCGCCAGCGTCAGCGGCGTGTGCGCCGGCGCTGATGCTATAGCGCCCGTCGCTTTCGCGCAGGGCCTGCAGACCGGCGCTGCTGAGCAACTGCTGCAGCCCCTGATCGGCGGTGTAGTTGCCGTCCAGCCCGGCGGTGCGCTGGCCACGGGTAAGCGCGGGGTCGAACGACAGCACCACGCCCGCCTGGGCGGCGAAGCGGGTGAGTGCCGGGCCCAGATCGCCAGCATCGATGTGATAAGCGCGCGCGCTGTCAGATGCCGCCTGGGCGGGCAGCACGTTGCCCAGGCCGAGCAGGGTCGAGCAGAGCAGGGCGCGGCGCAGGTGGGCGGCCAGGCGGCCGGTGGGGAATGGGGGTGTCATGGTCGGATCTCGTTGTCGTTGTCGGCAGAGGAGGGCGTGAAGGCCTCGGGGATGAGTCGAACGGCAATGAGAAAACCTATCAATCGCGTTGGAAAAAATTTTACCGCGCTGTCACCGTCACCCAATACCGCGTGGTCTGCTCGATCCGCACCGGCAACGCCGAAGCCACCGCGCGCAGCGCTTGCTCGGTGTCATGGATGGCAAACGTGCCACTGATGCGCAGGCCCGCCACGGCCGGATCGCAGCGCAGCCAACCGGCGCGGTAGCGCGACAGCTCGGCGAGAAACGCATCCAGGCGTTGATCGTTGGCCAACAGCACGCCATGTGCCCAGGCGTCCTGGCCCGCTGGCAGTGCCTCGATCACGGCGCTGCGCCCGGGCTGGAAGCGGCACTGGCTGCCAACGCCGAGCAGGCTGGGCGCGGCACCCTTGGGGCTGACCCGTACCTGATGCTCGAACACCGCCACGCGGGTCACGTCACCCTCGGTGCGCACGGAAAATCGCGTGCCCAGGGCCTGCACCCGACCGTGCGCGGTCTGCACCCAGAACGGGCGCCGGGCGGGGTCGGCGGCGGTGCTCACCAGCACCTCACCTTTGCGCAGCAGTAGTTGCCGTTGGCTGGCGCTGAACTGCACGTCAAGTGCGCTGGCGGTATTCAGGCGCACCTGCGAACCGTCGGCCAGGGTCCGTGTGATCTGCTCGCCGGTACGCGTGTGGTAGTCAGCCAGCCAGCCGCCGTGCTGCACCTCACGGTAGCCGCCCAGCCCGAGCAGGCCGCCCCCCAGGGCTACGGCGATGCCTTTGAGCACGCTGCGGCGCGGGGCCATGGTGGCGTGTTCGGCCAGCGTCAAGGTGCGCCGGGTCAGCGGCGCGGGCGCGGCCTGCAGGCGCTGCTGCAACCGCTGCACCTGCTCCCAGGCCCAGCGGTTGTGCGGGCTGTGCTCGCACCACTGCTGCCAGGCGGCCTGGTCGGCGGGTGTGGCGTGTTCGCTGCCCAGCACGCTGAACCAGTGGGCGGCATGGGCGAGGGCGGCTTTGTGTGCATCGGTGAGTGTTGCCACCGCTTCAGCCCAGCGCGTCGAGGCTGAACAGCAGGCAATGCTGGGTGGCCTTGGCGATGTAGCGCGTCACGGTCACCACCGATACCTGCAAACGCTCGGCGATGACGCTGTAGGTAATGCCATCGAGCTGTGACCAGAGAAACGCCTGGCGCACCTGCGGGCCCAGGCCGGCAAGCATGCGGTCAAGTTCGTACAAGCTTTCCAGCAGAATCGCTCGGGTTTCCTCACTGACTGCCACTGCCTCGGGCTGTTCGGCCAGGGCCTGCAGCCAGGCCCGTTCCAGACGCACGCGGCGCAGGTGATCGATCATCAGCCGCCGGGCGATGGTGGCCAGATAGCCTTTGGGTTCGCGCACTGCGCTCAAGCGGGCCTGCGCGTCGCGGGCCGTCAGCACGCGGATGAACACGTCCTGCACCAGGTCGGCGGCAAGCTCCGTACAGCCGACACGCGGTCGCAGCCAGCCCAGCAGCCAGCGTTGGTGGCTCTGGTAACAGGCCTGCACCTGTTGGTTGAGAAGGGTCTGGCTCGACGGTGGACGGCTCGACATGTCGCGGCTCGAAAATGCAACTGGGATTTGTTCTCATTTTAGGAGGTGCTGCGATTAATGTGCAACTGCGGATGTCAGCTACGGAGGTTTGTGTAAGATGCTGGCTCCAGCTTTGTAAGAGTTTGTGCCATGGATGCCCATTCCCTGCTTGCCTTCACCGCCGTCGCCGCCATTGCCATCGCCAGCCCAGGCCCGGCCACATTGATGGCGGTCAACAACAGCTTGGCCCACGGCCCGCGCAGCGCGGTGTGGTCGTCGTTGGGCAACGGCAGCGGGCTGTTCTGCCTGTCGGCGGCGGCGATGCTGGGCCTGGGGGCGCTGCTCGCCAGTTCGGAAATGCTGTTCAACGGCGTGAAGCTGGCCGGTGCGGCGTATCTGTTCTACCTCGGCGTCAAACAGCTGATGAAAAAGACCCCGCTGCTGGCCGCAGACGATCAAAACGGTGGTGCGGCGCTCAAGCCCGTCCCCGGCAAACTGTACCGCTCGGCGTTTCTCACGGCGCTGACCAACCCCAAGGCCACACTGTTCTTCACCGCACTGTTTCCACAGTTCATCGACCAAAGCGCGGCATTGCTGCCGCAGTTCCTGACCTTGACTGGCATTTTCGTCGGCTTGTCGCTGCTGTCGCTGAGCCTTTATGCCGCGCTGGCCGCGCGGGCCAAAGGCGTGCTCAGCAAGCCTGAATGGTCGCGCTGGCTCAATCGCCTGGTGGGCACGACGTTCATCGGTTTTGGCGCGGCGGTGCTGGCCATGCGCCGGCAGGCTACCTGACCCAGGCAGCCGGCAGGCCCGCAAAGGCCTGCCTGATTTCCTACAATCGATATAGCGTTAGACCTACATGGAATAATCCATAACCTTTGGTTATTGGCAAATGCGCTGATAGAACAGGACACTCACACTTCTTCCGATTTTATTGATGCAAGTCAACGTCTTGCATTCAAAGGTGTGCCTCTTGAGTGATTCCCTGAGCGGGCTGCTGGCCGATGCGCTTATTTCCACCCGACCGCAGAGCGCACAACGCCAACGCGCCCGCGACGGCGTGGTCGACTATTTCGCCTGCCTGCTGCCCGTGCAGCTCGGCCTGCTCGACGACGCCGGCCTGGCCGCCGTGCGCCGGGTCTATCCCGCGCGGCACAGTGCCGACAATCACGCCTTGCAGCTCGGCTACCTGAGCCACGCGCTGGACTTCGACGACTATCACGCCAGTTTGCGCGGTCACCCCAGTACGGTGGTGCTGTCGACCTTGCTGGCGCTCACTGACAGCGCCGCGCCAGTGGGCCACGCGGCGTTGCTGGACGCCTATGTGATCGGTGTCGAGCTCGCTGGCCGCCTGGGCAGGGCCATCGGCACCCGGCACTACGCAGCCGGCCTGCACAGCACGGCCACCTTGGGTGTGATCGCCGCAGCGGGTGCAGCGTGCCGCCTGCTGCAACTGAACCGCGCGCAGACCCAGATCGCCCTGGGCCTGGCGGCGACCCAGGCCGCCGGCCTGCGCGCGCAGTTCGGCAGCGCTGGCAAGGCGCTGCATGCGGGCTTCGCGGCGCGCCAGGCAGTCAACAGCGTGCAGTTGGCCGGCAGTGGGTTCGTCGCCCAGCCCGACACGGTGCTGGAGGCCTTCTTCGACATTCTCGGCCTGGGCGCCGCCCGCCCCGATGACCTGCTAGCCGGTTGGGGCGCGCCGTGGCGAATCGACGCGCCTGGCCTGGAGTTCAAGCGCTACCCCACCTGCGGCGGCACGCACAGCGCCATCGAGGCCGCGTTCGTCTTGCGTGCCAGCGCAGGCTTTGACCTGAACGCCGTGCAGGCCATCGAGGTCAGTTTCCCGCCCGGCGCCGACACCGCGCCTTCGATCCGTGCGCCGCAGACCGGCGTACAGGGGCGCTTCAGCCTCGAATACACCGTTGCCGACGCGTTGCTGCACGGAGCGATTGCCTTGGAACGGTACGGCGAACAGCCGGTCGACATCGACATTGCCGAGCTGGCGGCCAAGGTCCGCCGCGTGCCCGACCTCGGCGCACCGGCCGATGAGCTAGACCCGGACCTGCGCTTTCACCGCGTCACGCTGCACCTTGCCGATGGCCGCACCCTTAGCCACTGTGTAACCCGTCAGCAGACGGCCGCGACGCCCACCGATGTGCGCGGCAAGCTGCGCGCCAACCTGCACGCGCTGCCCGCCGAGCGTCTCGACGCCCTGTGTACCGACCTTCAACTTGCCGACGATGCCGCCTTGCAGCGCCTGGTCGCTCTCATTCGCTGCCCTTGAGGATCTGCCATGTCCACGCCACAGCCCGCTTCCCGTCAACTGCGCCTGGGCCTGTTCGTCCAGGCCCTGGGCCACCATGTCAGCGGCTGGCGCGCCGACGGTGCGCAAGGCTCGCCCACTGACATCGACTGGTTCACCTGGATCGCCAAGACCGCCGAACAGGGCAAGTTCGACATGTTCTTCGTCGGTGATGCCTTGGCCACCAGCGTGCACCGCCTGCCCTCGACCATGTCGCGCCTGGAGCCGCTGACCCTGCTCTCGGCACTGGCTGTGCAAACCCGGCACATCGGTCTGGCCGCCACGGCCTCGACCACCTTCGACGAGCCGTTCCACCTGGCCCGTGCGCTGTGCTCGGTCGACCATATCAGCCACGGCCGCGCAGCCTGGAACGTGGTGACCTCGTTCTCGGCAGACGCCGCGCGCAACTTCAGCCGCGAAGACCTGCCATCGCACGCCGACCGCTATGAAGTGGCGCGCGAGTTCCTCGATGTGGCCTTCCAGCTGTGGGACGGCTGGGAAGAGGGCGCCATCGTCCGCGATAAAGCCACCGGCCAGTACAGCGACGAAGCCAAGATTCATGCCGCCAACCACAAGGGCAAGCACTTCCAGGTCCAGGGCCCGCTGAACATCGCCCGCTCGCCGCAAGGGCGCCCGGTGATCATCGAAGCAGGCTCTTCGCCTGCCGGCCAGCAGCTGGCCGCGCAAACCGCCGAAGTGGTGTTCACCGCCGCCGCCTCGCTGGAAGAAGGCCAGGCCTTCTACCGCAGCCAGAAGCAGTTCGTGCGCGAGGCCGGGCGCCATCCCGACCACCTGCTGATCCTGCCGGGCGTGATGCCCATCGTCGGGCGCACGCGCGAACAGGCCCAGGCCGTCTGGGACCAGCTCAACGAACTGGTCGACATCGACAACGGCATCGAGCAACTGTCGGCGCGTTTCGGCACCGACATGACCGTCTACCCGCTGGACGGCCCAGTGCCGGAAATCAAGCCCACCGAGGGCAGCCAGAGCCGGGTCAAACTGCTCACCGAGCTGGCCGCGCGGGAAAACCTCACCCTGCGTCAGCTCGCCGCCGTGGCGGCTGGCTCACGTGGCCACCGAGTGATCGTCGGCACTGCCGAAGACATCGCCGATGATTTCCAGCATTGGTTGGAACAGGAAGGCGCGGATGGTTTCAACATCATGCCGGCTGTGCTGCCTGAGCAACTGCAGTTGTTCGTCGAGCTGGTGATTCCTGAATTGCAGCGCCGTGGCCTGTTCCGCACTGACTACCAGTACCCCACCCTGCGTGAAAACCTCGGGCTGCCCTGCGTTACCGACAACTTTGCCGCCGTCGCCCCGTCGACCTCCCCTGAGGAATGAGCCATGAATAAACCTGCACTGATCAGCGCCGCCGCCGCGCTGCTGGCCGTTCCCGGCGCTTTCGCCGCCCCTGCCCAAGGCAGTGTGCCGTTCGCTGCCACCGCCACGCCTGCCGTGGACGCCGCCTTGCACGCGACCCTGCCCGAAGCGATCCAGAAACGTGGCTACATCGTTGCCGGCACCAACCCCAATACCCCACCCACCACCTTCTACCAGGCCGACAACAAAACCCTGGCCGGGCGTGAAATCGACATCATCAGTGCCGTGGCCGACCGCCTCGGCGTGCAACTGCAACTGCGTGACACCGGCGGTTTCGACAACATCATTCCGGGCCTCAAGTCGGGCCGTTATGACGCAGCTCTGGCGAACATCGATGCCAACCCCAAACGCCTGGAACAGGTCGATTTCGTGGGCTACTACAACGCCTCCAAGCTCGCCCTGATCGGCCGGGCCGACGCTGCGCTGGGGCCGTTCAACCGCCTCGATGCACTGTGCGGGCAGACGGTGGGCGCCGGTGCCGGCACCTCTCAGGTGACGCGCCTGCAGCAAGCCAGCGAGGCGTGCGTGGCTGCTGGCAACAAGGCCATCAATGTGCCGATCTTTCCGGACCGCCCGGCGGGCGTGCAAGCGGTGATCAGCGGCCGGGTGCCGATGTTCTTCGGCCCGTTCGAGGGCCTGCGCTACCAGGCCAGCCATGTGAAACCGCTGGCCATGGCCGGGGAAATCACCATCGAAGACACCATCGTCTCTATCGCCCTGCCTAAGGGCTCGCCGCTGGGCAAGCCCATCCAGGCAGCGCTGAACTCGCTGATCGCGGACGGCACCTACAAGCAGATTCTCGACAAATGGGAAATCGGCTTCGGTGCAGTGAAATCGGCTGGCCTCAATGAAGAAAACATCCGATGAAGCCAACGCTCGACCCTGACAGCGCCGGCCTGCGTATCGTCGCCAACCGTCACTGGGGCCGTTGGGCCAGTGCCGCCGTGGTGATCGCGGTGCTGGCGCTGGTGCTGCATTCGATGCTGGAAAACCCGCGTTTCGAGTGGGACGTGGTGGCCGCCAACCTGACCGAGGAATCGATCCTCAACGGCGTGCTGATGACCATCAAGCTGACACTGATTTCGGTGGTGTTCGGCTTTGCCGGCGGTACGGTGCTGGCGTTGATGCGTCTGTCGTCGAACCCGGTGCTGGTCGGCGTCAGCTGGGCCTACACCTGGTTTTTCCGCGCGGTGCCGATGCTGGTGCAACTGTTCCTCTGGTACAACATTGCCGCGCTGTACCCGCGTCTGGTCTTGAGCCTGCCGTGGGTGGGTGAGGTGTGGAGCGCGACCACCAATGAGGTCATCAGCCCGTTCAGTGCGGCAGTGCTGGCGCTGGTCATTCACCAGTCGGCCTACGCGGCCGAAATCATCCGCGCCGGCATTCAGAGTGTGGGCGCCGGGCAACTGGAAGCGGCCAAGGCCCTCGGTTATCGGCCAGGGCAGATCTTCCGCCAGACCGTATTGCCGCAGGCCATGCGCACCATTCTGCCGCCGGCTGGCAACGAGGTGATCGGCCAGCTGAAAACCACGGCCGTGGTCTCGGTCATCGCGCTGCAGGATGTGCTGTATTCGGCGCAGATCATCTACCAGCGCACCTATGAAGTGATCCCGCTGCTGTTGGTGGCCACCGCCTGGTACCTGCTGATGACCTCGCTGTTGTCGGTGCTGCAGCATTTCGTCGAGGTGCGCTTCAGCCGCGGTAATACCCAAGGCCGGCGTAACTGGCTGGGCCGCAGCGTGGCGCGGCAGGAGTCCGAAGCATGAGTGAGCCCATTCGCCTGCGCGGCGTGCACAAGCAGTTTTCCGGCAACGCCGTGCTCAAAGGCATCGATCTCGACATCGCGGCGGGGTCGGTGACGGTGATCCTCGGGCCGTCGGGCTCGGGCAAATCCACCTTGCTGCGCTGCATCAATCACCTGGAAAAGCTCGACGGCGGCACCATTCACGTGGGCGACACGCTGATCGGCTACCAGCGCAAGGGCCAGGCGCTGTACGAGCTGCCGGAAAAGCACGTGGCCGAACAGCGCCAGCGCATCGGCATGGTCTTCCAGCAGTTCAACCTGTTCCCGCACCGTACGGTGTTGCAGAACATCGTCGATGCGCCGCTGCGCATTCTTGGCCAGCGCAAAGGGGAGGTGCAGGCACGCGCGATGGGCCTGCTCGAACAGGTCGGCCTGGCCCACCGCGCCGATGCCTGGCCGCGCGAGCTGTCGGGTGGCCAGCAGCAACGGGTGGCCATCGCCCGTGCCCTGGCCATGCAGCCACAGGTGATGCTGTTCGATGAGCCGACCTCGGCGCTCGACCCGGAACTGGTGGGCGAGGTGTTGCAGGTCATGAAGCAGCTGGCGCACTCGGGCATCACCATGGTGGTGGTGACCCACGAAATCGGCTTTGCCCGGGAAGTGGCCGACAATATCGTGTTCATGGACCAGGGCCAGGTGGTGGAAAGCGGGGACGCGCGCACCTTGCTGGACCATCCGCAACACCCGCGCCTGCGGGAGTTTCTGGCCAGTGTGCTGTAAGCGGCGAAGGTCCTGGGCTGGAAACAAGGGCTCAGGGCCTGATGCCGATGCGGTACGCCGAGTTCAAACCCGTCGAGGCTGGATACGCGCCTGCGCCGGCAGGATTTTCCTGCAGAAATGGGTTCGCCCAGCTCCCCTCCATTCGTGTCGGAGCGGCGTCAGCCGCGATGGGCCGTAAAGCGGCCCCAGTCCCTCACTGACTGGCATCAGGCCCATGGCCATCATTTTTTCAGCGCTGCCTAAAGAGTTACCGAATACGTCCGATAGTGTGACAGACCTCTCATTTTTCGCATGGACTGCGATCCACTACGGATAACGTATCCATGTCTCTTCGCAGTTTGAACATTGCCCCGCGCGCGCTGTTGGGGTTCGCTTTGATCGGTGTGCTGATGCTCAGCCTTGGGGTGTTTTCCCTGATGCAGATGAGCGACATCCGCGAAGCGGGCGTCAAGATCGAGACCGTCGGGGTGCCCAGCATCAAGACCCTCAACGAACTGACCCTTGCCAACCAACGTTTGCGCACCCTGGGCTACAACCTGCTGGTCAACCGCGACCCGCAGGTCCTCAGCGAAACCGCGCAGCGCATGGATGAGCGCAACGCACAGATCGACAAGGCCCGCCAGGCCTACCAGAGCCTGGTGGAAGCGCAGAACGAACAAGTCATCTTCGATCACTACGGGCAACTGCTCGGTGAATACCGTCAGTTTGAAGCGCGTATTCGGGACTTCAGCCGCGATGGCCGCCTCGAGGACCTGCGCGCGCTGCTCAACGGCGACATGCTGCGCAACTCCGACGCCATCAACACCGTGATGGGCGAGCTGGTGCAGTTCAACACCGACCAGTCGCGCAAGAGCAATGCCGCCGCGCAGAACAGCTATGAAGCGGCCGTTCAGTGGGTCATCGGACTGCTGGTGATCGCCACGTTGCTGACGTTCCTGTTCGCGTTCCTGCTGACCCGCAGCATCGTCAAGCCAGTCGACGATGCCCTGCGCACCGCCGAGTGGATCGCCGCCGGGGACCTCACCCATGCCATCGACACCTCCGGCACCGACGAGGCCGCGCGCCTGTTGCAAGCCATGGCCAAAATGCAGAACGGCCTGCGCGACACGGTGCAGCAGATTGCCGGCTCTGCCACGCAGCTGGCCTCGGCGGCCGAGGAGCTGAACAGCGTCACCGATCAGGGCGCACGCGGGCTGGCTCAGCAGAACGCGGAAATCCAGCAAGCCGCCACGGCCGTGACGGAAATGACCAGTGCGGTAGAAGAAGTGGCGCGCAATGCCGTGAGCACCTCTGAAGCCTCGGGCGAAGCCAGCCGCACGGCCGGCGACGGTCGTGACCTGGTGCTGGAAACCGTCAGCGCCATCGAGCGCATGAGCGGTGATGTGCAAGCCACCGGCAAGCTGGTCGAAGACCTCGCTGGGCAATCGCGCGACATCGGCAAGGTGCTGGACGTGATTCGCGGCCTGGCCGACCAGACCAACCTGCTGGCCCTCAACGCGGCGATCGAAGCCGCGCGCGCCGGCGAGGCGGGCCGGGGGTTCGCGGTGGTGGCCGATGAAGTCCGCGCTCTGGCGCACCGCACCCAGCAGTCGACCAGCGACATCGAACGCATGATCGGCAGTATCCAGGGCGGCACCGAGCATGCCGTGGAGTCGATGCGCACCAGTACCGAGCGCGCCGAGTCGACCCTGAACATGGCCCGCGGCGCGGGCCTGGCACTCGACACCATTGCCGGTGCGGTGTCGCAGATCAACGAACGCAACCTGGTCATCGCCAGCGCCGCCGAAGAGCAGGCGCAGGTGGCGCGCGAAGTGGACCGCAACCTGGTGAACATCAACGACCTGTCGATCCAGAGCGCTGCAGGCGCGCACCAGACCACCATGGCCAGCGCAGAGCTGTCGCGGCTGGCAGTGGATTTGAATGGGCTGGTGGGCAAGTTCAGGACGTGAATGGGTGGGTGAGGGCACGGGGGAAGCGCGAGGGCGGTGTTGTCGCCTGATGCAGATGCAGGGGGCCACGCCGATGTCGGGCAATTACGTCGCCGCACTCACCACTCGATCGGCGTGTCGTTCCAGGCCCAGAAGCTACCGCTGTCGGCGGGCCCATGCCGGGCGATCACCTGCAACAGGCGGTCTGCAGTGTAGGTCGGGGTGAACAGTCGTTCGGCGGGTACGTTCCCCTGGAACGGCTTCGACAGCTCCGTGTCGGTCGTCCCCGGATGCAATGAAAGCACCGTAGCTTGCGGGTTCAAACGCTTGAGCTCGACGCTGGCGCTGCGCAGCAACTGGTTCAGCGCCGCTTTGCTAGCGCGATAGCTGTACCAGCCGCCCAGACGGTTGTCGCCGATGGAGCCGACCCGCGCCGAGAGTGCCGCGAAGGTCATCGGCTGTTTGCGTAGCAGGGGCAGCAGGTGCTTGAGCAGCAGGATCGGCGCGAACGCGTTGCTGGCGAAACTGGCCTGCAACCCGGCCAGATCCAACTGTGCCAAGGATTTCTCCGCTCTCGCGCCTTGCTGGTGCAGGATGCCCAGCGTGCACACCAGCAGATTCGGCGTCGCGTCTTGGGCGCCCAGCGCGGCGGCCAAGTCGGCGAGTGCTCGTTCGTCGCGCGCATCGCAGTCGATGCGCTGCAACCGCGTGCCGTGCTGCGCATGGAGCTCGGCCAGCGCGGTGTTGCCGGTCGCCGTCCGCGCTACCGCCCACACCCGCCGCACATCGTCGCGGCCGAGCAGGACGCGGCACAGCGCCAGGCCGATGCCCTGGCTGGCGCCGACGATCAGCACTTCGGCAGGACCGTTCAGGTCGGGAATCAGGCTCATGCTCGGTCCTCACTCGAAAGCGGTGCCGCTGGCCGGTGCCGGGGCGGTGTAGCGTGAGGCCCGTGCAACCTGCAATCGTTCCCGCCGGATTCCCCAAGCGCCGCACTTTCCGGCATGCTGCACACCCGCCTGTCATGATTCGACACACATCCATGTCCCTTTTCTATCTCAAGCTGTTGATCACGCCCATGCTGATGCTGGGTATTTCCCTTGCCGGCAAACGCTGGGGTACGCAACTGGGCGGCCTGCTGTCCGGCCTGCCACTGACCTCGGCGCTGGTGATGCTGTTCATCGGCCTGGAACAAGGCCCGGCCTTCGCCCTGCAAGCGGTGCCCGGCGCGTTGGCGGGATTGGCGGCGGTACAGGCGACGTATCTGTGTTATTTCCTCATCACCCGGCGCTGCCCGGCCTGGCTGGCGTGCTGCGTGTCATTGCTGTTCTATGGTGTCGGGGCTTGGTGCATGAGCCAACTGGGCGGCTTGGTGTTGCCCGTGGCGGTTACCGTAGCGATGCTGGTCGCCAACCTGATCGCCACCCGGCCCCATTCCGACCTGGGCAGCGCGCGACTCGTTCCGACGCCACGCTGGGTGATCCCCATGCGCATGGCTACCGCTACGTTGTTGCTGCTCGCCATCACTACCAGCGCCGAGCGGCTGGGGCCGGTGGCCAGTGGCGTGCTGGCGCCGATTCCGGTGATCGCCTGGCCATTGATGGTATTCGCCCATGTGCAGGGCGGGCGGTTCGAGCTGGCGACCATCGTGCGCGGCAATGCCATCGGCGCGGTGGGAGTGATCGGTTTCTATCTAGCGATGCATGCCACGATCATGGCGTGGGGCACAGGGCCAGCGGTTGCGGCTGCGGTGGTGTTGGCGGTGGTGAGTACCTTTGGGTTGGCGCGCGTGGTGAATCGGCGTTGACTGGCCTCGAGGCCCCGTAGCAGCGGCTCGTGCAGGGCAGACCTCGCGGCGCGCCCGCTTGCCCGTGCCGGTCTACGCCTCGCACAGCGCCGGTTCAATGCAGTACCTGACTCAAGAACAATCGCCCCCGCTCACTCTGCGGGCGCTCGAAGAACGCCTTGGGCGTCGCCTGCTCGATCACCTCGCCCTGGTCCATGAACACCACCCGATGCGCTACGGTCCGGGCAAAGCCCATCTCGTGGGTCACGCAGACCATGGTCATGCCGTCTTCGGCCAGGCCGACCATGGTGTCGAGCACTTCTTTGACCATTTCCGGGTCCAGCGCCGACGTCGGTTCGTCGAACAGCATGATCTTGGGCTGCATGCACAACGCCCGGGCGATGGCCACGCGTTGCTGCTGGCCACCCGACAGTTGGCCGGGGTATTTGTGGGCCTGTTCTGGAATGCGCACCCGTTCCAGGTAATGCATCGCCAAGGCTTGCGCTTCCCGGCGCGGCATCTTGCGGGCCCAGACCGGGGCGAGGGTGCAGTTCTGCAGGATGGTCAGGTGCGGGAACAGGTTGAAATGCTGGAACACCATGCCGATTTCGCGGCGGATGGCTTCGACCTGCCTGGCGTTGTGGGTGAGTTCGACGCCGTCGACGACGATGCGGCCTTCCTGGTGCTCCTCAAGACGGTTCAAGCAGCGGATGGTGGTCGATTTGCCTGAGCCGGAAGGGCCGCACAGCACGATGCGCTCGCCTTGCTGCACGCTGAGGTTGATGTTCTTGAGCACCTGGAAGTCGCCATACCACTTGTTGACGTTCTCCATTTGGATCATGGGTCGTGGATGCAGAGGGTTGCGGATCGCTTCGCTCATTTCGAACTCCTTGCCGTTCGCTCAGTGCAGGACGCTGTCCAGGAACTGCCGGGTGCGGGGCTGCTTGGGTGCGTCGAAGATCTCGGACGGCGGGCCGGTTTCGATGATCCTGCCGGCGTCGAAGAACACCACGCGGTCGGCCACATCACGGGCGAAACCCATCTCGTGGGTGACGACGATCATGGTCATGCCTTCGGCCGCCAGGCCCTTCATCACGTTCAGCACGTCGCCGACGGTCTCTGGGTCGAGGGCGGAGGTGGGCTCGTCGAACAGCATAAGCTTTGGCCTCATCGCCAAGGCGCGCACGATCGCCACACGCTGTTGCTGGCCGCCCGACAGCTCTGCCGGATAGTGTTCGGCCTTGTGCCGCAGGCCGACGCGCTCGAGCAGGGCAAGGGCATGGGCCTGGGCTTGCGCCTGGGTCGCGCGCTTGAGCTTGACCGGGGCCAGCGTCATGTTGCCCAGCACCGTCATGTGCGGAAACAAAGTGTAGTCCTGGAATACCATGCCCACGTCCTCGCGCAGCCTGGCCAGGGCCTTGCGGTCACCCGCACAGGCCTGGACGCCATCGCCGATCACCACGCTGCCTTTGGAGGGCGGGTCCAGGCTGTTCAGGCAGCGGATGAAGGTGGACTTGCCCGAGCCGCTGGGGCCGATGATGACCACTACCTCGCCTTGGCGAACGTCCATGTCCACGCCCTTGACCACCTCGTGCGCGCCGAACTGCTTATGCAGGTCGCGAACCGTCAGGATCGTGCTCATAGGCCCGCCCGAGCCCGGGTCAGGGCTTGCAGGTTGAGGTCGGCCGCGCTCATGCGCTCGCGGCGTTGCCGGTTGGCCGTGCGCTCGGCATCCAGGCGCTCGCTGGCGCGCGCCAGGCTTGGCAGCAGGGCGCCGAGCGAGGGGCCGCCTACGGAGCTGCGGCCCTGTACGTTGCAGACCGGGTCCAGGCACTCGCGCACGTGCTGCTCCGGCAGGTTCAAGGCATGGCCCAGTTGCTCGAAGGCGCAGGCATCGACCATCTGCGTGGTGATCCGGTTGGCCGGCAGGCCTTGGTCCATGGCCATGCGCACCACGCCACCAACCACGTGGTGGGCCTCGCGAAACGACAGGTCGACGTCGCGCACCATCAGGTCGGCCAAGCCGGTGGCGGTGGAGAAGTCTTCACCGGCGCGGCGGGCTGCCAGGTCGACGTTGGGGGTGGCGGTTCGCAGCACCAAGTCCAGTAGTTTCAAGCAGCGCAGGCTCTCTTCGGCAGCCTCCCAGAAGCCGCGGGTGCCTTCGCGGTTGCCGTCGCCGGTGTGAGAGAAGTGGGTGCCCTTGATGGTCACGCTCGCGCCCATCAACAGGCCGACGATGTGCCCGCTGCGGCCTTTGAGGTATTCCAGCACGGTGGGGTTCTTCTTTTGCGGCATGATGCTGGAGGTGGCGGCGACGCTGTCAGGGAAGTCGATGAGGTTGAACTCGTGGGTGCTCCAGACGAAGTAGTCCTGCGCGACGCGGCTCCAGAACACCGCCAGGTTGCTCAGGTGCGACAGGCTCTCGAGCAGGAAGTCGCGCGAGCCGATGGCGTCCAGGGCATTGTCTAGGTAGCCGTCGAAGCCCAGCAGTTCGGCGGTGCGTGCGCGGTCGATGTCGAATGGTGTGCCGGCGAACGCGGCGGCGCCGAGCGGGCATTGGTTCATCGATTCGAGCGTCTGGATCAGGCGCTTGCTGTCACGCTCCAGCGCCTGTTCCACCGCGCTCAGGTAATAGCCGTAGGTGATCGGTTGCGCCGGTTGCAGGTGGGTGTAGCCGGGCATCACCACCTCGGCGTAGGTCTTGGCGCCGCCCAGGGCCGTGGCGCGCACTGTCGCCAGTTCGTCGATCAGGTCCATCAACAGCTCGCGGCAGCGCAAGCGGTCGAGAGTGGCGAGGATATCGTTGCGGCTACGGCCAGTGTGCAGACGCCCGCCGATGTCGGCGCCGATGTGCTCGATCAGGTGCGCCTCGTAGTTGAAATAGGCATCTTCGCGGGAAGGGTCGAGCTCGACCGCCTCCGGTCCGGCCTGCTCCATGTCCAGCACACCTTTAGCCAGCACGCTGGCATGTTCGCCACGGATCAGCCCCTGTTCGGCGAGCATCAGGATGTGCGCCTTGTTGACGTTGCCCAGGTTCGCAAAGCCACTGGCGAATCCTTCCAGGCGTGGGCGGTAGATGTACTCGTTCACCTCGGGCGCAGTGCTTTCTTTCAGGCGCCGACTGACTTTGGATGCTTGCATTCTGGAACCTCTCCAAGGGAAGGACGTGCCGCCGGGCGACCCAGACGGCGTTCGAGATAACGGCTGAGCCAGGTCAGTGCGGAGCAGATGACGAAGTACACCAACAACACCACGCCGTAGACGGCGAAGGCTGGGCTGACGCCGGTCATGACGGTTTCGCGTTCGATGATGATCTGCCCGACTTTGAGGAATTCCCCCACGCCTACCAGTGCGCCCAAGGAGGTGGCTTGCACCAGGATCGTCAGCAGCCCGGTGTAGGCCGGCAGAATGGCTTTCATCGACTGCG
Source organism: Pseudomonas gebzensis (assembly GCF_034427815.1). NCBI lineage: Bacteria > Pseudomonadati > Pseudomonadota > Gammaproteobacteria > Pseudomonadales > Pseudomonadaceae > Pseudomonas > Pseudomonas gebzensis. The sequence continues at coordinate 258,870 of NZ_JAXQNS010000003.1, forward strand.
GCACGATCACGTGCAGGTAGATCTGCCGAGGGCGCAGGCCCAGCGCCCAGGCGCTTTTCCACTGGTGCACAGACACCGATTCCAGCCCGCCGCGGACGATTTCGATACCGTTGGCGCTGCCCCACAGGGTCAGGCCCACGGCGACGGCGGCGAAAGGGCTCAGGTCCACGCCGAACATCGGCGCGCCGAAGAAGATGAAGAACACGTTGACGATCAGCGGGATGGAGCGGAACAGCTCCACATAGGCATGGATCGCCCACCCCAGCAGTCGGTGCTTGACCGTGGCCAGCACGCCGAGCACGGCCGAGATCAGCGTGGTGAACAACAGCACCACCAGCGCCAGATACAGGGTCATCAGCAAGCCTTTGCACACGAAGCTCCAGTTTTCGAGGATGAAGTTCATAGGTGCCTCACTGCCTGAAAGGACGTTGCAGGTGGGCGGACAGCCGCGCGGTCAACAGCGCCAATGCTCCCACCAGCACCAGGTACATGACGCAGATGGCGGTGAACATCTCGATGGCGCGGAAATCCGTGGCGATGCGGTCCACGGCGACGAAGGTCAGCTCCGCCAAGCCGATGGCCTGCAGGTAGGACGAGTTCTTCAACAGCGAGATCGCGGTGTTGAGCATGGCCGGCAGGCTGGTGCGGAACGCGATCGGCAGGGCGATCAGGGCGAAGTACTGCAGCGGCTTGAGGCTCAGCGCCAGGCTCGCCTCGCGCATGCCGCGCTCCACGGTGGCCAGCCCGCCGCGGATGTTCTCGATCTGGTAGGCCCCGGCCCACAGCGACAGGCAGACCACCCCCGACCAGAACAGCGACAACCCCCAGCCGATGGCCGGCAGGCCGTAGAAGATGAAGAACAGCTGCACCAGGATCGGCGTGTTGCGGATCAACTCCACATACAGCGCCACGACCTGCGACAGCACCGGGATTCGCATGACGCGCACCGCGCCGCCCAACACGCCGATCAACAGCGAACAGAGGATAGCCAGCGCCGTGACGCGCAGGGTCATGAGCACGCCGTCGAGCAGGGCCGGCCACTGCTCGATCAGGTAATGAATGTCGAACTCCATGGCGGCGGCCGGTCAGAGCGTTTCGGCAGGTTTGGCCTGCTCGAACACACTGATGTAGTAACCCTGGATGTTCGCGGGCACGAACTGCTCGACCCAGCCCCGATACAGGTGCTCTTGGCGCATGCGCAGCACCGCCGCGCTGAGGAAGTCGCGCCACTGCGCTTCGTTCTTGCGCACCCCAATGGCCGCATCGGAGATCTGGAACGGCTCGCCGATCAGTCGCGCATCCTTGTCATTGTCGGCGACCACCACCAAGGTGGCGGCGTCATGGGTGTAGGCGTCGGCGCGGCCCTGGCGGAAGGCCTGCAGCGCGTCGGCGGCGCTGTTCATGCGCAGGGTCTTGACGTCGGGCATGTGGTCCTCGAACCACTTGGCTTGCACCGAGCCCTTGAGGGTGGCGAGGGTCTTGCCTTTGAGGTCGGCGATCTTCTTGGCCGGGCTGTCCTTCTTCACCACCACGTCGCTGGCGCCCCAGCGGTAGGGCGTGGTGAAGTCGATCACCCGCTGGCGTTCCGGGGTGACGCCCAGGGTGGCGATCAGGAAGTCCACCTTGCGGCCCAGCAGTTGCGGCACGCGGTTTTCGGCGGTCACGCAGGTGAAGCTGACCTTGTCTTTGGAGCCCAGGGCCCACAGGGAAATCTGCTTGGCCATTTCCACTTCCACGCCAGCGAATTCGCCCTTGGTGTCTTGATAGCCATAGGGAGGTTGGTCGCAGCGCACGCCGGCCCGTATCTGGCCTGCCTCTTTGATGGCTGCGGGAACGGGCGGCAGGTCGGCGGCTTGCACGGGATACACCGCGGCCAACGACACGCACGACAGGGTCAATGCAGCGCTTAGTTTTTTATACGAGAACGACATGATGCCTCCTGATTACCGGTCTGCACCGCTCCAACGGGTTGGGGCGAGGCGTGAGTACAAGGGCAGAGCTGAAATGAAGCTGGAGCACCGGTTGTTGTTCGTGTTTGTTGCCGGTATGCGCTCGAGGGTATCGCGCTGCGTCGGGGCAGACGTCGATGTAGGTGTAGTTATAAAATCTTCGTGCCATGCAATCAAATGACAATACATCAACCCATCATGCAGAAATGATATGGCCATCAATTTCAAGCAGATCGAAACCTTTCGTGCGGTGATGCTCAGCGGCTCGATGACGGCAGCGGCGCAGGCGCTGCACACCTCGCAGCCCAACGTCAGCCGGCTGATCGCGCAGCTCGAACGGGCCAACGGCTTCAAGCTGTTCGAACGGGTAGGCGGGCGCCTGCTGCCTACCGACGAGGGTGCGCAGTTCTTCGCCGACGTGGAGCGCGCCTTCATCGGGCTGCACAGCCTGGAAACCTCTGCCCAGCACCTCAAACGCGACGGCACGGGGCGCTTGCGCATCGGCGCAGTACCCTCGCTGACCCACGGCCTGTTGCCGGCGATCATCCAGCGCTTCCGCCAACAGAACCCGCACGTGCACATTTCCATCCATACCAATGACTCGCCGAACGTGGCGCACTGGGCGGCCACGCGGTTCTGCGATGTCTGCCTGGTGTCCTATGTGGCCGAGGACATGGCAGGCGTTCATTCGCAGATCATCTGTGACGTGCCGGGCGTGTGCATTTTCCCCAAGGGCCACCGGCTAGGCGCCCTGCAAGTCGTGACGCCTGCGGATTTGAAGGGCGAGGCATTCATCTCGCTCTCGCACACCGACGGCGCCCGCACGCGGCTCGATCGGCTGTTCGCCGACGAAGACCCACGCGTGCTCAACCTGGACGCGACCCATGCCGCGACCGTTTGCTCGCTGGTCGGGCTTGGTTTGGGGGTGAGCGTGGTCAGCCCGCTGGTGGCTGCCGAGTACTTGCACACCGCTATCGACCTGCGGCCGTTCGCGCCGCAGTTGCGCTTCTACACGTACTTGCTGCTGCCTTCCGACCGGCCCGAGAACGTGCTGACCCAGCGGTTTCGTGTGTTGGCGGAGGCGATGCTGAGGGAGGCGGCGCAGGTGGCGCCATTGGAGCAGGGTAGGGGCTGAGGTCGAACGCGTTCCACAGGAGGCTAGGCACCTAACGCCGAGCATTGGAAAACGAGGCGTGCCTGCCTCTCGAGGGCTAAGGGCTTCAAGCGGCCGGTACCGTAGGTTGGCACCAGTGGTACGGCTGGTGGTGCTCGATCAGAAAGTCCACGAACACCCGCACCCTGGCGGGCATCGCCGCGCCGCCGACGAACACCGCGTGGATCGGTTCCAGGTCGCCAGGATTGAAGTCTTCCAGCAGCGGCAATAAGCGCCCACTGGCCAGATCGTCGGCCACCGAGAACCGGCCGATGCGCGCTATGCCTGCACCCAGCCGGGCGAACTGCGCCAGCGCCTCGCCGCTGCTGCACGCGATGTTGCCGGCGATCTTCAGGCTGAAGGCCTGGCCGTCGCGGCGAAACGGCCAGTCGGGCGCGGCGCGGCGGAAGTTGAAGCGCAGGCAATTGTGCGCGCCCAGATCCTCAGGCTGCTGAGGTGTGCCACAGCGTGCCAGGTAATCGGGCGAGGCGACGATGACCTGGCCAGTGGCGCCGATTTGCCGGGCGCTCAGCGAACTGTCGGGCAGCACGCCGAAGCGTATCGCCACGTCGGCCTGGCCCCCGAGAATGTCGACCACTTCGTCGCCCAAGGCCAGATCCACCGTCACCTCTGGGTAACGGGCGCTGAACGCCGCGACCAGCGGCACCACGCTCAGGCGGCCATGCCCGAGCGCCGCGCTGACCCGCAGGCGACCGCGTGGTACGCCTTGGTCGGTGATGGCCTCTTCGACTTCCGACAGATCCGCCAGAATGCGCCGCGCGCCGCGCAAGTAAGCCTCGCCTTCAGGCGTCAGTGTGATGGCCCGTGTGGTGCGCAACAGCAGCCGCGCACCCAAGCGCTGTTCGGTGCGCGCCACGATGCGGCTGACCGCCGACGGGGTGAGGCCCAATGCCCGCGCAGCGGCAGAAAAACTCCCCGCTTCGGCCACGCGCGCGAACACTTCCATCTCACCCGAACGTCCGTTGACCTCCATCTGTGCCTCCCACGCAAAAGTCTTTGGCCAAGGCGCCGTCTAGTGCGGCGCGGCGAGGGATCGTAGCATTCGCAGCAAAGATCAGGAGCTATTTCCATGCGTATCAATCCCCCTTTACTCGCCCTGGCCCTGGGTGCCTTCGGCATCGGCGTCAGCGAATTCGCCCCCATGGGTATGTTGCCCGGCATCGCCACCGACCTGGGCGTCACCATCCCGGCCGCCGGCATGCTGGTCAGCGCCTATGCACTGGGTGTGCTGATCGCCGCGCCTTTGATGACGTTGGCCACCGCGCGCCTGGGCCGGCGCCAGTTGCTGATCGGGCTGATGGCGATCTTCACCTTGGGCAACCTGATGGCGGCGCTGGCCGACAATTACCTCGCGCTGCTGATCGCCCGGCTGGTCACGTCGTTGAACCACGGCGCGTTCTTCGGCATCGGCGCCATCGTCGCCGCCAGCGTAGTACCAGCGGATAAACGCGCCGGTGCTGTCTCGGCGATGTTCATGGGCCTGACCGTGGCGACCATCGGCGGGGTGCCGCTGGCCACCTGGTTCGCTGAACTGCTGGGCTGGCGCGCTTCCTTCTGGGGCATCGCCGGGCTGGGCCTGGTGGCGATGAGCGCCTTGTGGTTCGCACTGCCGTCACTGCCGGCGTCGGCCAGCGTCGGGGTCAAGACGGAGTTGCGTGTGCTGTGCAAGCCCGAGGTGTTGGCCGCCCTGGCCCTGACCGTGGTGGGTTCGAGCGCGATGTTCACGGTGTTCACCTACATCGCGCCGATCCTGCACATCGAGGCGGGCGCGTCGACGGCCTTCGTCACGGCGATGCTGGTGCTGTTCGGTGTCGGTCTGACCCTGGGCAACCTGTGGGGCGGCAAGGCCGCGGACCGTTCCATCGACCGCACTCTGATCGTTTCGCTGCTGGTATTGATCGGCGTATTGCTGGTACTGCCGGCGCTGCTGGACTGGTCGGTGCCGACTGCCATCGCCGTGGTGGTGTGGGGCGCAGCCAGCTTCGCCCTGGTGCCGCCGTTGCAGATGCGGGTGATGGAAGCGGCCAAGGATGCCCCCAACCTGGCTTCGGCCGTGAACATCGGTGCGTTCAACCTGGGCAATGCCGTGGGCGCTGCCGTGGGTGGCGGGGTGATTCAGGCAGGCTTTGGGTATGCCGCGCTGCCGGCGGCTGGCGCGGCGATGGCCGGCATCGGCTTGCTGATGGTGCTGGGCTTTGCGCGGCGGCAACGGGGGCGCGCGCTGCGCGGGGCTCAGGCGTTGGATGCCTCTGCCTGATGATGAGGCGCTTGCGCCAGGCCCGACGCCGCGCCAGCCGCTGCGCTGCGCAGTGGGCAGGCCAGGCTGAGGCTGTGGCGCAGGGCATCGCGTAGTTGCCCGAGCGCCGCCAGACGTTCTTCGATCACCCCCAGCTTTTCTTCCAACAGCAGCGCCACGGCCCGATCAGGGTCGTCGGCCTGCCACAGGTGGCCGACATTGCTGCCGATCTCGCCCAGGCTGAAGCCCAAGCGCTGGGCGTTGCGGATGAAGTCCAGCAACTGCACCGTTTGCGCGGGATAGTCGCGGTAGCCGTTGGCCAACCGCTGCGAGCGGATCAGCCCGCGCTCTTCGTAGAACCGCAAGGTATCCCGGCTTACGCCACAGGCCTGCGCCAGTTCGCCGATACGCATCGAAACATCCTTGTAGGGGGTTGACCTTGGAGCATACCCCAGGCTTTAGCCTGCCGGCTTCATTGATCTAGGAGGCGTGGATATGTGGAGCGAACAGGGTTATCGGAGGTTGGTGCGGGCCAGTGGGGTTTACGATCTGCTGGTGACGGCGGCGTTCGCCACGCCGTGGAGCTTCATGCTCCTGCACGGGCAATTGGCCGAGCTGCACCGGGCGATGGGGCTGGTGGGCGAGCTGCCGGCGTTCGGACCGTTGCAGATGATGATGGCGAACCTGATGGGGTCGATCGTTTGCGTGTGGGCGTGGTTGCGCATCCGTCATCCGCAACGGCGGTTCGGGCGCTACGACGCGGCGGGGCGGGTGTTGTTCGCGTGCTGGCAGGGGTATGCGCTGGGGCAGGGGGTGACGGAGCTGGTGTGGGGGGTGTTGGTGCTGGAAGTGCTGTGGGCGGTATTGCAGTGGTGGCCGGTGAAACAGAGTGCCGGGGCTGGGGCCATGGTCTGATAGTGGGGCGCGGCGTTTCGGTTTTGCGGAAGTTTCCCAGGTGAGGTGTGGAGAGTTGCCAATGGCCATACGCTCAATTATCGTGCGCCCCCCTGGGTACCGCTGACATACGTTTTTGGTGAGGCATTCGGTATAAATGCCCGCCGGAGGCTTCGCTATGTCGCATCGCACGTTCTGGTCAATCGCGCTGTTGGCGGTCACGGCCATCTGGGGTTGGAGCTTCGTGGCCAAGCATGATCTATTGGCCAGCATGGCCGCCTCCACGCTGAACGCCTGGATGTTCGCCTTGGCGGCGTTGGCGCTTCTGCCGTTTTCAATCCGCTCATTGCGCAACTTGCGACGCCGCGACTGGCTAGGCGCGGGATTTGCCGGTGTGGTGCTCTTCGCTGCATTTTCGTTGCAAACCTCAGGAACCGCCCTTACCACGCCTTTGAACGCTGGGTTCATCACGGGCTTGTGCACTGTCTTCACGCCGCTGTTCGTTTTTCTCATCGGCAGGGGGCGGCCCAGTCTCAAGCAAGCGGTGGGAACGGCCATCGCCATGGTCGGCTTGGGTCTACTGAGCCTGGACGGGTTTGCCGTGCACCAGGGTGATCTGCTGATTCTGGGCTGTGCCGCCTGTTTCGCGATCCATATCGTGATTGTTTCGACCTTCACCACCCCTGGCGTTGCAATAGCCTCGGCTGCTATTCAGCTGGGTGTCGTCGGTGTGGCTTCCTTGGCCTGGAGCCTGGGCACCCACCAGTTTTCCTTGCCCAGTACGCTGCCTTCGACGCTCACAGTCCTGACCCTGGCGCTGGTGGCGACTGCCCTGGCGTACGCGATTCAAAACCGCGCCCAGGCAGTGTTGGCGCCGGAGAAGGTGGCGCTGATCCTTATCTGCGAGCCGGTCTTCAGCGGGGTGTTCGGTTATTTTCTCGCTGGCGATCGCTTGCCTCCTGAACGGCTGGCGGGGGCGGTTTTGATTTTGCTGGGGCTTGCCGTTACAGAGCTTCGGATCGGGCGTTTGGCTTATTTTTATTGGCGTCGACAGTGAGCTCGCCAAGGGAAACTAGGCTCTGTCTGAAATTCCAAGAAACTGAAATATGACTCCGGAACAGCCTGGATTCCGTACAGTCGTCGGCCATCTACGGAAAGGAATTCTGTGATGGCAAAGCGTTATGAACTCTCGGAGGAAGCATGGGCGGTGGTCGCCGATCTCTTTACGGCAGCACACGTCAGGGGCCGGCCACGCAGCAGCGATCGATTGATGGTGTGCTCTGGGTACTTTGCTCAGGAGCAGCCTGGCGAGATATGCCCGAGGGTTTCGGGTCTTGGGCGACGGTCTATCACCGCTTCCGGGTCTGGCGAAACCGCGGAACTTTCGATCAGATGCTCAGACGATTGCACCTCAGACTCAATGACAAAGGCTTGATCGATCCCCACACCTGGATGATCGATTCGACCGCTGTTCGAGCAACCCGTGTTTCATCTGGAGCGCGGAAAAAAGGGGGCTGACGAGCCTGCCGATCACGCTCTAGGCCGCAGTCGTGGCGGCCTGACAACCAAAATCCACATGCTCTGCGACGCCAACGGGGTACCGTTGCGCTTCCTTCTCTCTGGCGGTCAAGCCAGTGACATCAGCTACGCACAACCATTGTTGGACGAGGTCGGCATTCCATCGAGCCAACGTGGCCGCCCGCGCAAGCGCTGCAGATGGCTGCTTGCCGACAAAGGCTACGACGCCGAAGCGCTACGCCGCTACTGCGACCAATATCGAATGCAACCCGTCATCCCGCTGCGCTCTATGAAGCGCAAGCCCAAGCCTGGCTTACCCAGGCTGTTCGACCGGCCCAAATACCGACAGCGCAACATCATCGAACGCATGTTTGGCTGGCTGAAAGAGAACCGCCGGATCGTCACGCGCTTCGACAACCTCGCAAAAAGTTATGCCGCGATGGTCTCGCTGGCTTGTGCCATGCGGTGTATGCGACGGTTTTTTTCAGACAGAGCCTAGTACATCACACGGCTTTTGCCCGGTTGGGATAGGCAGTGGTGACAAATAATCATTGCTTGAAAATAGCCGTTTTACTGTAGTCCCTGCAGGGGGTGTGCTCATTTCTTAATCGTTCCAAAGTGGTATTTGAAAAATGCCTCGGTACTGTGCGGAGACCACACCGATCATCGATGCCGGCCTTATGGTGTTGGCAGCAGTATCCACACTGCGTAAATCGGTATTAATAGAGAGTATTGATTGTTGCGCCATGTGGTGCTCAGTACATCTCCAGGCACGTGCCCCGGCGGTGTGGCCGGCGGGGCGAGATAGCCCTATCGTTGGAACAGTTTTTAGCCGCTGCGGGGTGGGTAAAAAGTCATGCTTTTTCCTTAAGCTTCAAAGCGCTAGACTTCTGAGCTTTATCACGCCCCATCAATCCGCTGCCTGCGCAGCCAATTCGGCCTCACGCTTGGCGATAGCCTCTTCTAACTCAGGGGAACGTTTGGCCCACTGGTCGGGGGGTATCGGTTTGGACCACTCGATGATCTCAGGATAGAGCAGGTCAGGGGGTGGTGACAGCTTCCATATTTGTAACATGGCTGCGAGTGGTCCACCCAAAAATACGATGCCCATAATAAGCCCTATCAGTTTTCCAATTTCCAAGTCGCGCGTATACCGAAATATGCCGATTATGGGGTCACAAATAGCGTCCAGAAATACATTGTTGCCATACAGCGTCTCCCGGCTACTCTCATAATCATTTGTGATCGGTAACGCTTCTGGCCCTATCTCCATAAAGCTGCGCATGCATTCCCAGAGCGCCATGGCCGTGGTGCCACCGCCGCAGTAGAAACCGAGTGAAAAATGTTTGTCATCTTCTTTGGCCTGCGGGTCTGGGTTCTCAAAACCTATGAATAACAGTCCTGTGGTCATTTTACCCGCTTGGTTCACCGACGAGTGTTGTGTGGTTGCTGCAGTGACGCTTTCCCAAGGCACAATCCAGTATTCACCATTCTCGCGCGGCACACACACTTCACGGCGTTGTCGATTGAAGCGTACTGGGGGGGGCGCTTTTTGGAATAAGCTCTGGATTATAATGAGGATGGGGATGCCGGTAATGGAGGCTGCGAATATCCACCACTCAATGTCATTGAATGCGTAAGCTAGTCCAAACAACAGCATGGTCGTCGGCCAAAGCACCATCACGGCCGAGCCAATACTGTAGTTCCCAATGTCGATAAATACCTCGTTCTTGCGCCAGACGGTATTTAGTACATCACACGGCTTTTGCCCGGTTGGGATAGGCAGTGGTGCCAAATGATCATTGCTTGGAAACAGCCGTTTTACTGTAGTCCCTGCAGGGGGTGTGCTCATTTCTTAATCGTTCCAAGGTGGTATTTAAAAAAGTGCCTGGGTACTGTGCGGAGACCACACCGATCATCAATGCCGGCCTAATGGTGTTGGCAGCAGTATCCACACTGCGTAAATCGGTATTAATAGAGAGTATTGATTGTTGCGCCATGTGGTGCTCAGTACATCTCCAGGCACGTGCCCCGTCGGTGTGGCCGGCGGGGCGAGATAGCCCTATCGTTGGAACAGTTTTTAGCCGCTGCGGGGTGGGTAAAAAGTCATGCTTTTTCCTTAAGCTTCAAAGCGCTAGACTTCTGAGCTTTATCACGCCCCATCAATCCGCTGCCTGCGCAGCCAATTCGGCCTCACGCTTGGCGATAGCCTCTTCTAACTCAGGGGAACGTTTGGCCCACTGGTCGGGGGGTATCGGTTTGGACCACTCGATGATCTCAGGATAGAGCAGGTCAGGGGGTGGTGACAGCTTCCATATTTGTAACATGGCTGCGAGTGGTCCACCCAAAAATACGATGCCCATAATAAGCCCTATCAGTTTTCCAATTTCCAAGTCGCGCGTATACCGAAATATGCCGATTATGGGGTCACAAATAGCGTCCAGAAATACATTGTTGCCATACAGCGTCTCCCGGCTACTCTCATAATCATTTGTGATCGGTAACGCTTCTGGCCCTATCTCCATAAAGCTGCGCATGCATTCCCAGAGCGCCATGGCCGTGGTGCCACCGCCGCAGTAGAAACCGAGTGAAAAATGTTTGTCATCTTCTTTGGCCTGCGGGTCTGGGTTCTCAAAACCTATGAATAACAGTCCTGTGGTCATTTTACCCGCTTGGTTCACCGACGAGTGTTGTGTGGTTGCTGCAGTGACGCTTTCCCAAGGCACAATCCAGTATTCACCATTCTCGCGCGGCACACACACTTCACGGCGTTGTCGATTGAAGCGTACTGGGGGGGGCGCTTTTTGGAATAAGCTCTGGATTATAATGAGGATGGGGATGCCGGTAATGGAGGCTGCGAATATCCACCACTCAATGTCATTGAATGCGTAAGCTAGTCCAAACAACAGCATGGTCGTCGGCCAAAGCACCATCACGGCCGAGCCAATGCTGTAGTTCCCAATGTCGATAAATACCTCGTTCTTGCGCCAGACGGTGTTTAGTACATCAGACGGCTTTTGCCCGGTTGGGATAGGCAGTGGTGCTAAATAATCATTGCTTGAAAACAGCCGTTTTACTGTGGTACCTGCAGATGGCGTACTCATTTCTTCTCCTTGAGTTGCAGGTAGATTGAGCCTGGCTGCCCATTGCCGAGCGGATAAATTTTCACACGATCCAGTTCAGGTGTGGGATCGTCCCGCAGTTGAATTACCCCGGCGTTATCATTTAGGGTAAAGGCCACCCCACGTGCTCCGCCCACAAAATTATCGCCGCCCAACATTGCAATCAGTGGCGTGCGATAGCGTAATCGCAGGAACAGCGTACTCGGCGTGGTATTGAACACGTTCGCCAAGGGCTTGAAGGCGCCACTCAGGCGCAAGCCTTGACCTTCTTGGAACGGGATCCAAGAGCAGGCGCTTGTTTTCAGCCAATAAGGCGCTAGATCGCGCCATGGGCGCGGTGGCTTATAGTCGGAGTGCGGGCTGTTTTTGATCAGGTCTCGAGACGCCTGAGTGTCGATTGGATCGCCGGCCATGCTCAGTTGGAGGTAAACACTGCTAGGTTCGGCGCCTGGCAAATCAATGGTCAGGGCATTGATGGCGCTCTCAAAGGCCACTCCAGAAGGACCGGCGGAACCGACAGTTACCGAACTGCTTACCATGCTGACTCGCGGTGTGTACAAAATGCGGTACAGCGCGTCGAGTTCCCGTTCCTGGGCAGTGGCTGCGATAGGGCCGAGATTTCCAGCCCGCGCCTTTGACCAGCAGCAGAAGTTAAGAAAATTTTGCATCGGGGTCTGTTGAAAATACCAGGTGATGAGGTACAGCACGCCCAATATCGCAATTATCCAGTTCAATGGCCCCGCCCATAGTGTATAAAACATGATGGCAGTTTGGACTGTTATTCGGCTGGCCAGAACTCTTACCGTCAGACTGAAGCCCATTAGCGCATGGGCGCCATAGGCGGCGATTTGAGCAGTTACTACCGTCTTGCGCATCGACAGCCACGGATCAGTGTGCGTTTGTGATGCTTCAAGCTGTATTTGCAGAGATTTAAATTCCGCGAGCGCTGCGCCACCTGAGAGCGCACCGATAACCGCTCCAAACAAGGTAAGTGTTGGTGCTTTAATAATTCGCCCATCACGCTCTGTGTAGATAAGGGTTTCAATTCCACGCCCTTTTCGCACCTGAACATCCACCACGGCCACCAACGCAGCAGCGGCATACAAAGAAGCTGAAGCCGCATCCATGACTCGCTGCTCGTCCATCCTCTCCACTGCCGCAGCCTGCTCTGAATAGTTGCTCGCATTCAACGTATTCAGCAACAACGCCGCCAGTGGTACAACACCCCCGCTGTTGACCACAGCAGGGGAGTTCAAGATACCTGCCACATGCCCAGCCCCGATCGCTTTCCCGGTAGCACTAGCCCAGTGACTGATCCCTTCGGCTTTTTGCCCCAGCAACTTCCAAACCTGTCGACCACTCTCTGTAACTGCCTGTAAACGCGCATCGCTGCCCAAGCGAGCGGTAATGAACACGCCAAACCAGGAACTGCTGAAGGTCTTGTCGCCTTTGAGCAACAACAAGCTAGCCGCCAGCCGGTTGACCAGAATGCTCCAGAGGTTATCGGCATCTCGGGCCATGCTCGCCAGGTCATCCAGAATCGGGGCGGTCAGTGGCGCAAGCGCCTGCTGGGTTGCGGCGATATTTTCCGACGCTAGCGCTGCCATCAACTCGCCCAGGCGCGTGGTGGTGTTGATGCCGGCATCAATCGAGGGTGTCCAGGCGCGGAACAGGTGTGTCAGTGCGCCGCCATCTGCTGCCCGTACATAGTCGGCGTATTGCTCGGCGCCTTGGGTACGAATGCACTGGGCGGTCAGGCACCCGGTGGCCATCTCGGTCAGCCAGTGGCGGGTGTCCAGGTCGTTGTAATCGACAAACCAGGTGCCGTTGCTTGAACGCTTGAGGTAGGCCTCGCGGTCAGTAAACAGCGTTTGATGGCGTTGTTCTATTTGCTCAAAGTGCAGGGGCGCTGTTGTTTCCAGCCAGGTATTCATCGCTTCGAGATCGATGTATTCATCCACCTTGGCACTTAAAAACTTGTTGTCGAGGTTGGCTTGTTTTTCCGCACGGTATTCACGTACCAGGCACTCGGCTTCACTGTATAAATCTGCCGGAATGAAGGCCCGCACTGGCGCAAGGATTCTGGCAATACGCGCATCACGCACAGCGGCTTCAGCGTGGCCAGGCCGTCCGCCGTACTGGCGGGCTCTGGTTTCAGCCCTGAGCTCATCATCCAGCTGATGCTGTGCATCAAGGATGATTCGGCCCTGATCAGGGGTAAAGGTGATGTTGCGGTCCTTGTAGCGGTAGCTGAGTGCGCTCGCGAGTTCGGCCCAGTCCTCGGTGATCAAGCTGCGAATGAATCCTCCGACGCTCAGACGCAGATTGTTATCGGCGACCCACTGTTCATGCTCCACTTCCACCGATTCTTGCTCATGGTTAATGTCTTGCAACACGCCCAAATCATCATCAAGCGCAGCAAACACTGCATACAGCGGCCCCGATTGTTGATGGGCGGTGTCGAGCCAGGCTTGGGCAGGTTTCAGCGCCCAGGGGGTTGCACTCCAGGTGCCAGGCGCTTCTACCGGTTTGCCCGGAGGTTGTCTTTCAGCCGCGCTTTGAAACTCGTCCAGCCATTGGGTGCTGGCGATGTAGGCATTGATGTTGTCCGGTGTAGGCGAGGCGTGCGCGACCTTACCCAAGGCGTTGATGCCTTCACGGTAACTCGCACCATTCTCTTGATAGTCATGGGCCAAGGCTCGGTCGCGCACGCTGGGCATCAGCTCGGCGACCAACTCCGGCGCTTCACTGAGGGGCGGGCAGTGCTTGGCGCAGAGGGTCTTGGCAATTTCAGTCAAGCCGACGTGACGCATGCGCAGACGCCGTTGGCCATCCTTTTTCAGACGCTCGCAAGCGTCTTCGCTCAAGGGTCTTTCGCTGTACAGCATCCAGGCGTCGGTGTTCTTTTTCAGCGCGATGCCGGCCAGTTCACCCCTGGTAAGCACTGCGTGGGGTTGCTTGACAGGTTGCTCGAGCAACAGACCATCCTCCGCCACCGCGTAGCGTTGCAGCGGCCCTTCGGCATGCCACAGATACACATAGCCTGCGCGCAAACGGCGCAGCGCCATCGGATGACTTCGAGTCGGGCAGGGCGGTGCAAAGTCGGCGTGTTCGGCGCCTTGTTCTGCCATCGCGTAGCGGCTCGGCACCACGAAGATGTCCGGTTGGCGTGCGGGGCAGGTGGCGATCGGGCTCGACAACGCTTCGCTGCCGAACTGGGTTTTTGCGGCGTGGTCGGCGGCGGCTAGATTGCGGATTTTCTTAAGTGCTTCAGTGGTCATGCGAAGGGCTCGTGTTGAATCAGCAGACGAAGGCAGCGCAGCTCCGGCAACGGGGCATCCAGGCGTTGTGCGGAGTTGAGCATTGGCTGTTGAAACATCTGGCACTAGGCCTGCTGGTCGGGGACGTGTGGGGATATCGTGTCGTGTGCGGCTACCAATGCTGACCCGCGCGCCACTTCGTTGAACACGGGGTACCGGTGACCTGCGGCCCTTCAGCGATACAGGACTGCTCGGTGCTGCCGCTCGATGTGGGGATAATCGACCTATACGCGTGAGTCGCCATGGTGATGTTTCCTGTTGATAAGTAAGCGTGACCCGGTGAGGAAATTGCCGGTGAGTAAACTTGCTTATCAAGCATCATGCCAGCTTACATATTTATTATATAAATCATGGATATACGATTTTTGCAGGATTAATTACCGGGCATTTATCGCGAAAACTCGTTAAAAGTGCGCAAGAACTTGCGCAGTGCTGTGCAAGTTCTTGCGCACTCGGCTGGACGCCAATGAATACAAGGCCTGTGGCGAACTATCCACAAGGTTTCTTGTAAATGGTTGCGCAACAAGTTGCACAGTTGCAAAATGGTGGAGGAGGGCGTGATTTCGCCAAAACGCTAGCACCAACAATGTTGAAACTGGCCACTTGCCAAACCTCAGCAGGGTGAGTGCAATAGACTTGATGAGCGAAATAACTCCTACACTTACTTAGGCGTATTCCTACAAGAATTCCCTGTGCATCGTCGATCCTGAGAAATACCCTACGCAGCCTGCCGACTCCCGTCTGATTGCCCTGGGAATCCTTGCCCTCTAGGCTTTCCCGGTCGCTGAAACGCTCAGCGGCCGGGTGTGGAAACCCGCGCAAGTATTCAGAAGTTGTCGTCAATGGCGGCTGTACGTGGGAGGCCTTGTGCCTGCCGAGTCTCCTGAATACGCTCGGTTTTCCACCCCGCGTCCAGCTGCCACCCAACGTGTGGAAACGAAAGGTGCAGCCTATTTCTGCATTCAGGTAATCCACACGAAAAAGCCCCTACCAGATCCACCCGCTATCTCTTCGTTTCATCAGTACATTGAGCATCGGCGAACTGAAGTTGCGCGACCCCGGTGCTGGGTGTTGCCATGAAGGCTGATACAGAGTCTGGTACTGCGTGCGTTGCTTCCCGCACCAGATCTAGCCTTTTCCGGATCACGACCCGCGCCCCAACTGCCGAAACGTTGGAACACGTTTCCATCCTCCTGGGCTTCATCAACCATCTCGTCGAACAGGGTGACCTCGAAGATGACCACAAGCTACTCGGCGCAGCCGGCTACCTGAGCGCGTTCGCCAAGGCAATCATGGACGAAATGGAAGTGTCGCAGCCCTCGGCAAGCTGAAAGCACCGGCCAAGGCGTTACTCAAACCCAGGGGCTCAACACGATCACACTCAGCGGCAACGCCACTGCGGCGATCAACGTCTGGCAAGCAATGATTCCGGCCATCAGCGGGGCGTCGCCGCCCAGCTGGCGCGCCATGATGTAGGAAGACGACGCCGTCGGCAGCGATTGGAACAGCAGCGCGGCGATGGCCGCCTTGCCGCTCAACCCAAACAGGTGACACGCCCCCACGGTGACCAGCGGCATCACCAGGAATTTCACTCCTGAAGCCTTCGCCATGGGCCGCACCCAACGCCGTACGCTGCCCAGCTCCAGCGCAGCGCCCACACACAGCAGCCCCAGCGGCAGCGACGCCTGCCCCAAAGCCTTGAGTACTGGTTCGATGACCACCGGCAGCCCCAGGCCGGTGAACTGCACGGCGATGCCGCCGAAGCACGCGAGCACCAGCGGGTTCAGCGCCAGATGCTTCATCACCTTGCCAGCGGGCATCTTTCCGGCAGCCCCATAACGAGCGAACACCAGCACGCAGAGGATGTTCACGGTCGGCACGATGGCGGCATTGGCGACCGCTGCCAGCGCGATGCCTTGTGCCCCGAACAGCCCGGCCGCGGCTGAAACCCCTACATAGTTGTTGAAGCGCACGCCGCCTTGGAACACCGAGGTGAACGCCGCGCCGTCGCTGTCGATAAACCTGCGTGAAACTACCAGCAGCAACGCCACCACAGCGGTCGACAGCACCAAGGCGGCAATCATTTCTAACACCGGCAAACCGTCGAGCCTGGCCGTGGCCAGGCCATGGAAAAGCAGCGACGGCAGCAGCACGTAATAGCTGAGGCGCTCGGCCTGCGCCCAGAAGCTATCTGCGAGCAACTGCCGATGCTTGAGCCAGGCACCGAACATAATCAGCAGGGCAATCGGCGCCAGGGCGACCAGCAGCTCAACGGTCATGGCTGGGCGCCGTTGGGCAGGGCTGGGGATTTATTCGGTTCATGGTGCTGCCTTCAAGGTAGTGGAAGGCACTACGATAGAAAGCTTGTCGCTGAAATAAAAACGATTAAAAAACCTGCAACCAACGAGTAATTCTCATGGATCACCCTGCCGGTGCATGCGCGCTCACTGCGTGGGCCAGTGCTGCGGCGAGTCTGCCCAACGCTCGATCCTCGCGTTCCAGCAGCACCACGCGGCGCGTGGTTTGCGGCGTACCGAAGGGCGCGCAGACCAGCGCAGTCAGCCGCTGTACCTGCGCCGTTGCCAGAGGAATGACCGACATGCCCAGGCCACCGGCAACCATCTGAATGATGGCTTCCTGGCTGTCGAGCTCCATGCTGGTCTGCACCCGCAGACGCATCCGGCGCAGTTCACGTTCAATGGTGCGCCCGGCCCAGGCGCGGCGGTCAAAGCGTATGAACGGTTGCTGCGGCAGCAGCGCGTGCAGGTCCTGGCCGGCGCAGGCCTGCGGCGCCACGATCCAGAAACCTTCCTCGTACAAGGTAGTGCTCACCAGGCCATACGGATGGGGCTTGACCAGCTCGGTGGTGATGGCCACGTCCAGCTCGCCCGTCTCAACGCGTGCGGCCAGTTCCGCCGACATGCCCGAGGCGATGGTGAGGCGCAGGTGCGGGTGTTCGGCGCCCAGTGCAGCCAAGGCCGCCGGCAGGCAACCCGCGAGCGCGGTGTGGATCGCGCCGATCTTGAGGCGCCCGCGCAGCTCGCTGTCGCCCCCAATCTCGGCGGCGATGCCGTCGTACAGGGCGATGATTTCCCGCGCGCGCTCGACCGCTACATGCCCCGCATCGGTCAGCATTGGCACACGCCGGGTGCGATCGAACAGCCGGGTGTTGAAGTCATCTTCCAGCGATTTCACCTGCAGGCTCACGGCCGACTGGGTGAGGTGCACGGCCTCGGCGGCACGCACGAAAGAGCCGTGTTGAGCGATGGCGAGGAGCGTTCGCAGAGCACGCAGCGACATGGCGAGGGCCTCTTGATGAAGTGGCGCCAGTGTATAGCGGTTGGCGGGCTCGCACTCGCCCCGCCAAGCACAACCGTTGTAGGCCTGCATGCCGCAATGATCGGTGCGATCAACTGCGGGCCTTGGATGTCCAAACCTTGCCCGCCTCGTGCTGCCATGGCATCGATGGCCTCGACCAGCGCACTGCGCGCCGCCTTTCTACTCATCTGGAACCGTGCAATGGCCAAAGAGATCGAAAACCCCTGCGTATCGCGCTGCCAGCTGAAGCATGAAGTGTGCGTGGGCTGCGGCCGCAGCAAGGAAGAAATTCGCGGCTGGCGCGGCATGAAGCGGTCTGAAAAAAAGGCCACGGTGGAGAACGCGGCCGCGCGCATGAAGAAGCTCAAGAAGAAAAAGAAGGATTGAAGCTCGAAGCCGTTCAGTTGAGCGCATGGGGCCGCGGCATAGCCTTCGTGGCTGACGCTCGCGCCCTGTTTCTGACAGCCCGGTGTCTGGCAGCTGACGCTGATTGACAGCCCTGAACGGGCGGTGCCCGCGAAGTCGATACGTCGCAGTTTTTGCCTGGTCGGCGATGCCGCCCATCGCGGCAATCCGGAGCGCCGGACCGGCCGCTCGTACCAAAAAATAGCGTGATCTATGACACCTGTGCGGTCGGGTAGGCGCGACCGTGTGAATTTCAGGTGCTGCGCAAACTGGGAGGAGCGGCCGGCAGCACGCGACTCGCACATTCTTGGTTTGTGCAGCAAAACCCTCTAGCCTCTATCACCCTCTGTCTTTCCGTGGAAGGTTTGCCATGCCCCTGTCACTTACCCGGCGCGACGTGCTTCAAGGCGCGCTGGCCGGTTCGGCCCTGCTGGCTTTGCCGGCCTGGGCGGTCAACTCCGCTGTGTCTGAACTTAAGAAAATCGAGCGAACCCATGGCATCACCCTCGGCGTGTATGGGCTGGACACCGGCAGCGGCCGCCATCTGGCCTACCGCGCCGAGCAGCGCTTTGCGCTCTGCAGCACGTTCAAGGTGATGCTGGCCGGCGCCGTGCTGCAGCGCAGCCAGGGCGAGCCTGGCCTGCTGGCCCGGCACATCGACTATGACGCCACCGCGCTGGTGGTGTACTCGCCGGTGACCGAACGGCACATTGACAGCGGCATGAGCGTCGCCGATCTGTGCGCCGCGGCCCTGCAATACAGCGACAACACCGCTGCCAACCTCTTGCTCGACCTGCTCGGCGGCCCCAGCGAACTCACGGCCTTCGCCCGCCGCCAGGGCGATTCGGTGTTCCGTCTCGATCGCAACGAGCCCAGCCTGAACACCGCGCTGCCCAACGACCCGCGTGACACCAGCACACCGCAGGCCATGGCCATGAGCATCCGCCGCCTGGCGCTGGACGACGGTCTCGAGCGGCCTGCGCAGCAGCAGCTGCACACGTGGCTCAAGGGCAATACCACCGGCGCCAAACGCATTCGCGCCGGCGTGCCGGACGCGTGGCAGGTGGGTGACAAGACCGGCTCGGGCGATTACGGCGTGGCCAACGATGTGGCCGTGCTCTGGCCGCCGGGCCGCGCACCCTGGGTGCTGGCGGTGTACACGCGCGGCACCGACGCGAAATCGCCCTGGCGTGATGCCGCAGTGGCCCAGGCCAGTGCAGTGGTGGTTGCCGCGCTGGGTTGAAGGCACTGCACGGTGGGCCGCGCAGGCGCCTGTTCGGGTTGACACGTTGCTAGCGGCTCATGAGCACTGGGCGCCTGCCAGTACCGGCAACGTGTGCGGGGCAGCCACCGGCGCGAGGGTGGTTGCCACGCAGGGCAGGGCAGGGCGCTAAACATTGGCCGTCTCAGCACCTGGTTCGAGCCAACCAACCGCCGGCGTCAGGCGCCTGGGCGCCAAGGCGCCGCTGGGGTGACGCCCAAGACGCCAAACGGCAACCCCTGATCAGTTCCGCCAACAGCCGGCGAAACGTTCACACACGTCGAACCGACGATCCAGATCCGCCATACGCGCCTGATGCGCGCTCATGGTTTCCCTGACCAAGGCATCGCGCTGCTGGTGGTAGAACTCGAGCATGGCACTGTTGTTCGACGCGATGCTGCTGCGATTGGCCGTAGGGCTGTCGGGTACCAGTTGTTCGAGCGCTGGGGTATCGAACAGTGCCAGCTGATTACGGTAGTGCTCGGTGTACTGCTTCAGCAAGCGAGGCTTGATGGCGATCGTATCGTTGGCAAATGCCTCGAGGTTGCGCAGGTATTCGGCCCAATAGTGCTCGGGCAGCGCAAAACCGATGCGCTGTTTGCGTTCTTCGACACTGCGTTTGGCCACGGCCTGATGACCCGCCAGGGCATCGCTGGCATCCGGTTTCATCTGCGCAGTCAGGCTGGTGTCTATGATCTGCGCAATCAACGCTGAGCGTTCGGCAGACTGCGCGGGCGCTTGAGGTGCAGTAGCCTTGAAATAAGGATTGCTGCCGGCGCAACTCGGTAGCCCTTTGTTCGCCACCACAAGGGGTGTACGCAATACGCGCCCCTCGACTGTGCTGAGCCGGCTCAACTCGAGACGGCAACCGCGCTGGGACGTCTGGAAGTTGGCCTCGTACTCTGCACCGCTTTGCGGTGTAAACGTGAAGTTGATCGTACAGGCACTGGCGGCCCCCACCGCATTGGCGCGCGTCAGTACTTCATGGCCCGGTTGCAGGCGCACCTCGACATACGCCTTGGCATCATCGGGTGCAGGCACACGCATGTCGGCGCGGCGTCTGGAATTGGGCGCAAGCATGTTGTTGAGCATGCCTAAAGAACGGCCTTCACAGTGCTCAGTATCGAAAACATCCAATAGCGTGTTGGAAATGTTGCTGATCAGGCGAAGTTTCGCGGCATCGGGTTCGGTCGCATCCGGGTAGGTTCCGTGGAAACCGCAACCGACCAGCGTCGTGGCAACAAGACCGGCGGCGCCGAATGCGCGCCATTGCGAAGGGGTGAACATGCTGAGGTAGCTTCCTTGACTGGGCGTACGGCCTAAGCGGTCAGAAGCGGACACTGGCTCGGGTCCGCCGCTTTCAGGCACTGGAGTGATCGTTAACGGGTCATGGGACACTGCAATGCGCTGGCTGTTCGCGAAATTGCACTCGCAGATCGTTGCAATCGCAGCCAGAAGTGCGAGCGCGGTGGGTGTAACGCTGTCGGCAGGCATGGCGCTGAGTAGAGCGGTGTGCAGCACCTGCACGCCGGGGCGGGTAATCGGCCCAAAGGCTGTCAATAGCGCGCGCGCCCCCGCTGGGGAAATGACAGGTGTGCGGACCTGCACGGGTCCTTCTCATCACTTCACCCGCGCCAGCACCGCTTGAGCGCAGAGGCCCACTGCGCGCTGCTGGGAAAGCTGCAACCTGCTGGGGTATCTTCCGGGCTGCACTCTCGAAACGGGAGCGCCAGGGTGCTGACCACGGCAGTGGTTATCCAGCACCGCCAAGGTGCTGTTGTGCTTTTACTTTTCTCGGAACACAGGAATGCTCGGCATGTTGCGCATCACTGCATTGGTTGCAATCGGCTTGTTGACGGGTTGTGCTTCATTGCCCGCCGAAATGGCCGTGGATTCGCCTCTCTATAACCAGAACAACGCGGGGTTGGTGGTCGGTTCACTGTCCGATGGCGGGCCGTACGGCACGTTTCTGGAGTTTCGCAACAAAGCCACGGGAGACGTGCGTGGTTGGGGCCCTAAGGATGACTACGCCGCGTGGCTTCCGGCAGGTGACTATGAAGTCACTCAACTGGGGCATCGTCGCGGCACCATGGGGCCTTATTCCCATGCCCTGCAGTTCACCGTCAAAAAAGGCCAGATCAACTATGTGGGCGAAATGGTCTACGGCTGTTCCGACCTGGCCCAGCCCACGGCCGTGTATGGGGTGAAGTACTGCGGGCTGCTGGCACTGGGCACGTGCGAGGTGACGAGTCCGGATGTCAATGTCTGCGTGGTGGATCGCCAGCAACAGGCAATCAAGTACTTCCTGCGGCAACACCCGCAGCAGTCTTCGTTGACGGTGCGCAGTGCGCTGATGAAATGAACGGCGTTGTCCTGGCAGCGCTCGGGAAAAACCGCTGAAACAACGGGGCGCGAAATGATCCGCGCCCCGTTGCGATTACTTGAACCCCGTGACCTTGTGCGGCACGTAGGGCGCTTCCAGACGGGCAATCTCATCGCGTGTCAACGTCAATTCCAGCGCTGCAATCGCATCGTCCAGCTGCTCTGGTTTCGACGCCCCGACAATCGGCGCCGACACCCCACGGGTGTTCAGCACCCAGGCCAGCGCCACCTGTGCCATTGGCACGCCGCGCGCCTGCGCCACCTGCTCGACCACATCGATGACCTTGCCGTCCTCGACCTCAGTGCCTGCAAAGAACGAAGCGCCCGATTCATCGCTCTGAATCCGCGCCGTCTGCTGGCCCTGCGGGCGGGTCAGGCGGCCGCGTGCCAGTGGGCTCCAGGGCATCAGGCCAATGCCTTGGTCTCGGCACAGCGGGATCATCTCGCGTTCTTCTTCGCGGTAGAGCAGGTTCAAGTAGTTTTGCATCGACACGAAGCGGCTCCAGCCATTGGCCGCAGCCACCTGCTGGGCCTTGGCGAACTGCCAGGCGAACATCGATGAGGCGCCGATGTAGCGCGCCTTGCCGGCTTTGACCACGTCGTGCAGGGCTTCCATGGTTTCTTCGATGGGGGTGTCGTAGTCCCAGCGATGGATCTGGTAGAGGTCGACATAATCGGTGCCCAGGCGCCGCAGGCTGGCATCGATGCCCGAGAGGATGGCCTTGCGCGACAAGCCTTTTTCGTTGGGCCGAGCGTCGCCCTGCCACATATTGGCCGGGTAGAAGACCTTGGTAGCGATCACGGTTTCGTCGCGGCGGGTGTAGGCCTTGAGCCATTTGCCGAGGATTTCTTCGGAGGTGCCAGCCGAGTAGCTGTTGGCGGTATCGAAGAAGTTGATCCCTTGATCGACGGCGCGGCGGATGATCGGGCCGCTGTCGGCTTCACCCAGGGTCCAGGGATGGGTGCCGGCGTCGGGCTCGCCGAAGGTCATGCAGCCCAGGCACAGCCGTGAGATGTCCAGACCGGTGTTGCCGAGTTTCACGTATTGCATGGGAGTCTCCTGTGGTGCAAGGGGGGCCACCATGGTGGTGCCGCCTGGGCGGGCCTACCAAGGTGGGCGTTGAACACGTGCTGCCTACGGTAGCGCTCAGGCGGCTTCAAGGAAATTCCTTGTAGCCGCAGGTGTGATGTGCAGAAATTCACAAGCGCAACAGCGGCTGCAGGCAGGACTGGATAAACCCGATCACCGCTTTGATCCGTGGCGTGTCGCGCGCGTCTTCATGTACCGCCAGCCAGATCTCGATACTCATCGAACCACCGTCGCGGCGCACGGGTTGCAACTGGTGTTCTTCGGCCATGAAGGCGGGCAGGCAGACGATGCCGGCACCCCCTGCGGCCGCCTCAGCCTGGATGCGCAGGTCATTGCTGTGCAGCACGAACGGGCCGCCTTCGGCCTGCTGCTGCAGCCAACGTTGTTGCGGGGATTTGGCCTGGGAGGCGTCGTAGCCGATGTAGGTCGCAGGCGGATTGCGCCGCAGGTAGTCAGGCGAGGCATAGAGGCGATACTGGAGATGGCCGAGCAACTGCGCCACCAGGGTGGGCTCGGTCGGGCGGGTGAGGCTGATGGCAATGTCGGCTTCGCGCCGCGCCAGAGACGCGCGCGACTTGCTGCCC
This sequence comes from Pseudomonas gebzensis, assembly GCF_034427815.1. Classification (NCBI taxonomy): domain Bacteria; kingdom Pseudomonadati; phylum Pseudomonadota; class Gammaproteobacteria; order Pseudomonadales; family Pseudomonadaceae; genus Pseudomonas; species Pseudomonas gebzensis. The sequence continues at coordinate 282,123 of NZ_JAXQNS010000003.1, forward strand.
ACCAGCTTGAGCTGCAGCGCCGGGTAGCGCGCGAACAGTTCGCCGCAGCGCCTCGCGATCAAGCTGCCGAGCAAAGCGGGTGGGGCGCTGAGCACCACCTGGCCTTCGATTTGCCCCTGGCCGGCGCTGGCAAAATGCTCCAGCGCGAAGGACGCGCCTTGCATCTGCTGGGCATAGGCAGCGACTTGCAGGCCGTGCTCGGTCACCAGGTAGGCGCGCGCGCGACGATCGACCAGCTTGAGGTTGAGGGCTGCCTCCAGTGCGGCGATCCGCCGGGCAACGGTGGCATGGTCGACGGCCAGGGTTTTGGCTGCGCCAGACAGTGAGCCGGCGCTGACGAAGGCCGAGAAATAACGCAAATCTTCCCAATCGAACATGACGTGCCCTTGAATGGTGAGCGCCAAGGGTAACGGATCGACGGCGTCAGGCAGAAATGTCCGAGGGGCAGGCGGGGGGAGGAATCTGAGGTCGCTCAGCGATTGTGCATTGGCACGCGATAGCCAACACAGCGTGCGTTCGCACAGCAGAACGGTATCCACGCCCAACGCTGTTCATTCAAAGCCCATCGGGCTCGCTTGGGACTGCTGCGCAGCCCCCTGCATCAACACAACAGCAGTGCGCATCAGCGCGGCGTTTTCTGCTCGACTTCAGACAGGCGCTCATTGATCTCGCGGGTCTGTTCTTCGAGTTCTTTCACCGACGTCGGGGTGATGACCTTGTCGATCACTTTGGTACGCGGATCGCCTTGTTCCAGAACCGGGTCAGGCGAGCCTTCGCCTTTTTGCGCCTGCTCGGAGGAAATCGGACGGGGGACTTTGTCAGCCGGGTTCGAATCAGTCGGTTTCATCGGGTGCTCCTTCAAGCATCAGTTATCTTTCCAGAAGAACCCCGACGGCGGAAAAAGTTTGATTCGTTTACGCCCGGTTCAGCCGACTGCCACCACTTCGGCCTGCCCGCTAGGTTGCTGCTGATGGCCCCCGGCTGCGCCGGCCATCGCGGCGACCGGCCGTGTCGGACCGGCCGCTCGTACCGCGAACGCCTATGCCTGGAAAAACCGATGCCGACCCGCCCGCCGCGCTTACAACGCCTCCGGTTCAGCATCAAGCTTGGCCCGATCCGCCTTGCTGACATACTTCGGCTTGCTGCTGCGCGGCGCCAGTTTGGCGCTGGCTTTCTTGGCGTTGGCCTTGAGCAATTGGTTGATTTTCTTGCGGCGGTTCATGGACGGGCACTCGGCATCGACAGGGAAAGCACGCACCCAATGGCACGTGCTCGAAAGATGCCGATAATAGCAAAGTGCACCGGCCTGCTGGGCAGGGCCGGTACACGGGCGACGGCTGGTGCTGGCGGTGTAGAGCGTTCCGCCATCCACAGAGCGCTGAGCCTGCGGTTCACACCGATGCAAAATGCTCAGGCGGCCGGACAGCCGCTCCGCTCGAACATCACAGACCGCCGCCCAGCCGCTACACCGTCCTTAGAAATCCACCGACGCCGACAGCTGCACGGTCCTCGGCTCACCCAAGCCCAGGCTGGACAGCAGCGGTGTACCCCAATAGGCCTTGTTGGTCACGTTGTTGACCGTGCCGCGAAGGGTCACCGGACGCCTGGCCACGTCCAGGGCGTAGCGTGCGCCGACGTCATAGATCGTGTGGCCGGGAATCGACAGCGAGTTGTCAGCGCTCAGGTACTGCTTGGACATGGAGGTCGCATTGGCGGTGAGTGTCAGGCGCTCGACCCACGGCGTGTCCCACTCCACGCCGAGCTTGCCCTGCAGCTTGGGAATGCCAGTGGCGTTCTTGCCTTTGGTATCGGTGTTATCGGTTTCCAGCAACTTCGGCTGCACGTAGGCGATCCCGCCCATCAGGCGCACATCGTCCAGCGGGGCACCGAAGAAGCTCCATTCCACGCCGCGGTTACGCTGCTCGCCGCCGAGCGAATAGACATTGCTGACCGGGTCGGTGTAGCTGTTCGGCCGCTCGATCTGGTACAGGCTCAGGGTATGGCTGAAGCTGCCCAGGTCGAGCTTGACGCCCACTTCCTTCTGCTTGGACTTGTAGGGCGCGAACACCTCACCGGCGTTGGCAGCGGTGAACGGCGCGGTGCCGCCCTTGCTCAGGCCTTCGATGTAGTTGGCGTACAGCGACACCTGGTCGGTGAGCTTGAACAGCACCGCGCCGGCCGGAGTGTTGGCGCTCTCGTCGTAGCGTGAGGCACGGGCACCGGTGCTGGTGCTGAAGCTGTCAGTGCGCACTTGCTGGCGGCGGATGCCGAGGGTCAGTTGCAGGCGGTCGTCGAAAACGCCGAGGGTATCGGCGACGCCGTAGCTGGTCAGGCGGTTCTCCACGTGCTGCACGGCGGGCCACTGTTCAGGCGCTTCAGGGCCCCAGGCCGGGTGATGGAGGTTGGTGGTCCATTCGTAACCCGGCACGCTGCGGCGGCCAAAGTCCTTTTGTTTGTCCTGATAGCGGGTGGCGTTGAGCGACCATTGGTGGCTGACGCCAAAGGTATCGAAATGGCCGCGCACGCCGACATCGGCGCTGCGTTTGTCCAGGTCCATCTTCAGTTGGCCCATGCGCGTGAGGAAGTCACCGGCATCGTTGATCACGTTTGCCTGAATAGTGCCGTTGTAGGCGTAGTGGGTTTCGCTGGCGCCGACGGCCGCGTAGGCCGTGAGCTGATCGTTGAGGTTGTACTCGCCGCGCAGAATGCCGCCCTTGTCCTGGGTGTCGACATAGCCCCAGTCGGGGTTGAGCAGCGTGCCGGCCTTGGGTGGCCTGGGCACCGCCACGCCTGGCGCCAGGCTGACGCCACGGTTCTGCCCGCGGATCACGTCGTCGGCCTGGTACAGGTCCAGCGACAGTCGCGCGCGCTCGCCGCGCCAGTCCAGCGCCAGGGCATCGAGGTCGTTGCGCACGCGCTGATGGTCGGTGGCGGTGTCGCCCTCGCGGTGCATGCTGTTGAACCGCACACCGAACTGCTGCTCGCTGCCAAAGCGCCGGCCAACGTCAAGGTGGCCGCCGAACACGCTGTCGGACTGGTAGGTGCCCGTCAGCCGGGTCACCGGTTCGGCACCCGCACGCTTGGGTACCAGGTTGATCAAGCCGCCCACCGAGCCGGTGGGCGGCATGCCGTTGAGCAGCGCCGTGGGCCCCTTGATCACTTCGATGCGCTCGTACATTTCAGGCGAGGTGCGGTAATACGGCGCCACGCCGAACAGCCCGCCGATGGACACGTCGTTGATGTTCGAGGCGAAGCCGCGAATCGAATAGTTTTCGCTGTAGGTGCCGGTGATGCCGTTGCTGAACACCGTCGGGTCGGTGGCGGCGATCACTTCAGTGATGTCGCGCGCCTGCAGGTCAGCGATGTAGGTGTCGGTATAGCTGACCGTGCTGAACGGCGTTTCCATGAAGTCCTTGTTGCCCAGCAGGCCAACGCGCCCGCCCGAGGCCACTTGACCGCCGGCATACACCGGTGGCAGGGCGTCGGCCGCAGGCGCTTGGCCCTCGATCTGGATGGCATCGAGCTCGGCAGCGGCGGCGGGGGGCTTTTGCGTCGAATCTGCGGCGGCCCAGACGGGCAGCGCAGGGCCTGCGGACAGGCTCAAGCCCAGCAACAGGGCCTGGGCCAAGGGGGTGCGGGTGAAGGTGCAGCGTTGTGCAGCGCGCAGGGGCAGTGGGCGGTTGAACACGCAGGTGTCTCCGTGAGTGAAGAGGGCAGTTATGGTGTTGGTAATGCAAGACGAGATCGAAAGGCTAATGAGAATCACCAGCCAGCGGATCGCCAGGCGTCCATGCCAAATGAGGGCTCAGTTCTGATAGCCCTTGATCACATCGTCGATGATCAGCCTCAGCGCGGTCGGGCTGGCAGCCGTCACGTACCAGGCCTGCGGGTCGACGAAGCGCACCCGGCCGTGCTTCCAGGCATTGGTCTGGCGCAGCAGCGGGTTACTCAGGGTGTCGGCATCCAGGCGCGGACGGCCTTCCATCACAGCGGTGCGATCGACCACATAGAGGATGTCGGGGTTGGCCTGCTGGATGAATTCGCTGGAGATCGGCTGCCCGTGCAGGCCGGTGTCCAGGTGCGGGCTGGCAGGCTTCACGCCCAGCTCGGTGAAGACGAAGCCATAGCGCGACCTCACCCCGAACGCACTGAACGCGCCGTTGTTGTGCAGCACTACCAGGGCGCGCTCGGGACGGCCTTCGGTGACCGCGCGTACGCGAGCCAGATCCGCCTCCAGGGCGGCAATCTTCTGCGCGGCCAGCGCTTGCTTGTCGTAGATCGCCCCCAAGGTGGCCAGATGGTCCTTGAGCACCTGCACGAAGCCGGTGTGGCTGTCGCGGTAATCGACATCGAAATGCAGCGTCGGCGCCATCTGGCTCAGGGTCGGGTACTGATTAGCCTGCAGCGAGGTCATCAGGATCAGGTCCGGCCGGGCGGCATGCACGCGCTCAAGATTGGGCTGGACGATGGAGCCGACATCGGCGGTGCCGGCGGCGTCGCGGTAGCGGGCGAGGAAGTCCGGCACGAAGTCCTTGGGCATACCGGCTACCGGCACCTGCAACTGGTCGAGAAAATCCACCTCGTTCATGTCCAGCGCCACGGTGCGCTGGACCGGACGAGGAATCTGCGTCGTGCCCAGCGCATGCTTGACGGCCAGTGGGGCGAGGGCCGCAGGCGGCGTTGCGTGGGCGCTCTGATTGCCAGCCGGCTCGGCCTCCCGGCAACCAGACAAGGCAAGGGCGGCCAACAAGGTCAGCGACCAGGGGCGGATGGCAGGGATCGGCGTCATGACAGTTCTCGGGGTGGATTGAAGTAGTTGCACAGCGGCCCACGCTCGCCGTGGCTGATGCTGAACGGCAAGGCGAACAGTTCGCCCAGTCGCGCTTCGGTCACCACCTCGGCAACACTGCCGGTGCAGTGCACCTGGCCGTCCTTCATGGCGACGATGTGGTCGGAGTAGCTGGCGGCGAAGTTGATGTCGTGCACCACCAGCAGCACCGTACAGCCGCGCTCGTCACATAACCGGCGCAGGGCGCGCATGATCTGTACGGCGTGGCGCATATCGAGGTTGTTCAGTGGCTCGTCGAGCAGCAGGTAGTCGGTTTCCTGGGCGATGGTCATGGCCAGGAAGGCCATCTGCCGCTGGCCGCCGCTGAGCTCGTCGACATAGGCCTGGCGCAGCGCCTGCAGGCCGAGGAAGGCGATGGCCTGGTCCACGGCGCGGTGATCGTTTTCGTCCAGGCGCCCGCCGCTGTAGGGAAAGCGACCGAAGGCCACCAGCTCCTCGACGCGCAGGCGCAGGTTGAAATCAGGTGCTTGAGGCAATGTCGCCACCCGCCGGGCGTAGGCGTTGCTGGCGATCTGGCTGATCGCCTGGCCATGCAGGCGCACCTCGCCGGCGCTGGGCTGCAGCAGCCGCGCGATCATCATCAGCAAGGTGCTCTTGCCGGCGCCGTTGGGGCCGATCAGCGAGGTCAGCCGACCTTCGGGGAACGCGACGTTGATGCCGGCCAGCACCGTGCGTGGGCCGTAACGTTTGTGCAGGTCGTGAACGGTGATCATGAAGCGCTCCGCTGGCTGAGCATGAGGATCAGGAAGTAGCCGCCGCACACCAGGTTGATGAGGATGCCGACGGTGGTCTGGTAGTTGAAGACGTGTTCGACCAGCAACTGCGCGAGCAGAAACAGCACCATGGCCACCGCACTGCCCAGCACCAGCGTGACGCGATGGCGGAAGGTGCCGCCCAGGGCATAGGTCAGGTTGGCCACCAGTACGCCCATGAAGGCGGTGGGCCCGAGCAGGTTGGTGGAAATCGCTACCAGCGCGGCGATCAGCGCCAGTTGCCGGCGTACGCAGGCCAGGTAGTCGACGCCCAGCGCCATGGCCGGCTCACGGCCCAGGGCCAGGACGTCGAGGGTGGCCAGGCTGCGCCTGCTGCACAGCGCCAGCACCCCGACCAGCACCGCCGAGACTGCCAGTTGCGGGGCCTGCACCCGGTTGAACGAGGTCTGGCTGACGCCCTGGAGCAAGGAGAACTCGCCCGGGCTGATGGTCAACTGCACGAACTGGGTAATCGAACCCAGCACCAGGGTCAGCACCAGGCCCACCAGCAGCAGGAAATACACGCTGTGGCGGCCCTCGCGCAGCAGCAGCCGGTGCACCAGCCAGGCGTAGCCGAACATCACGCTGGCGGCGAGCAGAAAGTTGCCCTGGGCGCCCAGCAGCACCATCCCGGCACTGCCCAGGCCCAGCACCAGCACCGCCTGCAGCAGCAGGTAGACCGCCTCGAAGCCCATGATCGCCGGGGTCAGCAGGCGGTTGCCGGTCAGGGTCTGGAAGGCGATGGCCGACCACGCCACGCATACCCCGCCCACCAGCATCGCGCCCAGGCGCAACAGGCGCTGCGGGATGACATAGGCAAAATCCAGCGGCGCGTCGAACAGCACGAAGGTGGCGCTGAGGATCAACACCAGCGCCCATGGCGCATGGCGGCGCATCAGCGGCGCTCCCACAGCAGCAGGCCCAGAAACAGTACGCCGCCGACCACGCCCACGGTGAGCCCGATCGGGATCTCGAAGGGGTAGATCAGCACCCGCCCGAGGATGTCGCAGGCCAGCAGCAACAGGGCCCCGGCCAGCGCCACCGGGGCCAGGCTGCGGCGCAGGTGATCGCCGTAGCGCAGGGCGATCAGGTTGGGAATGACCAGGCCGACGAAGGGAATCGCCCCCACGCTGATCACCGTGGCCGACACCGTGACCGCGACCAGCAAGAGCCCCAGCGCCACCGTGGCGGGGTAGTTCAGGCCCAGGCTGGTGGCCATGCCTTCACCCAGGCTGGCGACGGTGAAGCGCTGAGCGAACAGGTAGGTGAGGCCGACGATGGGCAGGGTCACGTAGACCACCTCGTAGCTGCCCTGAACCACCTTGGAAAAATCCCCCAGCAGCCAGCCCTGCATGCTCTGCAGCATGTTGTGCCGGTAGGCATAGAACTCGGCCAGGGCGCTGAGCACGCCGCCGTACATCAAGCCGATCACCGGCACCAGCGCCGCTTGGCGCGCCGGCAAGCGCCGCACCAGGGCCACGAACAACAGGCTGCTGAGCAGGCAGAACAGCAACGCGCCGAGCATACGCACGCCCAGGCCTGCGCTGGGCAGGCTGCCCAGCGCCACCAGGATGCCCAGCTTGGCCGCGTCCAGGCCGCCGGTGGTGGCCGGCTCGACGAAGCGGTTGCGCACGATCTGCTGCAGGATCACCCCGCACACCGCCAGGCCCGCGCCGGTGACCAGCAGCGCAGCCAGGCGCGGCAGGCGGCTGGCGCTGAGCGTCAGCCAGGCGTCGCTCGAGCCGTGCCACAGCGCGGTCCACTGCAACGGCCGCGCGCCGATCAGCAGCGAGGCCAGGCACAGCAGGCACAGCGGCGCGGCCCAGTACAGCGATGCGCGGCTCATGGCGCGGCGTGCTCCGGGCTGCCCGCCAAGTGCCAGCGCTTGGCTGTGGCCTGTTGAGCCAGCATCGTTGCGTAGCGGCCGTTGCGCTCGCGCAGCTGCGCCGGGCTCCCGGCTTCGACGACCTCGCCCTGGTCGAGCACCACGATCTGTTCGGCCATGGCCACGGTGGACAGTTGATGGGCGATTACCAGCACCGTGCAGCGCCCGCGCAAGCGCGCCAAGGCACGAGCGATCAAAGCCCGGTTCTCGCCGTCGAGGGCCGCGCAGGCTTCGTCGAGCAACAGAATCGGTGCCTGTTTGATCAGTGCCCGCGCGATGCTGATGCGCTGCCGTTCACCGCCCGAGAGCCGCGCGCCGCCTTCACCGACCTGCGTCTGCAGGCCGTCGGGCAGGCGCGCGATGATCTCGTCGACCCCGGCCATCTGCACCGCGTCCTGCAGCTCCAAGGCAGTGGCCTGCGGCCGGCCCATGAGGATGTTGTCGCCGATGCTGCCCTGAAACAGCCAGGTGTCCTGAAACACTTGGCTGACCTGCTCGGCCAGGGCCTGGCCGGACAGCTGCCGCACATCGACGCCGCCGATACGCACGCTGCCTTGGCTGACGTCGAAGCATCGCGCCACCAGCCCCACCAGCGAGGTCTTGCCCGAGCCCGACGGGCCGACCAGGGCCGTCAGCGTGCCCGGAGCGAGGGTCAGACTCACACCGCGCAGCACCTCGGGCTGGTCTCGGGCATAGCGCAGGTGCACGGCGTCGAGGCACACGCCGGCGTGGCTCGGCCGGCCGCAGATCTCGGGTTCGGGCAGGGGCTGGGCGTCGAGGATCTGCGCCGCGGCGCTCAGCGGCGCTACGGCGCTGCGCAGGGTTTCGAGTTGATTGACCACCTCGAGCAGCGCGTCGGTGTAGCGGCAGGACATCACCAGCGCGACCACCAGCAGCACGATGTCTGCGGGGTTCGTTGCCAGGTCGGCGAAGCGCCAGGCCGCGCTCAGCAGCAGGGCGGCGAACAGGCCTTGCACCACCCAGCCGTTGAGCACAGTGGCAAGCGTCGAGCGCCAGATCAGACGCCGTGCGCTGCGCTGCTGGTCCGCCAGGGCCTGCTCCAGTTGTGCGGTGGCGTGGCCTTGGGCATTGAATGCGCGCAGCACTGGCTGGGCCTGGGCGAACTCCAGCAGGCGCTGGCTGGATGCGATGAAGTGCGTCTCGTAGGCCTGCCCGCTGCGCTGCGCCAGGCGCGCGCTGTAGCGCAGGGTGACGAACAGCAGTGGCAGGCCCAGCACGGCGATCAGCCCCAGCGTGCCGTTGAGCAGGCACAAGGCACCGACCACCACCAGCGCTGACAGCGCGCCGCTGATCAAAGGTGTGAAGACGTGTGCCGGCAGTTGCGCCAGCGCCATCAGGCCATGATTGATGAGGTGGCCCAGGCGCGCGGTGTGCGCCGTGCTGAACCAGCCCAGGGGCAGGCGTGCGACATGCTCGCCCAGGTGCTGGCGGCCGTTGCGCAACAGGTCCAAGGCAACCGCCACGCCGGCTCGCTCGACCCACAGACGCAGCGGCCAGCCCAGCCCAAGCGCGCCGGCCAGGGCCATCAGCCACAGCCCGGCCTGCGTGCTATCGCCGTGCAGCAGGGCGCTGAGGATGGGCGCCAGCAGGCTCAGGGTCAGGCCGCTGAGCAGGCCGTACAGCGCGCTGCACAACAGGTAATGGCGCAGCGCAGCGGTGTGCGTGCCGAGCAGCGTGGTGAAGGTGTTCAGCATGGCTGGGCCGCCTGTGTCGAAGGGTGGGCATGGCCACCGGCGCGCCACAGCCGGGCATACAGCCCTTGCGCGGCAAGCAGTTGCGTGTGGGTGCCGCGCTCGGTGATGACGCCGCGGTCGAGCACGAGGATCTGCTCGGCGTGCACCACGGTCTCCAGGCGATGGGCAATGACCAGCACGCTGCGGCCCTGGGCGAAGCGGGCCAGGGCGTCGAGCAACGCCACTTCCTGCTCGGCATCAGCCGCTGCGGTGGGCTCGTCGAGCACCAGCACCGGCGGGTCGATGAGCACCGCGCGGGCGATGCTCAAGCGCTGTTTCTCACCGCCCGAGAGCAGCGCGTCGTCGTCGATCACGGCGTCATAGCCGCGCGGCAATTGCAGGATGCGCTGGTGAATGTTGGCCACCTGCGCCGCGGCTTCGATCTCGGCCTGGGTGGCGTCGGGGCGGCCAAGGGCGATGTTCTCGCGGATGCTCGCGCGCAGCAGGCGCACGTCTTGCAGCACAAAGCCCAGATGCCCGTACAGTGTGGCGTTGTCGAGCTGGCGCAGGTCTGCACCGCCGAGGGTGATGCAGCCTTGGTCCGGGTCGAAGAAGCGCAGCAGCAGGCGGGCGAGGGTCGACTTGCCCGAGCCGGAGGGGCCGACAATGGCGGTGGTGGTGCCGGGGGCGAGGGTGAAGCTGATGTCCTTGAGCACGCTGTGTTGCTCGCAATAGCCGTGGCTGAGGTGCTCCACGCGCAGTTCGAAACCTTCAGGCTGCTGGCCGCATGCAGGCTGCGCCAGAACCTGCGTGTGCAGCAGCGCCAGCACTCGCTGGGCAGCGGCGACCGCGCTGTTCAGGTCGTGGGTGATGTGGTGCAGCAGCATCAACGGCGCGCACAGGCCCGGGGTGACCAGCACGAAGGGCAGCACCTGCACCGGTGTCATCCAGCCCAGGGCGATGAACAGCGTGGCGCCCATCAGCACCACGCCCAGCACCGTGGCTGGCGCGATCAGGGCATTGGCTTTGGCCATCGACGCGACCAGTGGCCGGGTGAAACGGTCGAAAGCGTGGGCAAAGCCGTCTACCGCGATGCGGTAACGCGTGTCGCCCTGCGCGCCAAACGCCTTGAGCATGGGCATGCCGTGCACGAACTCCACGACCGCGTTGTCCAGCTGCGCCATGCTCGCACCCAGCGTGGCGCTGTTTTCGGCGCCGGCGCGCAGGGCCCTTCGCAGGAACAGCAGGAACCCTGGGAACGGCAGCAGCGCCAGCAACGCCAGCCGCCAATCCATGACCAGCAGATAACCCACCGCCGCCAGCACCGCGCCCAGCGCGCGGCCCACGCTTGTGTAGAAGTGCGCGACCAGGCTGTGCAGGGTGGCGATGTCGTCTTGCAGGGCGCGTTTGACATCACTGGAACTGCGCGCACTGAACCAGCCCAGCGGCACCTGCATCAGGTGCCGCGCCAGGCTCAGGCGCAAATGCGCTGAAATGTGGTTGTCGGCCAGGTGCGCCAGCAATTCGGCCAGCGCCATCAACAACACGCCGGCAAACAGGCAGGCCACGCTCATGACCACTGCCTGATCCACGCTCATCGCGCTGGAGCTGTGCCCCAGCAGCAGCCCCCCGATGTGCGCGATGCCCGCCAGGGGCACCAATGCCAGTGCAGCGCCTGAAGCGGCGAGCAGCGCAGCCACGAGCAACTGCCCACGGACCGGGGCCAGGACCTGCGCAAGGGGGCGTGGAGCAGGCGAGGAGGCCTCGCCAGGGGCAGCAACTTCAGTCATTCAGGCGCCTTTGAACCGCTCGGATTTAATTAGTTGCATGACTATAAACTAATTTGCGAAATCCAGACAAGACGGCTACAACCCCCTTTCAACTGTTTCAGGAGTGCTTCATGGAATCGCCTCAACGCACCGCAGGACGCGGTCGCCCCCGCACCATCACGCGTGAACGGATCGTCGAGGTCAGCCTGCAGATGGGCCTGCCGCACCTTACTTTCGTAGGGGTCGCGGCGGCTTTGGGCGTCACGCACATGGCGCTGTACAAGCACGTCGCCAGCCTTGAAGCGCTGAAAAGCCTGGTGGCCGAAGAGGTGTTCCAGCGCTGGCAGATTCCCCAGGCCAGTGGCAGCGCCAGCCGCGAAGGGCTTGAGGCCTACCTCAGCGAGTTCGCCCGCGCGGTCTGCGATTTCGTCAAAGGCCACCCGGGCCTCACCCCCTATGTGATCCGGCGCCTGGCAGCGACCCAGCCGATGATCGACAAGATCGTCCATCACCAACAACACGTGGCCCAGGTGCACGGCCTGAGCCTGGAGCACGCGCGCTGGGCGTTGGCCACGGTGGCCTTCCAAGGCTTCGCGATGGCCGACACGGTGTATTCGGTCGACGCCCGCGAGCCGCTGCCCGGGGTGGACGGCGCCGCGCAGTTGGCGGAAATGGAAGCGGAACTGCATCAGGGTTTGAAGACCTTGATCGTCGGTGTGTTGGCCGTGCTGGCCCAAGGTGCCGCCGATGGGCCTGTTTGATCGTCTGTTCGGTGGCCGCTTCAGCCTGCCACCGCCGGACGAGCCGGCCATCAGCGAGGCCGAGGCCTTTCGCGCGCTGCACCCCTGCAAGCGCGAGCTCAAAGCGTTCGCACAAGCGCTGTTGCAGCGCCTGCCGGCCGCTGAGCGCGAACGTCTGGTGCGCCGGGTGATGCGCGCCTATACCCTCGGGGACGAACCCACCGCAGCACTGCTTGACGGGTTGCTGGACCCTGACAAGGGCCAGCGCCCCGAGCACCTGACGCTGCTGGCGGTCGATGTGCGCGGGTTCGATCAGTTCGAGTACCTGGCGCCACTGCTGGTCGCCACCCGCGCTATCGGCGCAGGCTACCGCTATACCCCTGCGCACGCGCTGGCCATGACCCAGGTGCTGGCCGAGTTCGACCAGTGGCTCACCGGCCACGGCCAACGGTGGCTGTACCTGAGCAGCGACGCTGACCAGTACGTGGGCCTGATCGCTGAGCCGGCGCAGGTCGAGCCATTGATCGCGCTGGCCGCGCAGGCGCAGATTCGGCTAAGCCTGCAGCCCGACTGAGCCTGAGAACCGCTGCGCTGAGCGACACCCCAGCCGCAGGGGCTTCCAACCCTGGCAGGGCATGCCTGGCCCACGCAGCGGGGTGCAGGCGGCCTTTCATGAAACAGCGAGGCCCGTACCCGTCAGTCGGGGCAGGGCCATGCCACGCTGCAGGCCACGCCGCAGACAAGACTTCCCAGGCAAAAATCCGGATAATCGCCGCCACTTCTGTTCAGACGGTACCCGGTAATCGCCCATGGAAATCAAAGTCAACTTTCTCGACAACCTTCGCCTCGAGGCGAAGTTCGACGACTTCACGGTGATCGCCGACCAGCCGATCCGTTACAAGGGCGACGGCTCGGCGCCGGGCCCGTTCGATTATTTCCTGGCGTCCTCGGCGCTGTGCGCGGCGTACTTCGTCAAGCTGTACTGCCAGACCCGCGACATTCCCACCGAAAACATCCGCCTGTCGCAGAACAACATCGTCGACCCGGAAAACCGCTACCAGCAGATCTTCAAGATCCAGGTCGAGCTGCCGGCCGACATTACCGAGAAGGACCGCCAGGGCATCCTGCGCTCCATCGACCGCTGCACGGTGAAGAAGGTGGTGCAGACCGGACCTGAGTTCATCATCGAAGAGGTCGAGAACCTCGACGCCAGCGCCCAGGCGCTGCTGATGCTCGACCCGAACGCCACCACGCGCACGCTGATCGCCGGCAAGGACCTGCCGCTGGAACAGACCATCGCCAACCTCTCCGGCCTGCTCGAAGGCTTGGGGATGAAGATCGAGATCGCCTCGTGGCGCAACATCGTGCCCAACGTCTGGTCGCTGCACCTGCGCGATGCGCAGTCGCCGATGTGTTTCACCAACGGCAAGGGCTCGACCAAAGAGGCCGCCCTGGCCTCGGCGCTGGGCGAGTTCATCGAGCGGCTGAACTGCAATTTCTTCTATAACGACCAATTCTGGGGCGAAGACCTGGCCAATGCGCCGTTCGTGCACTACCCCGACGAGCGCTGGTTCCAGCCGGGCCCGCAAGACGAGCTGCCCGCCGAAATCCTCGATGAGCACTGCCTGGCGATCTACAACCCTGACGCCGAGCTGCACGGCTCGAACCTGATCGACACCAACTCCGGCAACGAAGCCCGCGGCATCTGCTCGCTGCCGTTCGTGCGCCAGTCCGACGGCGAGGTGGTGTACTTCCCCTCCAACCTGATCGAAAACCTGTACCTGAGCAACGGCATGAGCGCCGGCAACACCTTGGCCGAGGCCCAGGTGCAGTGCCTGTCGGAAATCTTCGAGCGGGCAGTGAAACGCGAAATCCTCGAAGGCGAGCTGTGCCTGCCGGACGTTCCTGCCGAGGTGTTGGCCAAGTACCCGAGCATCGTCGCCGGCATCGAAGGGCTGGAGGCCCAGGGCTTCCCGGTGCTGGTCAAGGACGCCTCGCTGGGCGGTGAATTCCCGGTGATGTGCGTGACCCTGATGAACCCGCGCACAGGCGGAGTGTTCGCCTCGTTCGGTGCGCACCCGAGCCTGGAAGTGGCGCTTGAGCGGAGCCTCACCGAGTTGCTGCAAGGGCGCAGCTTCGAGGGGCTGAACGACCTGCCGCCACCGACCTTCGAAAGCCATGCGCTGACCGAGCCGAACAACTTCGTCGAGCACTTCATCGACTCCAGCGGCGTGGTGTCGTGGCGCTTCTTCGGCGCCACCCCTGACCACGCGTTCGTGGAATGGGACTTCTCCGGCCACGGCGAGGATTCCAACGCTCAGGAAGCCGCCACCCTGTTCGGCATTCTCGAAGGGCTGGGCCATGAAACCTACATGGCGGTGTACGAGCACCTCGGCGCCACGGCCTGCCGCATCCTGGTGCCGGGCTACTCGGAAATCTACCCCGTCGACGACCTGGTCTGGGACAACACCAACAAGGCGCTGTATTTCCGCGAAGACATTCTCAACCTGCACCGCCTGGACAACCGTGCGCTCAAAGCCTTGCTCGAACGTCTGGAAAACAGCGAGCTGGACGAGTACACCGAGATCAAGACCCTGATCGGCATCGAGTTCGACGACAACACCGACTGGGGCCAGCTCACCGTGCTTGAACTCAAGCTGCTCATTCATGTGGCGCTCAAACAGTTCGACCCGGCCAAGGAACTGGTGGAAATGTTCCTGCAGTACAACGACAACACCGTCGAGCGCGGCCTGTTCTACCAGGCTCTGAACGTGGTGCTGGAGATCGCCCTGGACAGCGATCTGCACCTGAGCGACTTCGAGGCCAACCTGCGCCGCATGTTCGGCCAGGAGCGCATGGCGGCTGTGCTCGGTTCGCTCGACGGCAGCGTACGCTTCTACGGCCTGACCCCGACCAGCATGAAGCTCGAAGGCCTGGAACGGCATCAGCGCCTGATCGACAGCTACAAGAAGCTGCACGCCGCGCGGGCGCGCATGGCCGGGCAGGTGGGCTGAGGCGGGTGCTTCTGTGAAGGCGGCTGACCTTGCTGTGCGATCGCTGGATCAAGGCGCAGGAGCAATGAAGGCAGTCGAGCCGAATCTGCTGTGCTCTGGCTGGACCGAGGTGCGGCAGCCATGAAGGCGATGAAGCTGACCTTGCTGTGCGATCGCTGGGTCGAGGCACCGCAGCCATGAAGGCAGTCGAGCTGACTTTGCTGTGCCATGGCTCGACTGAGGCACAGCGGCAGTGAGCGCGGTCGAATTGACCTTGCTGTGCCACGGATGGACCGAGGCGCAGCGGGTAGGGCGGTTTCATCGGGCTGATGATCCGCTGAGCCGACGGCCGCCAGCGCGCGTATGGCCGCCAGGCCTGCAGTGCCTGGTGGCGCCGGAGCGTCGCGCGCGGGACACCGCGCAAGCGCTGGGCATCCATGCCTCGGTTGAACCGGCGCTGCGTGACTGCGAGTTGGGGCAGTGGCATGGACTGACGCTCAAACACCTGCAATCGCACGCGACCGCGGATTTGCAGACCTGGCTGGATGATCCGCACGCGGCGCCCCACGGCGGCGAGTCCCTTGCGCAGTTGCATGAGCGGGTGGGTCACTGGCTTGCGCAGGGCCTGGTGCCGGGGCAATGGTTGGCGGTGACGCACCCCTGGGTGATGCGCATGGCGCTGCAACATGTGGTCGGCGGTTCGCTGGCGGGGGCACACAGGATCGATGTGCTGCCGCTGGGGGAGCTGCGCTTGAGCGGGTATGGCGGGTGGCGGTTGCGGGTTGGGTGAGGCGGGAGCGCACCCGACGACCGCTTGTATCAGGTTGTTTCGCTCTCTTGCAGCAACGTTGGTCGCAATGGGCCGCGAAACGGTCCCAATGGCGGCGATCGGCAGCCCGCACATCATTCACCCTCAACATTCCCGCCTTTCGGCCGATACACAGGCAATCGAGCAATCGCCAGGCCTATGAGTACCTCCACCCCGACGCCACCCAAGCCCCTGACCCCGCCCGCCGCCCGCCGCCGCTTTCAGCGCCTGTTGCCGGTGGCGTTTGCCGTGGCGGGTGTGGGGTTGTCGTTGCTGCTGGGCCATCTGGACACCCAGCGTGACCAGAGCGATCGCCTGGCCACCCTCAATGCGCGGCTTGCTGCGCTGGGGGCGGGGCTGCAAGCGCAGCTGCGCGCCACGTTCGGCGAGACCGAAGGCTTGGCGCAGTTGATCATCGCCGATGGGCGGATCAGTTCGGTGCACTTTCAGAGTATGGCCCGCGAGGCCCTGAGCGCCTCACCTTATATGCGCACCATCACCTTGGCCCCGGACGATGTGGTGCGCGACGTCTATCCGCTGCGGGGCAACGAGGTGGTGCTGGGGCTCGACCTACGCACCCTGCCGGCTCAGTACCCGCTGGTGCAGCTGGCGCGCGAGCGGCGTGAGGCGGTGCTGGCCGGGCCAGTCCTGTTGCGTGAGGGCGGCGGCTGCGCGTTGATCTACCGGCGCCCGGTGTTCGTTCATGGCAAGCGCGGGGTGAAGTTCTACTGGGGCAGCGTATCGGTGGTGGCAGACATCGACCGGCTGTTGCTGGCGGCAGGGCTCAGCACCTATCAGGACTTCGAGCTGGCGATTCGCGGGGCCGATGCGCGCGGTGCGGACGGCGCAATGATCTGGGGCAATGCCAACGGCTTTGCGTCGCCCAAAGCCAGTCTGCTGCTGGAAGTACCAGGCGGCACCTGGCAGCTGCTCGCATCACCGCTGGGCGGCTGGCCGCTGGCCAACCCGTTCCGCTCGCCGTTATTTTTGCTGGCCTTGGGCTGCACCTTGCTGTTTAGCCTGTTCGTGGCGCAGCTGACCCGCAGTCAGCGGTTGTTGGCCGAGCGCAACCTGGCGTTGGGCGAGTCCCAGGCCAAGCTTGAGCGGCTGGCGCATTTCGATGTCATCACCGGCCTGCCCAGCCGGGTGTTGTTTCAGCAGCGGTTGGCGGCGGCGATCGAGCAAGGCCAGGGCCTGGCGGTGCTGATGCTCGACATCGATGGCTTCAAGCAGGTCAACGACAGCCTGGGCCACGCCATGGGCGACCTGCTGTTGCAGCAGGCAGCGCAGCGTTTACTTGAATCGCTGACCACCGAGGACTCGTTGTGCCGCCTGGGCGGCGACGAATTCGCCTTCATGCTGCGCGGCAACCAGGCACCCATCATGGCGCGGGTGCAGGCGTTGCTGGCGGGGTTGCAACGCCCGTTCGATCTGCACGGCACCGCTACGCTGATCACCGGCAGCGTAGGGCTGGCCTGGTACCCGCAGCACGGTGTGGAGTTCGACAGCCTGTTGCGCCATGCCGACACCGCGATGTATGCGGCCAAGGAGGGCGGGCGCAATGACTGGCGCACCTATCACCCGGACATGACCGCGCGGCTGCAGCAGATGCTGGAGCTCGAGCGCAACCTGCGTCGGGCGTTGCTGTGCAATGAATTCGAGCTGTGGTACCAACCCAAGCTGGCACTCGACGACGGTCGGCTGGAAGGGGTAGAGGCGCTGGTGCGCTGGCGTGACCCCGAGCGCGGGCTGGTTTCGCCGGCCGAGTTCATTCCGCTGGCCGAGCGCACCGGGTTGATCATCCCCTTGGGCGAGCAAGTGCTGGCCCTGGCCTGCGCGCAGCTGGCGCAATGGCGCGATGCCGAGTGTCTGCCGGGTACCTTGGCGATCAACGTCGCAGCGCTGGAAATCGAGCGCAGCGACTATGTCGCCACCTTGCGCAACGCGCTGGCCAAGCACGGTCTGGCCGCCACGCTGCTGGAAGTCGAAATCACCGAAAGCGTGTTGATGGAGAGTCAGCAGCAGGCCTTTGCGGTCCTCGAACGCTTGCAGGCGCTGGGCGTGGCAACGGCGGTGGACGACTTCGGCACCGGCTATTCGTCATTGGCGTATCTGCGCGCCTTGCCCATCGATCACCTGAAGATCGACCGCGCGTTCGTCAAGGATCTGCCTGGAGATGCCGACGCGGTGGCTATCGCCCGAGCCATCATCGACCTGGGCCACGCGTTGGGCTTTCGCATCACCGCCGAGGGCATCGAGACGCCGGGGCAGTATGCGTTCCTGCGTGAAGCCGGGTGTGATCAGGGCCAGGGCTATCTGCTCGGCAGGCCGATGCCGGCAGCCGATTTGCAGCGGTGGCTGGCTGCGCATCAGGCCCAGCGGGTCGAGTCGACGATCGAGTGACGCGCCGGCGTCACCTCTGCCGTGCCGGACGTCGCCCGAGGCGGGCTTTGCAGGGCGCCTACAGCGTGGACAGAGCACCTTGATGAGCATTGATCAGGCGGCGCGGCGCTCACTCGCCCAGACGCTGCTCGCGTGAAGGCGGGTAGCCGAAGTACGCCGCGTAGCACTTGCTGAAGTGCGACACCGAGACAAAGCCACAGGCCACCGCGACGTCCATCACCGACAGGTCGGAGTACTGCAACAGGCGGCGGCTCTTGGTGATGCGCAGCTCCATGTAATAACGCCGTGGCGAGGTGCCGAGCTGGGCCTGGAACAGCCGGTCGATCTGGCGTCGCGAGCGCCCGCTGTAGGCGGCGAGCTGATCGAGGCTGAGGGTTTCTTCCAGGTTGTTTTCCATCAGCTCGACAATGGTGCGCAGGTGCAGGCTCATGGATTTTTTCGCCCCCGGCCCGACCTGGCGGTAGCGTGCGCCGGAGAACGAGAGGATTTCCTCCACACCCTCGGCCAACGCATCGCCATGCAGGCGCCGCACCAGGCCCAGCATCAGTTCCATGGCGCCGTTGGGGCTGGCGGCGGTGAGGCGGTCACGGTCGAGGGTGAAACTGGAGGGCGTGATGCGCGTTTGCGGGCTGCGCTCGGCGAGGCTGGCGCGCTGTTCAGGGTGGATGCTGCAGCCATAGTCGGCCAGCACCCCGGCACGGCCCAGGAACCACGCGCCGTTCCACAGTCCGCCCAGCGCCCGGCCATGGTCTACGCCGTCTTGCAGCAGGCGGTCGAGTGCGGGGTATTTCAGCAACGTGCGCAGGCCGCCGCACACCACGATCAGGTCGAGCCCGTCCAGCGCGCGCGCTTGCAAGGGCGTGGCGATCAGCTCAAGGCCCAGATCGGAGAGCACGCGGTCGCCGGTCAGCGACAGAGGCGTGAAACTGAAGCTGTCAGCGCGCAGCAAGTTGGCCGTCACCAGCACGTCCATGGCGACGGTGAAGCTCGCCATTGAAAAATGCTCGAGCAACACGAACGCGACCCGATAGGGCGCCTGCTCATCGGTAACACCGGACTTGAGCCGCAGCATGTTGCTGGTGCTGGCCTTTTTGCTGAACTGACGAGGTGTGGCCACTCTGGACTCCGCTGGCACGTGACGGCGTGAGTGTGCGTGCGCTGCCAGGGAAAGACAACACCGGCAAACGTCATGGCGCTGGCAACGACCTGGGCGGCGTACTGAGAGTATGCTGGCCCCCCAAAAAACCCGGAGCACATCCCATGAAAGCCCTGCCTGCCTTGCTCTTGTGCCTGTTGCCGCTGATGGTCCACGCCGTCGACACCGGCGAGCAGCTCGCCCCCTGGACCCTGCACGACCAGCACGATCAGACCTTCACCCTGGGCAACGACACGCAAATCTTGCTGGTGGCCCATGACATGGACGGCGGCAAACTGGTCAAGGCCGCGCTCGCCGAGCAGAGCAAGGGCTATCTGGAGGCGCGCGACGCCGTGTTCGTCGCCGACATCCAGCGCATGCCGGCGCTGATCAGCAAGCTGTTCGCCGTGCCTGCCATGCGTGACTACCGCTACCGCGTGATGCTTGACCGCGACGGCCAGGTCGCCGGCCGCTACCCAGCCGCCGAAGGCCAGGTACTGTGGTTGCAACTGGATCGGGGCAAGGTGCAATCGCAGCACACCTTCGCCAGCGCCGAAGCGTTGAAGGCAGCGCTGGAACAGGCGCCTGCGCACTGAGCCTCGGCTTGTCCGGGTGGCTCAAGGCAGGCCTGCACGACAAAAGCATGCCTGCTGGCGGCAACTTTGCCTAACGCTACACTTTCCTATGGAACCCTTGCCGTTTGCGGTGACCGAACGTACTACTTGCTCATTGGGAGAACGTCTATGGAAATCGGAACGATCTGGATCATCATCGCTGCTGTGGTCATCCTGCTGGACATCTGGGCCATCTGGAACATCATCGGCAGCGACCGCCGCGCCGAACGCAAGATGCTGTGGGTCGTCTTCGTGGTCTGGGCGCCGATCCTGGGTCTGGTGGGCTGGCTGGTCAAAGGCCCACGCGCCGTGAAAGGCCGCGATGTGATGGAAGAGAAGTAGTCCGCAGCCTCGCAGGTTCATGCTTATCCACGGGCTGCGGCGCAGCCCGCCACGGATAAAGCCGCCGCCGCGTACGCTGCCCATGTGAGCGGTCCAGCCGTTGCCCACCGAGCGCCACCGCAGGCGTTCGTGCCGCTACTTTCAGTGAGAACCCCAAGCAGCCCAACGGCCGCTTGACCTCAAGCGCACTTGAGGTCAGATACTCGCGCGTTCTCTCTCTCCTGCGCGAGCGCACATACGATGACCGCCATACCCGCCTTCAGCCTGTCCAACCCGCCCGGCCTCTACGACCCCACCCCGAACGCCTACTCCCATGTCGCCGAGGTGCGCGCAGGCAGTCGCTTGCTGTACATCGCCGGGCAAGGTGGGGAGGGGCTGGACGGGCAGCTGTCGCCGCTGTTTGCCGAGCAGGCGCGTCAGGCATTGCGCAATCTGCAAACGGCGCTCGCGGCCCAGGGCGCTGGGCTCGAACACGTGTGCAAGTTGACCCTGCTGATCGTCGATCACAGCCACGCGCGTCTGGCTGAGTGGGGCGAGGCCGCCGGGCAGGCCTGGGGCGACGCACCGAAACCGGTGTGCACGCTGATTCCCGTGCCTTGCCTGGCGTTGGACGCCATGCTGGTCGAGATCGATGCGGTGGCCGCTCTGGCTTGAGCTGCCGGCAGTTTTCAGTGCGTCGAGACGCTGTGCGCTGCGCCGGTTGCTGCAAGGCCCAGTAGGTAATCACCGAACCCCTCCCGCGCGCGGGCATCACTGCGGCTGCTGGTCGCAACGCTGTTGCGCGCGGTCCAGGCGATCTGTGCGCCGCTGGCCTGCAGGGCATGCACCAGGTGCACGTCTTCGTGAGCGGCCAGCGGCTGGAAGCCGCCGACCCGTTCATAGGCGCGTGCGCAAACGCCGAGGTTGGCGCCATGGATATGCCGATGACCTTCGCGCGCCTCATAGCGGCTGCGGTACAACGCGCGTAGCGCTGCGGTCTGCCAAGGCTGCCAGCGTTCGATGTGGACCGTGCCGCACACGGCGTCGGCAGCGCATTGCATTTGCCAGCACAACCAGTGCGGCGGGACCTTGCTGTCGGCATCGGTGCAGGCCAGCCAATGCGCGCCGCGTTCGAGCATGTGCTGGGCGCCGGCCTGACGCGCCAGGCCGACATTGCCGGCATCCACCGTCAGGGTGGCAACGCCGTGCCGCTGGGCCACCGCTGCGGTGCCATCCTGGCAGCGGTCGAGTACCACCAGGATTTCCACCCGATGGCCCTGGGCTTGCGCCTGCACGGCGGCAGCCTGGACCGCACGCAGGCAATGGCCGAGCCGGCGGGCTTCGTTGTGCGCGGGAATCACCACAGCGATCATGGGCAAGTCTCCTCTAGGTCGACGGCGCGCGGTTGGCGGCACCAGTACGCCAGCTGAAAGTCAGCTTCTTCATGCAGGACGACCCGGTGCAGGCCCAGGTGTTCGGCCAGGGCTGCTTGCACCTGCGGGCCATCCTGTGGGCAGCCATCGATGGCGTGGCGCCAATGGCAGGCCAACAACCCGCCGTCTTCGGTCAGGCTGTGCCGCGACCGCTCAATGACCTCCCGCCAAGCCTCCACCGACAGGTAGTAGCCCACTTCACTGAGCACGATCAGGTCAAAGCGCTGATCCGGCCAGTCACCCGGCAGCCGCGCCTGCTCCACGCTGACATGCGCAAGGCCTTGCAGGCGCTGGCGGGCAAGGCCCACCGCGGTGCTGTCGAGGTCCTGGCAGATCAGCCGGGTGCAACGCTCGGCCAGCAGTGCGCTGAGCTCGCCGTTGGCACAGGCCGGCTCGTAGACACAGGCGAAGCGCTGACGCGGCAGGCAGGCCATGATCAATTCACGCTTGCGCCGCTCGTACCAGCGGGTGCGAAAGGCCCACGGATCTTCGTTGTCGGCGTACAGGTCGGCGAAATACTGCGAATCGATGCTCATAGGGGCCAGTCTCCGACTGCAAGGTGGGCGACCTGCTGGCCAAGGGCGGCCAGGTCGCGTTCAGCGTGGCTCTGGCGCAGGTAAACGGGCAGGTCGGCGCTCAGGCGCGCAAAGTGGCCAGTGCGGCAGAAGGGGGTCGCTCCCAACGCGCGGCCTACATGATGGATAACGGTCTCGGCGGCCTGCTCCACCACGGCGCGTACGCGGCGCACGGGCAGCTCGGCGTCCGCCAGCGGGTGTCGATCGATCCAGCGGGCGCAATCCTGCAGGGCCAGGCGCGCGCCCTGCAAGGCCACGTCCACCGCGCCCAGATGGGCCTGCGCGTGAGCATCGGCGCGCGGCTGGCGGCAGTGTTCACGCAGGTAACCGGCCAGCGCGTGCGCGGCGCCATACCAGCACGCGGCGATGCCGCCACCGCCGTGCCAGAAGCCCGGACGGTTCAAGTAGTCGCCAGCCTGGCCGATCAGCGTGGCAGGGCTGTCGTCGAAGCTGAGTTCGATGCTGGCGGTACTGGCCATGCCCACCGCCTGCCAACCTTCGGCACTGATGCGCTGGCTGGGGTGACGCAGGTCGAGGGCCACCAGGTACGGCTGGTCGTCCTCGGCCCACGCGGTAATCAGCGCCCGGTCGATCTGCAAGGCACCGGAGCACCAGGCCTTGCGGCCTTGCAGGCGCACCTCACGACCCTCGCGCGCCACGATACGTGCGCGCGCATCCGGTGGTTCCGCAGCCCACACGCCCCAGATGCCCGCGCGAGCAAAACCTGCCGGCGCGCATTCGGCGAGGATCGCCAAGGCATCGGTATGGCCCTCGTACAATTTGGCCAGCGCCAGGTCACAGCCGGCCACCTGGGCCAGCGTCTGCCAGCGCTGCAACGTGCGGCCCTGGCCTGGCAGCGGCAGCGTATCGAAATGGCGGCTGCACAGCGCCTGCATCAGCGCGTGCAGGGCCGGGTCTAGACCGGGCGCGGTGGCGCGCTGGGCGAAGTCGTCCAGCAGTGCGTCAACTGCAGTGAAGGGGGTTGCCTGGGAAGCGGTCATCGATTCGGGTCCATCAGTGTTGTTGTCCATTGAGCAGGGCCTGCGGCTCAGCCATCGAGCCCGAGCTGGCGGCGCATGCGTTGCGTGATCGATTGGCGCGTGCTGGGGAGGTCCGCCCAAGGGTCCTCGATCCGTACCAGGCGCTTGAGCAGGCTGTCCATCGTCCACTGGTCAGCGCCTTTGAGTGTTTCAAGCTCCTCGCGGGCGATGGGCACCGATACCCGCATCCCCTCCCGGGCGCGCAGCGAATAGGCGCACACGGTGGTGGCGCCCAGGCCGTTGCGCAGGTAATCGATGAAAATCCTTCCGACGCGGTTCTTCGGTCCGGCCACGGCGCTCAGGCGCTCGGGGAACAACCCGGCGAGGTGTTCGACGATGGCCTGGCTAAACGCTTTGACCTCGTCCCAGCCCGCGCGCCGGGTCAGCGGCACCACGAGGTGCAGGCCCTTGCCGCCGCTGGTCTTGATGAAGGTTTCAAGGCCCAGGGTGTCGAGCAGGGTGAGGGTCAGCTGGGTCGCTTCGACCATCGCTTTCCACGGCAAGGCCGGGTCCGGGTCGAGGTCCAGAACAAAGCGGTCGGGCTTGTCGAAGGCCTTGTCGGTGGCGTTCCAGGTGTGCAGCTCGATCGCGTTCATCTGCACCGCGCCGAGCAGGGCGGTCGGGGTGTCGAGTGTCATCGCCGCCTGGCCTGCCTGGGCTTTGCTGAAGGTGTGGGTGTCCGGCAGGTTGAGGTGTTCGGCATGTTTCTGGAAGAACAGCTCACTGCCCAGGCCTTCTGGCGCGCGCACCAGGGCCACGGGGCGGTGCTGGAGGTGCGGCATGATCCACGGCGCGACCTGAGCGTAGTACTCGGCCACCTGCTGCTTGGTGACCCCGGTGCTGGGGTCGATGATGCGTTCTGGGTGGGTCAGGTGCAGGTCGGCTGGGGTTTGGCTGGCGTGTTTCTCAGCCCGGCTGTTTTTCTTGGGTTTGACGGCGTTGGACGCTGCGGGCTGCGACCGTTCCTGAGCGATGCCGCGGGCGGGTTTGTCGTCACGAAGGCCGTGAAACACCGCATGGCGGACGATGCCGCCACGGGTCATCTGGGCGTAGGAAACTTCAGCGAGCAAGCTGGGTTGCAGCCAGTGCACGCCGCGTGCTGCAGCGCCAGAAGGCGGCTTTTGCAGCGTCGGCTTCGGCGCGTTCAATGCCTTCAGCCGCGTATGCAGCTGCTTCAGCGTTTCGCTGCTGAACCCCGTGCCGACCCGGCCTGCGTAGCACAGCTCGCCCTGGTCATCGTGCAGCGCCAGCAGCAGCGCGCCGAACCCTTCGCGGCTGCCTTTGGGGTCGGTGTAGCCGACGATGACGAACTCCTGGCGCTGCTGGCACTTGAGCTTGATCCAGTCGTTGCTGCGCCGCTCGCGGTAGGGGCTGCCCGCGCGCTTGCCGATCAGCCCCTCGAGTTGCAGCTGGCAGGCACTGGCCAGTAGCGAATCCACGGGCGCTTCGAAATCGGCAGAGTAGCGCAAGGCGTCGTCCTCATGCTTGTCCAGCACCGCGCGCAGCGCAGCGCGTCGCTCCTGCAGCGGGGTGTCGCGCAGGTCCTGACCGTTCAGCCAGGGGGCGTCGAAGAGGTAATAGGTCAGGCCGCTGTCATCGTCTTGATCGAAAGCGTTCTGCAATGCCTGGAAATCCGCGATGCCGTTGTCACCGGCCACCACAACTTCGCCGTCGAGCCAGGCGGATTTCAACTTCAGCTGGCGCAGGGCCTTGACTTGGCGCGGCATCTTGGCGCTCCAGTCATGGCCATTGCGGGTGAACAGGCGGATGTCCTTGCCATCGATACGCGCCAGCAAGCGGTAGCCGTCGAACTTCACTTCATAGTGCCAATCGCCCGCAGGTGGGGCGTCCACCAGGGTGGCCAACTGCGGGCTGAGGTGGTCGGGCAGGGCCACCGGGTGGCGGGTGGAGGAGGACGGTTTGGTGGCAGCTTTCGTCTTGGCGACGGCTTGCCGCTTGGCATGGGTGGCCTTTTGCGGCAGTTCCTGATCGCTGAGTACGCTGTCGGGCAGGGCGTCAACGATGCAGTAGTCGTCTTCGCTGCGCGCTTGCTCGTCATTGGATTTGATCAGCAGCCACTGCTCCTTCTTGCCAGCCAGGTGCGTACGCAGCAGGTTCCAGGTGCCAGAGAGCTTTTCGCCTTGCAGGCGAAAGCGCAGCTTGCCCTTGGCGTAGGCCGCCTGCGCGTCGCCCTCGGGCTCCCAGACACCGCGATCCCAGACAATCACATCACCTGCGCCGTAGTGCCCTTCGGGAATGTGCCCTTCAAAACTGGCGTAGTCGAGCGGGTGGTCTTCGACATGCACCGCCAAGCGGCGTTGTTTAGGGTCCAGCGAAGGGCCCTTGGGCACCGCCCAGCTTTTCAGGGTGCCGTCCAGCTCCAGGCGAAAGTCATAGTGCAGGTGGCTGGCGTCATGCTTTTGGATGCAGAACTGCAACGCCTGAGCTGCGCGCGCTTTGCGGCTTTTGCCCGCAGGTTCGGGCGTGGCGGCAAAATCGCGCTTGCGCTGGTACTCCTGCAACGGCTTGGCCATGGCGTGGGCTCCGGAGAGGCGATCGGGTGATCGGCCTGTATGGGCTGGGAGCGAGGTGGCGGGAGGGGAGTTCAAATTATCCCCAGGTGTTGCGACGTGCGAGAAACTGAATCATTGCCGCGCAGATGCAGTCGACCGTATGGACTTAATTCGATGGAGTGCCCTCATGGCCCGTACAGACGATCCGAAACCCTATACCCCGTCCGAGATCGATACGACCGAAGACCGCATGGGCAGCGTGCACGAGCTGAATTTTCATGAAGACGTGGATGGCCCGCGTGGCCGTATCGGCGACGAGCGTTCCGAGGCTGAGGTGGATCACGAATTCCCTGAAGCACGCGTCGCCCAGGCCGGCATGAGCGGCGGCGAAGCGTTGACCGAGGGCGTGCATGAAGATGGTGTGACCGACGACGACATGAGCCCCGAAACCCTGCTCGATGAAACGGGTGCACGTGATCCGTTCGAGCCTGGCGATGGCGGCTGCCCGGCGGATCTGGAGCTGCGCGAAGTGGATGCCGACGAGGTTGGCCTGGGCACCGGTTTGGATGAAGCCGAAGAGGCGCATGTCCATCCTCTGGATGGCAAGCCCTGGTCGGATGACGAGATTCCGGACGACCGGAATGATGCGTGAAATCAACGGAGGAAAGCACCATGACCAACCCTAAATGTGCCTGCCCAAGCTGCAACTGCGAATTGGACAACCATGCGGTGCAGCGCGGCGGCCAGCGTTACTGCTGCGACGCCTGCGCCAACGGCCATGCCAACGGCGAAGCCTGCCAGATGGGCCAGTGCGGCTGCGCCAAGCCCGCCAGTGGTGGCGACCGGCGCTCTAGCTGAGGGTGCCACCTAGCGTGAAGCCAGCGCAGCCTTGCGGGAGGTTATTGATCCTGCAGGCTGCGTTGTCGTGCAGAAAACGCCTACCAGGGTAAAAGCCTGGTCGCGAAAAGCGTGCCGGCCTTTGACCTGCCTGATAACGTTTGACACCTGACGTCTAGCGCGAGCAGAGCTGCTCCTGCAGGGTACACACGTGTCGCGGCGCGCTCTGGGCACCTTCAGCCGCATCGGGCCGCCTAGCGGCCAAACCGCTTGCACTGCCGTTGCGTCGACTGCCGTTGCGTCGATAGCGCTAGGCAAATGCGCTGCCAGGACGGACCTGGGGCCTGTCTCAGCCGACTCACTCGCCGCTCCACACATCCCCCGTGCTTCTGAGCGAGATCCCTCGCAGGCAAAGCCTTCGGGCAGCCCCCGACAATACTTGGTATCGTGCGGCCCATCGTTTGCCGAGGTGTCGATGTTCTACCTGCCCCTGACCCATGATGACGCCGAGGCCCTGGCCTGCGGCGATGACCTGCGCCTGCTGGACGAGGCCGATGCCTTGCAGGCCGCCGCTGTGCTGTTCATCCAGCACCTGCCGCGCCAGGCGGCCAACCTGCCGGCCGTCGAAGCGCTGGAGCGGCGCTTCGCCGAGGTCCTGGCCATCGCCGATGAGGTTGAAGCAAGCGCCTCAGGAGCCTTCGTTCTGCAAGTAAAACAACACTTTGCACGCGATACCTTCAGCACAGGATTAAGCTTGCTCGGTGCTGGCAGCATTGGTTTGCTCGATGCACAAGTGGCCATCGACCGGGCTACCCTGCGCACGGCCGAGGGTGGCTGGAATTTCGCCTTTTCGCCAGCCTACCGTCAGCAGGTCACGCCTTTGCACACGGCCGCTCTGCCAGGCCTGGCCAGCGATCTGGTGCTCAGCGACCCGCAGCAGCGCCTGCTGCGAGAATTCCTTTGCGGGGTCGAAGAATCGGTGGCGGTGCAGGGCTTTGCCGGCACCGGCAAGACCTTTCTGATCCATCAAGTGGCACGCCTGCTCGATCCGGCCTGCACCCTGCTGCTGGCCCGCACCGAAGGTCAGTTGGCCGCACTCAAGGCGCGGGTCAAGGATGCCGAGGCCTTCACCGCCCTGACGTTCGGCCAATTGGCCGACCTTATCCTTGACCGCGACCAAACCAGCCAAGGCTGGAGGATTCGCGACCGCTACCGCACCAAGCTCACCTGGCGTCCGCAAGACGCCAACGTGGTGCAGTGGCTGGGCATTCCTGACATCGGCCCACTGGCCGCGCCCGACGTCGTGGCGCTCTGCATCAGTGCGGTGCGCAGCTTCTGCCACGGCAGCGACAGCCAAGTGCAACTGCGCCACTTGCCATGGGCTGGGCCAGGCTTCACGCCAATGGACCAGGAAGTGCTGCTGGAAATGGCCCGCCGTTACTGGCAGGAACTGATCCGCCCCTCGGCGCGGGAAGTGCAGCTGCCGGTGCGCGACTACCACCGCATCAAGCTGCTGTCGCTGCTCGATGAGGTGATCGATCGCCGCTTCAGCCACGCCATCG
Organism: Pseudomonas gebzensis; assembly: GCF_034427815.1. Taxonomy (NCBI): domain Bacteria; kingdom Pseudomonadati; phylum Pseudomonadota; class Gammaproteobacteria; order Pseudomonadales; family Pseudomonadaceae; genus Pseudomonas; species Pseudomonas gebzensis. The sequence goes on from NZ_JAXQNS010000003.1 coordinate 310,046, forward strand.
TCGATGAGGCCCACGAGCTGTCGGCGCCCCTGCTGGCCATCCTCGACCGCAGCCCGCAGTCGGTCATTGCCCTGGGTGATGAGTTGCAGAACCTCAATGGCCTGAGCGCGCACCACGGCAGTTTCATTCGTCAGCGCACCATTGCCCGCTCGCTGCGCGCCGGCCCCGCCATGGATGCCGTACTGAATCCGCTGATCGAAGCCCACCCCTCGGCAATTCAGGCGGCCTTCGCCGGCACCGCCGAGCACTACACCCGGGTCAGTTTCTACGACGCGGTCAGCGTGCCGGAGCATCCGACCGTGCTGCTGGTGGACGATGAGTGGGGGCTGTTCGGCTGGTTCCAGCGCCTGGCCCACCAGCAGGTACCGTTCATCCTGCTGCAGGGCGCACGCAAGGACTTCGAGCTGTTCGTCGAGGACTGCATCGAGTTGTTTCGCTTTGGTACGCGGCCGCGCCATCACCTGCTGTTCCGCTATGCCAGCTGGCAGGCCCTGGAGCAGGATAAAGGCGGCGACCGCGCTTTTGCGGCCGTCGCCAGCCTGCTGCGCAAGGGCTACACGGCCGAGCATTTCGCCAAGGCCAAGAGCCAGTATCGCTGGACCAAAACCGCCACCTTGTTCCTCGCCCGCGTGCAAGACGTGAAAAACCGCGAGTTCTCGCGGGTGATGGTCTCGCCGGAGCTGATGGTGGCGCCCACCACGGGCGGTGGCCGCAACGAGCGGGCGCGCACCCTGGCCGGGTTGTATACCGCCTGCTCACGCGCCCGGCACGAGTTGATCGTGCCGGGCGGCATGCTCGACTGGGTCAGGGATCAGGGCCGAGGCTGAAGCCCGGCCCCGCGGCTCAGTGGCGGTCCAGCCACACGGTCTGAACGTTGGTGAACTCGCGTACGCCAAAGTGCGACAGCTCGCGGCCAAAGCCACTTTTCTTCACGCCGCCGAAGGCCACGCGTGGATCAGAGGCGCAGTAGCCGTTGATGAACACACCGCCGGTATCCAGCGCGGCGGTCATGCGCTCGGCACGTGCCACATCGGCGGTGTAGATGGTCGCCGCCAGGCCGAATTCGCTGTCGTTGGCCAGTTCTACCGCATGCTCGGCATCCCGCGCACTGATGATCGCAGCCACCGGGCCAAACAGCTCCTGTTTGAATGCAGTCATGTCTGGTGTCACATCGCCCAGCACGGTCGGGGCGTAGAAGTTGCCTACACCGTCCAGCTTGTGACCGCCCAGCAGCACGCTGGCGCCTTCGGCGATACTGGCCTGGACCTGGCCGTCGAGCTCATCGCGCAGGTCGAAGCGGGCCATCGGGCCGATGTAGGTGTCGTCCTGCAGCGGATTGCCGATCTGCAAGGCGCGCGTCGCTTCGACGAACTTGGCGGTGAAGGCCTCTACCACGCTGTGTTCGACGATCATGCGCTTGGCCGCTGCGCAGACTTGGCCGGTGTTCTGGTAACGGCCGATGACCGAGGCTTTCACGGCTGCGTCCAGATCAGCGTCTGCCAGCACGATGAACGGGTCTGAGCCACCCAGCTCCAGCACGCATTTTTTCAGCGCAGCACCCGCCTGGGCGCCGATGGCCATGCCGGCGCGCACGCTGCCGGTCAGCGTCACGGCGGCGATGCGTGGGTCATTGATGGCGCGGGTCACGCCGTCAGGGGTGACGTTGAGCAGCTCGAACACGCCTTGCGGCAGGCCGGCGTTCTTGAACAACTCCAGCAGCAGGTAAGCGCTGCCCATCACGTTCGGGGCGTGTTTGAGTACGTAGGTGTTACCCGCCAGCAGCGCCGGCACGGCGCCACGCAGGACCTGCCAGACCGGGAAATTCCACGGCATCACGGCCAGAATCGGGCCCAGCGGACGGTATTCGATACGTGCGGTGGCGATCTGCGTGGCCTCAGGGGCGAGCATCGCCGGGCCGTGCTCGGCGTACCAACGGCACAGGCCGACACACTTGCTGACTTCGCCACGGGCCTGGCTGATCGGCTTGCCGATTTCCTTGGCAATCATCTGTGCAAAAGCTTCGCTGGTGGCTTCGAGGGTATCGGCCAGGGCAACCAGATAAGCACTGCGCTGGCTCAACGAAACCTGGCGCCACTGGCGGTAGCCATCGGCAGCGCGCTGCAGGGCGGCTTCCTGGGTGGCGGCGTCATCGAAGGGGTAATGACCGATCTGTTCGGCAGTGAACGGGTCGACGGAAATCGCGTGGGTGTGGCTGCTGATCGTGGTCATGGCGGGACACTCATGCTCATGGAGAAGTGTTGCCAGACTAGTGGTGCGCCGCGCTGTTGAAAACTGAATAATAATGAGCGAAACGTTCACGTTTGGAGAATGACTGTGGATCTGGTGCAACTGGAAATCTTCAAGGCGGTGGCCGAGCATGGCAGCATCAGCGCGGCAGCGCAGCACATCCATCGGGTGCCGTCCAACCTCACCACGCGCATCAAGCAGCTCGAAGAGGACTTGGGTGTCGACCTGTTCATCCGCGAGAAGAGCCGCCTGCGGCTGTCGCCGGCGGGCTGGAATTTTCTGGAATACACCCGACGCATTCTGGAGCTGGTGCACGAGGCGCGGCTGACCGTGGCCGGCGAGGACCCCCAAGGCACCTTTGCCCTGGGTTCGCTGGAAAGCACTGCGGCGGTGCGTATTCCGGCGCTGCTGGCGGCCTATAACCAGCGTTATCCAAAGGTGGACCTGGACCTGTCTACCGGTCCCTCCGGGACCATGCTCGAAGGCGTATTGGGCGGGCGGTTGGTCGCGGCGTTCGTCGATGGCCCGGTGCTGCACCCGACCCTTGAAGGCATGCCGGTGTTCGAAGAGCAGATGGTGATCATCGCACCGCTCAATCACGCCCCGGTCACCCGTGCCCAGGATGTCAACGGCGAAAACATCTATGCCTTTCGCGCCAACTGCTCTTACCGCCACCATTTCGAGAACTGGTTCGTCCAGGACAATGCCGTACCCGGCAAGATCCACGAGATGGAGTCTTACCACGGCATGCTGGCGTGCGTGAGCGCAGGCGCCGGGCTGGCCATGCTGCCGCGCAGCATGCTCGACAACATGCCCGGCTGCAGCATGGTCAGCGCCTGGCCGATGTCGGAAGATTTCCGCTACCTCAAAACCTGGCTGGTATGGCGGCGCGGAACGGTGTCGCGCAGCTTGAGCATGTTCATCCAGCTATTGGAGGAAAAAGCCGCTTGCGGCGCTTGAAACCGGGCGATTCGCTTGGGTCGCAATTACCCGCTGAGCGGTTGTTAGCGCCACCGGTCAGCTGAGCGGCGGGGCGATCGAATCAAGCACGTTCGCCGTACTCCGACGCTATGTACGGCATGTTGTCGTGCATTTTCTGAAGCCACACAGGTGAAAGATCATGGACAAGAAAGACAGCGGCAAGACGAGCGATAAATCCGGCAGCCAAGGTTCCAAGGCCGGCGGCGGCAATGGCGGCAACTTCGCCAATGACAAGGCGAAAGCGTCCGAAGCAGGCAAGAAGGGCGGGCAGGCGAGCAAAGGTGGCGCTGGCGGCGGCAAAAGCTGATAACGCAACATGCTGACAAACGCAGTGCCAGTCTACGCTGGCGCTGCGATTTTTTTTGTAGCGTATACGGTCACTCAAGGAGCTGCCCATGGCGAGAGCGATCTGGAAAGGTGCCATCAGTTTCGGTCTGGTCCATATTCCCGTCAGCCTCAATACCGCCGTCAGTGCTGAGCGCGTCGATTTCGACTGGCTCGATAAGCGCAGCATGGACCGCGTTGGCTACAAGCGCATCAACAAGACCACCGGCAAGGACATCGACAAGGACAACGTGGTCAAGGGCGTGGAGTACGAGAAGGGCCGCTATGTGGTCATCAGCGAAGATGAAATCCGCAAAGCCCGGCCCGAAGCCACGCAAACCATCGATATCTTCTCCTTCGTCAAAGCTGGCGACATTCCCCTGCAGCACTTCGACACCCCGTATTACCTCAGCCCCGACAAGCGCGGTGGCAAGGTCTATGCGCTGCTGCGCGAGACCCTGGAGAGCACCGGTAAAGTGGCGTTGGCGACCGTCGTGTTGCACACCCGTCAGCACCTGGCGCTGCTGCGCCCGCTCAGGGATGCGCTGGTCATGATCACCCTGCGCTGGCCGGATGAAGTGCGTGGCCTCGATACGCTGGAGCTGGACCAGAAGGTGACTCAGGCCACGCTCAGCAAGCAGGAGCGGGACATGGCCAAGCGCCTGGTGGAAGACATGAGCGGCGCGTGGGCGCCGGATGAGTACCACGACGCCTTCCGCGACACGATCATGCAACTGGTGCAAGAGAAGGCGCGCAAGGGCAAGCTCAGCGCGGCGAAGAAGAGCAAGCCTGCCGGAGGCGGCAAAAGCGCCGATATCCTCGACCTGACCGAGTTGCTCAAACGCAGCCTGGCCGGAAAAACGCCTGCGAAAAAAGCCCCTCCGAAGAAAGCCGCCGAGAAGAAAACGGCGGCCTCAGCGGCGGCCAAGAAGCCAGCCAAACGCCCGCGCAAGGCGTCTTGACTGGCTGGGCGACTCAGTGACGCTGGGCGATCTGGATCAGGTTTCCGCAGGTGTCATCGAGCAACGCCACGGTGAATGCGCCGGTGTCGGTGGGTGTCTGAGTGAAGGTCACGTGCGCGGCGCAGAGTCGCTCGTATTCGGCGTGCACGTCTTTCACTTCGAACGTCATGGCGGGCAACCCGTCAGCCTTGATCGCGGCCTGGAAGTCACGGGCAGCAGGGTGCAGGTTTGGCTCCAGGGACAGCTCGACCCCGTGTGGATCGCTGGGTGAGGTAAAGGTGAGCCAGCGGTGTTGGCCCATCGGCACATCCTGCTTGGGCTCCAGGCCCAGCACATAATGGTAGAAGGCTTGCGCCTTGGCTTGGTCAGTGACGAAGATGCGGGTGACGACGATCTTCATAGGCATTTTCCTTGCTCGTTAAGATTATTTCCTACAAGTAAAGCTGCTCAGCTGCCGATCATCACCGGCGTCGGGTCGGGCGATGGCGTCACTCGAACCAATACTCATGCATGCGCTCCAGAAACTCATCGGTCAGGTCCACGCCGCAGGCATTGCCCAACACTGAATCGACGGCGCACTCCGGGCACACAGCGGTTTGCTCGTCATCGGTCCATGCGGCGATCTTGCTGGGTGCGTAGCGCGCTTTGCAGTAGAAGCAGGCGCAGTAGGTGCTGGCGAGCAGTTGCTCGCGATTCCAGGAAGAAAAGCGGTGAGCATCGAGGATGTCATGGTTCACGAATCTGCTCCGTCAGAGATCAGGGAAGGGCCGGGCGCTGCGCCAGGTCAGCGAACACCCAGGCGCAGCGATTGTTCGGTCACATGCCAGTCTGATGGGCGCGGCGCAAGGAAGGTTCCGCGCCGCTTGCCGCCTGCAGGTTGCGGGGAGCGATTGCTGCGCGGGTGGCCGGGCACTTTAGCGGAGGCGGTCTGCCGTACCCAACACGGATTGTTGCAGGTCGGTGGCCAGCAACTGGCTGGCAGGGCCTTCATCTGTCAACGACACCTCGGCCAAGGGCATGCCCTGGCTGCGCAGGATCGCGCGGTTGGCGCCGGGTTGCACCAGCGAACTGAGCTGATCGCCCTGGTAGAAGAAGTGCAGGGTTTCGCGGGGTTGGGTCATGGTGAGGGTGTCCTGTCGGTCGTGGTGCAGCCTTGGCACCCCTTGAAGAGGGCAAGGCGTCGGGAAGCCCGGCCGCAGCATCAAGCGATGACGCAGCTGTTCAGGCGAGATACGACCGAGTGTTGCCGCTGGCGCAAGCGAGCGGCAACTGACAGACCTGACAGGCATGGCCAGCCCCAACCGGCCTGGGCCGGGCGGGGTGCGCGTGCCTCAGCGCTTGGGATTGAGCGTAAGGTGGGCGTGGCGGTTGACGTCTTTGTACAGCAGGTAGCTGAACGGCCCCGGTCCCCCGGCGTAGCAGGCCTGCGGGCAGAACGCGCGCAGCCACATGAAGTCACCGGCTTCGACCTCGACCCAGTCTTGATTCAGGCGATACACCGCCTTGCCTTCGAGCACATAGAGGCCGTGCTCCATGACGTGCGTTTCAGCGAACGGAATCACGCCACCTGGTTTGAACGTGACGATATTGACGTGCATGTCATGGCGCATGTCGGCCATGTCGACGAAGCGCGTCGTGATCCAGCAGCCCTCGGTGCCCGGCATTTCGATCACCGTGGCGTTGTCACGGTGCGTGACGAAGGATGTCGGCGCGTCCAGACCGTCGACCCGCTGGTAGTGCTTGCGTAGCCAATGGAAGCTGACATTGCTGTCGCTGCGGTTGCGCAGGCTCCACTCGGCGCCGGGGGCGATGAATGCATAGCCGCCGGGGGTCAGGGTGTGCGCCTGCCCCTCCAGCGTGATGTCGAGCTGGCCTTCGACGACGAACAGCACGGCCTCGGCGTTGGAGTCCAGCTCCGGTCGCTCGCTGCCGCCGTCGGGCGCGACTTCGACGATGTATTGAGAGAACGTCTCGGCAAAGCCGGTCAGCGGCCTGGCGATGACCCACATGCGCATCTTGTCCCAGAACGGCAGGTGGCTCGTGACGATGTCACGCATCACGCCCTTGGGGATGACGGCATAGGCTTCGGTGAACATGGCACGGTCGGTGAGCAGCTCGGTTTGAGCGGGGTGCCCACCGTGGGGGGCGAAATAAGCGTGCTTGGACATGAATGGTCTCGACTTGTTGTTCTTTTCCCGTGCCGTGGACCGCACCGGCCGGTGCGCCGCAGGGAAGGCAGAGCCAGCATAGGGTGGCACAGCGGCCATCTACAAATTAAATGTAGGAATGCTGGGTATTTGAAGTGTGAATGTGTGTGCGGCTCGTGGTCGTTCAACTGGGCAAGCGTGAGCGGCGCCCCGGCAGCAGGCCCAGCACCATCACGCAGCCGAACAGAATCACCCCACTCCCTAACGCTTGCAGCAGGCTCAGCGCTTCGCCGAGGAACAAGGCGCCGACCAGCACCGCCACCAGTGTCACCACGAATTCCACGCTGATCGCCCGAGTGGCCCCGATGCGGGCCACCAGGCCGAAGAACAGCACATAGCAGGTGGCGCTCATCACGCTGCCGCTGATCAGCAGGTAACCCCAGTCCAGCACCCCCGGCACGCCGGGCAGCGGCACCCACCACAGCAGCGGCAGCAACATCACGCCGCCGGCCAGGAACGAGCCGCCGGCCACGGTCCACGGGTCGCACTGGCGCAGGTGCAGGGCGGCATGGTTGCTGCCGTAGGCCGCAGCCAGTGCGCCTCCGATGGAGGCGATGCAGCCATTGATGAAATCGGCATCGACCGTCTGTGCTGGAAAGCCCACCAGCATGACCATTCCGACCAGGCCCAACAGCAGGCCGAGGACGCCCTGTCGGCTCAGGGTTTCCAGCCCCAGCACGCGCCCGATGAGCATCGAAAACAGCGGAATGGTGGTGACGAAAATCGCCGCCATCGCGGTACCGATGCGCGGGGTGGCGTAGGTCATGCCGGCCAGCTGCCCGGCAACGGTAGTGGCGCCCACCACCAAGAGCGGCTTGAGCACCGGGCGAAACTGCGGCGCGCGGCCCAGCAGAACGCTCAACAGGACCAATGTGGAGCCGGCAAACAGCGCGCGCAGGCTGACAGCGCCGACCCAGCCGAACGCGTGTTCGGTGTGCAACACGACCAGGAACGACAATCCCCAGGCAATGGCAAGGAACAAGTAGATGGCAAGGTCGCGGGGCTGCATGGCGGGCGTCCGGGGGCGGGAAAGGACGCGAGGCTAGCCGGGCACAGGGGCCTGGGCAAGCGGCAGCGCTGCGAGGCGTGGTCTCCACGCCTGTGCACTCACGCGATGAAGGCACCGTATAGGGCGCAGCGAAGGGGTAGCGCGGAAGAACAACGCCATCCGCACTATTCTAGAATCCACTTTAAATAAATAGGATTAGATACTGTGTGTAACTTATTGACAATTATCTATTTAGAAGATTTTGAGTGCTGCGCGCATTGGTCATAGTAGGTCTTCCTGATCTCGGCGGGTGGCAGGCGTGAGCGGCTGTTATAGGTTTGTTCCGTGATGCCCATTGCGGTCATCCGCATCCACGATTTTGGGAATTTCTGGTTCTGCAGGCGCTTGCGCTGCGTATAGAGATTGACCCTGGCCAGCTTGGCCTGCTGCGCATTGGCCGCCACCTGCGCGCCCCAGGCGCATACCTGACGGTCCTGCTGAGTCAGCGCGCGAGCATGCGCATCCAGGCTGAGTACGCTGAGCAGACCGAGGGAAGAGAGTAGAAGTAGCCGCATGTTGCTGTCCTAAGCACCTGATGATGCTCAAGTTTGAACCGCTCAGGCGAAGGGCAGGGCCATCACTTTGCTGTCAGTGTGTCCAGAGGGGAATTCTGAAACATGGCGCGAGGGGGGTATCGATCCCTGAGCGGCAGCGCGCCACTCAGAGATGAAGTGCCGGGTATTCAGGCGCAGAGCGCTTGGCGGTCGCCGTGTGTTTGGCTGGCGCGGGTGCGGCAGGCGTCACCGAAGGCCTTGAACAACGCGATGGAGTCCGGGTTGCTGGCCGCTTGCCATTCAGGGTGCCACTGCACCGCAAACAGGAACGGTGACAAGCTCGGGCCGTGGATCGCTTCGACCAGACCGTCTTCGGCGATGGCGACCGCTTCCAGGCCCTGGCCGAGCGTGCGCAGGCCCTGGCCGTGCAGTGAGTTGACGCGAATGTGGTTGGTGCCCAGCGTGCGCTCAAGCCAGGTGCCTGCCGCAATCGTCACACCGTGGGCCGGGGCGTACTGCTGCTCGACGGGATCTTGCGGATTCTCCCGGTGGTCATTGAAGCCCGGCTCTGCATAGACGGTTTGATAGATGTCACCGCCCAGCGCCACGTTGATCTCCTGCATGCCACGGCAGATCCCGAAGATCGGCAAGCCGCGGGCCAGGGCCATTTGCACCAGGGCAATGTCGAACGTATCGCGGTTTTTGTCCTGGGCTTTGCCCGGAGTCTGGTTCTCCTGGCCGTACAAGCCTGGGTCGATGTTGCTGCCCGCCCCGGTCAGGTACACGCCGTCGGCCATGGCCAGGTAGCTTTCCAGCTCATCGGTGCCGCAGCAGGTGGGCACCAGCACCGGCACGCAGCCGCCGAATTCGACGAGGGGAGTGATGTATTTGTGGGTCATGACCTGGTAGTCATGGCCTTTGCGCTCTTGGGTACCCATGGTCATCAGGACCACCGGTTTGCGCGCTGAAGGGTGGGTAGTGCCGCTATTGCTGTTGGACATAAGTCACCTTGGGACATGTCGTGCCGTGCTGCAAGGCGCCTGGCAGCGCCTGCCACACCGTGCACTGCCGGTGCAGCAGGAACTGCTGCCAATCCGGTCGGGGGTGAACACAGCTTGCCAGAGCGGCTCGATATGTCAAACCGGTGAATCTGGCTGCAGCCCCCGGAAAATGGGCGCTTGAGGTCGCTGCAAGCCCCGTGCGGCGAGGCTTTGACCAGGCTTGCAGGGCACAAGCGTGAACCACGCAGTTGGTTCATTGCAGCCGCGCAAAGAACGCCTCAACGGTGGGGCACGCCTACCAGGGCGTGGGCAGCCACACCGTGACCTTCGTGTGGCTGCAGCACTCTCCTGACGGGCGCCTGTACGTTGGCCGGGCAGCCACCTGCAGGAATCCGCTGTCAGCCCGTTGCGGGTAATCAAGGTGACCGCCAGGGCTCGTCGCTGAGCATTCGCAGCGAGCAAGGCACCCTTGCCCGTTCGAGGCGCTGTCGGCGTAGCGTGTCATTGTCTGCAGCCGGTCGGTCACGTTGCAGCCAGGCCCCGGCGCGGCCATGCTGGTACGCCTTGGCCCCCTTTGGAAGGAACGTCCCATGTCTGCTCCTGATTGCTCGTCCACGGTTCGCATGCCCTTCGACGAGCTGGTAGCGCTGCTGCGCGGCATCTTTGAACGCCATGGCTGTTCTGCTGCCGTTGCCGCTGTGCTCGCCCACAACTGCGCCAGCGCCCAGCGCGACGGCGCGCACAGCCACGGCGTATTTCGCCTGCCAGGTTATGTGTCGACGCTCGACAGTGGTTGGGTCGATGGCCGCGCCGAGCCACAGGTCAGCGACGTGGCCTCGGGATACATCAGTGTCGATGCCGCCGGTGGCTTCGCCCAGCCGGCGCTGGCCGCAGCCCGCGACCTGCTGGTGAGCAAGGCGCGCAGCGCCGGGGTGGCGGTGTTGGCAATCCACAACTCTCATCATTTCGCGGCGTTGTGGCCGGATGTCGAACCGTTTGCCGAACAAGGGCTGATCGCCCTGAGTGTGGTCAACAGCATGACCTGCGTGGTGCCCCACGGCGCGCGCGCGCCGGTGTTCGGCACCAACCCGATCGCCTTCGCCGCACCGTGCGCGGCAGAGGCGCCGATCGTGTTCGACATGGCCACCAGCGCCATGGCCCATGGCGATGTGCAAATTGCCGCACGGGCGGGCCAGGCCCTGCCGGCAGGTGTGGGGGTCGATGCCTCCGGAGCGCCCACCACTGACCCGCAGGCGGTGCTCGATGGCGGGGCACTGCTGCCGTTTGGCGGGCACAAAGGCTCTGCGCTGTCGATGATGGTCGAGCTGCTGGCGGCGGGGCTGACAGGCGGGAATTTTTCCTGGGAGTACGACTGGGCCAGCCATCCCGGTGCGAAAACCCCCTGGACCGGGCAGTTGATTCTGCTCATCGATCCCGACAAGGGCCAGGGCGAGGCGTTTGCCACGCGCAGTCGCACGCTGCTTGAACAGATGCAGGGCGCCGGTCTGAGCCGTCTGCCGGGGGAGCGCCGCCACCGCGAGCGGGCAATTGCCGTGGCGCAGGGCGTGGCGCTGGAGGCGGCTGAGCTGGAGCGGATCAGGCAGCTTTGAAGAGGGCCTGCAGCGCCTTGGGTCGCGTGCCGGTGAAGCCATTCGCGCCGCCTGTGGCCCTGGCGGTGCAACACCCAGGGCTCATGCAACGGCCACGTTCGGCGCCACAACGGCTCGCCTGATTCGGGCCATCCACAGGCCGGATGCTCCTTCGCAAGCAGCCTTTGCATCGCGGTGATGTTCCTCTGCCAGCAGGGCAGGTATGCTCGGTGCAGTCTTTCCCTCCCAGAGCCAAGGAGCTGTGCGCTGTGTTCAAACATGTCGATGCCTATGCGGGCGACCCGATCCTCTCGTTGATGGAAACCTTCAAGGCCGATCCGCGCGCCGACAAGGTCAATTTGAGTATCGGCCTCTACTACGATGAAGCCGGCGTGGTCCCGCAACTGGCAGCGGTAGGGGCGCTGGAGCAGCGCCTGGCCGACCAGCCGCACCAGGCCTCGCTGTACCTGCCGATGGAAGGCCTGGCCGGCTACCGTCAGGCCACCCAGACGCTGCTGTTCGGCACGGACCACCCGGCGGTGCAGGCCGGACGCATCGCTACGGTGCAGACCGTTGGCGGCTCCGGTGCCTTGAAGGTCGGTGCCGACTTCCTCAAGCGCTACTTCCCGCAGTCGCAGGTCTGGGTCAGCAATCCGACCTGGGACAACCATCGCGCCATCTTCGAAGGCGCCGGCTTCACTGTAAACACTTACCCCTATTTCGACGCCCAGAGCCGCGGCCTCGACTTCGCCGGCATGCTTGCCAGCCTGCAGGGCCTGGAGCGCCACAGCATCGTGCTGCTGCACCCGTGCTGCCACAACCCGACCGGGGTCGACCTGAGCCAGCAGCAGTGGCAACAGGTGGTCGAAGTGGTCAAGGCGCGGGAACTCATCGCGTTCCTGGACATTGCCTATCAGGGCTTTGCTGAAGGCCTGGAAGAAGACGCCTACGCCATCCGTGAAATGGCCCGCGCGGGTGTGCCGTGCCTGGTCAGCAACTCGTTCTCGAAGATTTTCTCGCTGTACGGCGAACGTGTGGGCGGCTTGTCTGTGGTCAGCGATGATGCCGACAGCGCCCAGCGTGTCCTCGGTCAGCTCAAGGCCACCGTGCGCCGTAACTACTCCAGCCCACCGTGCCATGGCGCGCAACTGGTGGCCGGCGTGCTGGGCGACAGCGCACTGAATGCGCAATGGCAGGGCGAGGTGCAGGCCATGCGCCAACGCATCCTCGACATGCGCCAGGGTCTGGTGAACGTGCTCGCCGAGCTGCTGCCGGGGCAGGATTTCCAGTACCTCCTGCGCCAGCGGGGCATGTTCAGCTACACCGGGTTCAGCGTGGCGCAGGTGCATCGACTGCGCGACGAGTTCGGCGTGTACTTGCTCGACAGCGGACGGGTGTGCATGGCCGGGTTGCGCCAGGACAATCTGCGCCGCGTGGCCGAGGCGTTTGCGGCGGTTTGATTTCAGGTGAGCGCGCGCCTGCGGCCTGAGCCAGCTCAGGGCCCGCAAGCGCAGTTACTGAATGCTCTGACTGCAACCCTGCTTAACCTACGGATATTACAGGCCCCCAAAGAGCAGCCATTGCCGCGATGGCCGGCGCAGCCGGCCAAGCGCCGCGAACCCGATTCTCCTGCCAGCGCGCGGCGGCTGAATCAGGCCGGCTGTGCCGGCCATCGCGGCAATAGCCGCACCTACACCGACCGCGCTCGCGCCCGAGCACTTACTCTGGCAGACACGCCGCAGCACCCTGTAGGAAGGGCTTTAACCGCGATGGGCGGCCTGGCCGCCCCAGTCAATGCTTCGCGTGCTGCCGCTTCTCTGACGATTGCAGCCCTCGGGTGTGCTGTGCAACCTATCGCCACGTGAGTCGCAGCACATCCTGTTTTTGCGCTGCGGCACGGAGCTCGGGAGACGGCGAGCTACCGGTACGGCACCTAAGTTGCGCGCTGTCAGACGTAATGCTCTGGACTATTGAAATTCTCCAACCGCCCATCCCCCTCAGCACACTCCACCGCCACCAGCACGCCACGCCCCAGCGCCTTGTGCAAACTCCGCTCACCCTCATTCCACGCCTGTTGCAGCATTCCCAAACTGCTACGCGGGACCACGCTGAACATCGGCTGCCAGAAGCCGCTCTGGCGCACCATCGCGGCGCCATCGGCACTGACTGCCAGCGCCAGCAGCTCATCCAGCAGGGCGCGATCGATCCGCGGGGTGTCGCAGGCCAGCACTGCCACCCAAGGACACTGCGCCACGGCCAGGCCGGCCAGCACCCCGGCGAGGGGCCCTGGGAAATCCGTCTCGGCGTCGCTCACCCTCTGATCGGCATAGGCGGCGTACTGCGCTGGGTTACGGTTGCAGGAAATGATGAGGTCATCCGTCCAGGGGCGCACCACATCGTGCAGGTGAGCAATCAGCGGCCTGTCGCGCCAGAGGATCAGCCCTTTATCGCGCCCACCCATGCGCTGGCCGCGACCGCCGGCAAGGATCAGGACTGAACAACGAGAAAGCGCTGACATGAAAAAGGGCTCCGGACACCAATGCCCAGAACCCTCCCATGCTGCCTGTGGCTTGTCCAGCTTCGGCTCAAGCGCCAGCGCCAGTCGTAGCCCAGGTCTCACCTGATGCCCGGGCGCCAGCGCCAAGCCAGGCTACACCACACGCTTGAGCATGAGCATGAGCATGAGCACCGGCACCAGTACCGCACCAGTACCGCACCAGCACCAGCACCAGCCCTCGCCTCAACGCTTACGCTTGAACGTCTGCCCTCCGGCGGTCAGTCGGCGTCAGCTCGGCCAGACTCCGCCGGTACTGGCGACGCGTTGGCAGGCGTGCGGCGCCCGGCCAGGCGCATCACCACCACGAAGAACACCGGCACGAACACCACCGCCAGGGTGGCGCTGAGCATGCCGCCGATCACCCCGGTGCCAATGGCCTGCTGGCTCGCCGAGCTGGCGCCGCTGGCGATGGCCAGGGGCACCACGCCAAGGATGAACGCCAGCGACGTCATGATGATCGGTCGCAGGCGCAAGCGCGCGGCTTGCAGCGCCGCGTCACGCGCATCCACGCCCTGGTCGACCAGCGCCTTGGCGAATTCGATGATGAGAATCGCGTTCTTCGCCGACAGGCCGATCAAGGTGATCAAGCCCACCTTGAAGAACACGTCGTTGGGCATGCCGCGCAGCGTCACCGCCAGCACCGCGCCCAGTACCCCGAGCGGCACCACCAGCAGCACTGCCGTGGGGATCGACCAGCTTTCGTACAGCGCCGCCAGACACAGGAACACCACCAGCAGTGACAGCGCCAGCAGGATCGGCGCCTGGCTGCCTGACAAACGCTCCTGCAATGACAGCCCGGTCCATTCCAGGCCGACGCCGGTCGGCAGTTGGTCGACGATGCGCTGCACCTCGTTCATGGCCTCGCCCGAGCTCAGGCCGGGCGCCGGCTCGCCCGAGATCGACACCGCCGGATAGCCGTTGTAGCGGGTCAGTTGCACCGGCCCGGTCACCCAGCGCGCGCTGACGAACGCGGCCAGTGGCACCATCTTGCCGCTGCTGTTGCGCACGTTGATTTTCAGCAGGTCTTCGACCTGGCTGCGCTGGTCGCCTTCGGCCTGCACCACCACCCGCTGCATGCGCCCCTGGTTGGGGAAGTCGTTGACGTAGCTCGACCCTACGGCGGTATCGAGCACCGCACTGATGTCGCCGAACGACACGCCCAGGGCGTTGGCCTGGCGCCGGTCGATGTCCAGTTGCACCTGCGGGCTTTCGGCCAGCGAGGATTCGCGCACGTTGGTCAATAGCTTGCTCTTGCCGGCGGCCGCCAGCAGCGCGTCGCGCGCCTCCATCAACTGGGCATGGCCCAGCCCGCCGCGGTCCTGCAGGCGGAACTGGAAGCCGGTGGACTCGCCCAGGCCATCGATCGGCGGCGGCAGCACTGCAAAGGCCACCGCGTCCTTGATCTGGCTGAACGCCGCGTTGGCACGGTCGGCGATGGACTGGGCGCTGTCGTCGCTGCCGCGCTCGGACCAGTCCTTCATCGTGGTGAACGCCAACGCGGCGTTCTGGCCGCTGCCCGAGAAGCTGAAGCCGAGGATCACCGTGGTGTTGGCCACGCCAGGCTCCTGGGCGTTGTTGGCCTCGATCTGCGCCGCCACCTGTTCGGTACGGGCACGGGTCGCACCCGGCGGCAGCTGGATGTCGGTGATGGTGTAGCCCTGGTCTTCGGTGGGCAGAAAGTCGCTGGGCAACTGGCTGAAACCGTAGACCAGCGCGCCGACCAGCACCGCGTACACCAGCAGGTAACGGCCGCTGCGGGTCAGCGCATGGCCCACCCAGCCCTCGTAGCCATCGGTCATGCGCGCAAAGCGCCGGTTGAACCAGCCGAAGAAGCCACGTTTGTCGGGGTGCTCGCCCTGCGCGACCGGCTTGAGCAGGGTGGCGCACAGGGCTGGGGTCAGGCTCAGGGCGAGGAACGCCGAGAACAGGATCGACACCGCCATCGACACCGAGAACTGCTGATAGATGACCCCCACCGAACCGCTCATGAAGGCCATCGGCAGGAACACCGCCACCAGCACCAGGGTGATGCCGATGATCGCACCGCTGATCTGGCCCATGGCCTTGCGTGTGGCGTCTTTGGGTGAAAGGCCTTCTTCGGCCATGATCCGCTCGACGTTCTCCACCACCACGATGGCGTCGTCCACCAGAATGCCGATGGCCAGCACCATGCCGAACAAGGTCAGCACGTTGATCGAAAAGCCCAGCCCCAGCATCACGGCGAAGGTGCCCATCAGCGCCACGGGTACCACCAGGGTCGGGATCAGCGTGTAGCGAATGTTCTGCAGGAACAGGAACATCACTGCAAACACCAGCAGCATGGCCTCGAACAGCGTGGTAATGACCTGCTTGATCGAGACTTTGACAAACGGCGAGGTGTCGTAGGGGATGTCGAACTGGGCGCCTTCGGGGAAGAACTTGGCCAGCTCGTCCATCTTGCTGCGCACCAGCGTCGCCGTCTCCATGGCGTTGGCGCCCGGCGACAGCTGCACGGCGAAGGCAGTCGACGGCTTGCCGTTCAAGCGCGTGCCGAACTGGTATTCCTGCGCGCCCACTTCGACCCGCGCCACGTCACCAACGGTCACCACCGAGCCGTCCGGGTTGGCCCGCAGCACCACGGCGGCGAACTGCTCAGGTGTGCTCAGCTGGCCGTTGACTACCACGTTGGCGGTGATTTCCTGGGTCTTGCGCCCCGGTAGGTCGCCAATGCTGCCGGGCGCCACCTGGGCGTTCTGCGCGGTGATGGCCTCGGTCACATCGCCCGGGGTGAGGTTGAAACCGATCAGCTTCTGCGGATCGATCCAGATGCGCATGGCCCGTTCGGAGCCATACAGCTGCGCCTTGCCCACCCCCTTGATGCGCCGGATCTCGTTCATCACGTTGCGCGCCAGGATGTCGCTCAGGGCGGTTTCATCCAGCTGGCCGTCGGTGGAGGTGAGGGTGCCCAGCAGCAGGAAGCCGGTGGAGACTTTCTCGACTTGCAGGCCTTGCTGGGTCACCGGGCGCGGCAGGCGCGACTCGACCACTTTCAGGCGGTTCTGCACATCGACCTGGGCCAGGTCAGGTGTGGTGCCGGGCTGGAAGGTCGCGGTGATGGTAGCGCTGCCCAGGCTGCTCTGGGATTCGAAATACAGCAGATTGTCGGCGCCGTTGAGCTCCTGCTCGATCAGGCTGACCACGGTCTCATCGATGGTGGTGGCCGAAGCGCCGGGGTACACCGCGTAGATCTCGATCTGCGGCGGGGCGACGTTGGGGTACTGCGCCACCGGTAGCTTGGGGATCGCCAAAGCGCCGGCGAGCAGAATGAACAAGGCAACGACCCAGGCAAAAATGGGCCGATCGATGAAAAACTGTGGCATGGGTCAGCTCCTCACTGGCCGGTGTGCGTGGCGATGGCAGGCGCTGCATCAGCGCCGTCGACCTGCACCTGATCGCCGGGCTTGACGTGCTGCAGCCCCTCGACCACCACACGCTCACCGGCCTTGAGGCCGTCGCGGACGATCCAGCGGTCGCCTTGCACCGTGCCCAGCGTCACCTGGCGCTCGCTGACGCGCGACTGGGCATCGACCACGAACACCTTCGGCATGCCCGCGCTGTCACGGCTGATGGCCCGCTGCGGCACGCTGATGCCCTTGGGTTGCACCGCCTGTTCCAGGCGTACGCGCACGTAGCTGCCAGGCAGCAGGTCGAGGTCCGGGTTGGGGAACTCGCTGCGCAAAGTGATCTGATTGGTGCTGGCATCGACGCTGATGTCGGAGAACAGCAGCTTGCCAGGTTGCGGATAGGGCTGGTCGTCGTCCTGAATCAGCGTGACTTGCGCCTGGTCCTGGCCGACCTGCTGCAATTGCCCGGCGCGCATGGCGCGGCGCAGGTTGTTGATTTCCCGGGTCGATTGCGTGACGTCGGCGTAGATCGGGTCGAGTTGCTGGATGGTCGCCAGCGGGGTGGTTTCACCCTGGCCGACCAGCGCCCCTTCGGTGACCAGTGCCCGGCCAATGCGCCCGGAAATGGGCGCGGTGACCGTGGCATAGCCCAGGTTCAGGCGAGCCCGCTCGAGCGCAGCCTTGGCCTCGGCCACCGCCGCGTCAGCCTGGAGGAACGCTGCGCGAGCGTTGTCGGCTTCTTGCCGGCTGATGGCGCTTTCTTCCACCAACTGGCGGTAGCGCTGGTCCTGCAGGCGAGTCTGGTAGCGGGTGGCCTCAGCGCGGGCCAGGGCCGCTCGCGCGCTGTCGTGGTCGGCCTTGAACGGGGCCGGGTCGATGAGGAACAGCACGTCGCCTTTCTTGACATCGCTGCCTTCGCGGTACACGCGTTTGAGCACCACCCCGGCCACGCGGGCGCGCACCTCGGCTACCCGCGGCGCCATGATCCGACCGCTCAGCTCGGTGCTGATCGCCAGTGAGCGCTCCTGCAGGGTTTCGACCCGTACCTGGGGCGCGGGGGCTTGTTGTTCTTTTTCGTTGGCATCGTCGCAACCGGCCAGGGCCAGGGTCAGCAACGCGAGCAGCGCCATGGGGCGCAGACGAGCGGGGAGTAAAGTAGGCATACGGACCTTCCCGATAATGATCCAGCGTATCCTACGGCAAGCCTTCCTAAGGGGTTGTTAAGCTCTGTAGGACGTGTGTGAAAAACTGTGAAGAATCCGGCTAAGGTTGCGTAGGATTCTTTATGCTGGCCGCGTTGCCACCGTCATTGAAGCCCTTATGCCGAATATCCTCCTGGTCGAAGACGACAGCGCCCTGTCCGAACTGATCGCCAGCTACCTGCAACGCAATGATTTTCACGTCCGGGTCATCGCCCGGGGCGATCAGGTGCTTGAAGAAGTCCACCTGCAGCGCCCCGACCTGGTGGTGCTCGACCTGATGCTGCCCGGCCTCGATGGCTTGCAGGTGTGTCGGCGCCTGCGCCAGGAAACGCAAAGCCTGCCGATTCTCATGCTGACCGCCCGCGACGACAGCCATGATCAGGTGCTAGGCCTGGAGATGGGCGCCGACGACTATGTCACCAAGCCCTGCGAGCCGCGCGTGCTGCTCGCGCGCATTCGCACCCTGCTGCGCCGCAGCAGTGTCCATGAACCGCGGCTGGACGCCGACCTGATCGAGATAGGCGGGCTGCGCATCGACCTTGCAGAGCGCACGGTGAGCTGGCGTGGTGAGCCGGTGGACCTCTCCAGCGGTGAATACAATTTGCTGGTCGTGCTGGCGCGCAGTGCCGGCGAGGTGCTTAGCCGCGACCGCATCCTGCAGCAACTGCGCGGCATCGAGTTCAACGGCACCGACCGCTCGGTCGACGTGGCCATCTCCAAGCTGCGGCGCAAGTTCGACGACAGCGCAGGGGAGGCGCGCAAGATCAAGACGGTGTGGGGCAAGGGCTACCTGTTCAGCCGCAGTGAATGGGAGTTCTGAAGCGCCATGCTCAAGCTGCTGGTGCGCCTCTATGTGCTGATCATCCTGGCCTACGCCGGGGCGATTCTGGTTATTCCCGACACCATCGTCAGTGTCTTCAATAACCGCTATTCCGCCTATAACCTGGACATGGCCAAGGGCGTGCAGTCGCTGTTGGTGCAGCAGTTCCGCCAGGCGCCGCAGGCGCAGTGGCCGGCGGTGGTCGCGGACCTCAACGCACGCTTTGCGCCCATCGAAATCAAGCTGCTGGCGCTGGACCAGGCCACGCTGTCTGACGATGAGCGCCAGCAACTGGTCAGTGGCCAGAACGTGGTCCGCCTGGGCGGCTGGGGTTTTTATGAGACTGCCATGGCCCCCATCGCCGATGGCTGGCTGGTGAGCCTGTACAACCCGCCTGACCCATTGGACATCAACGTGCTCTCGTGGGGCGTGACCGTGCTGATCGGTGCGGCCCTGCTGGGCTGCATCCTGCTGTGGGTGTGGCCGCACTGGCGTGACCTGGAGCGGTTGAAAAATACCGCGCGGCGCTTGGGCCGCGGGCACTTGAGCGAGCGCACGCATATTTCCGCGCACTCCAACATCGGCGAGCTGGCGCGGGTGTTCGACACCATGGCCGGTGATCTGGAGCGCCACCTCAACCAGCAGCGCGAGCTGCTCAACGCGGTGTCCCACGAGCTGCGCACACCGCTGACCCGCCTGGATTTCGGCCTGGTGCTGTTGTTCGACGAGGTACCTGCCGCCAGCCGCAAGCGCCTGATGGAACTGGTCGGGCATGTGCGCGAGCTGGATGAGCTGGTGCTGGAGCTGCTGTCTTATGGGCGCCTGGAGAATGCCGAGCAGTTGCGCGAACGGGTCGAGGTGTCGTTGCCCGAGTTGCTCGACAGCGTACTGGGCAGCTTCGCCGAAGAGCTGGACAGCCGCGAGGTGGCCTGGGAGGTGCACATCGATGCGGCCCTGCCGCGCTTTGTCCTCGACCCCCGGTTGACCGCCCGCGCCGTACAGAATCTGGTGCGCAACGCCATGCGCTACTGCGACGCGCGGCTGCGCTTGCAGGTGAGTCTGGAGGCCGATGGCGGGTGCCGATTGAGCGTGGAAGACGACGGCATCGGTATTCCGCCCGATGAGCGCGAGCGAATCTTCCAGCCGTTCTACCGCCTGGACCGCAGCCGCGACCGCAGCACCGGTGGTTTCGGCCTGGGCCTGGCCATCAGCCGAAGGGCCATCGAGGGGCAGGGCGGCAGCTTGACGGTGCAGCCCTCGGCGTTGGGCGGGGCGCAGTTCGTGATTCGCCTGCCGGCGGGGTAAGCGGTAAGGCCGGTGGCGTGCCGGCAGCAGAGCATTCGCCACGCCTGAGCGTTGTAACGCACAGACCCCGTGAGGCAAACACCCGCCACTTCAGTCGCCCAGGGCTGCACAGCCACCCTGGCTTCAACCGCGGTCAAGCGGGAGATGCGCATCGCTTGTGTCGGGGCGGATCAGTTGGAGCCGCTCGTGCCTAGCGTCGCTTTGCGGCCACCACCGTTCAACTGGCATGGACGACGGCACTGTCTTCCAGCGCCTCCACACCCAGGTCTTCATCCGGTAACGCTGTGATCACGCTGAAGTCCGTCACCTCCACCGCTCCGCCGCCATACCCCAGCAGGTGAAAGGAAAAGGCCTTGCGCAGGGTCGGGTTGTCGAAATCGAACTGCAGGTCCAGCGGCTGGTCGGCCGTCACCTGCATTTCACCGGGCAAGCCCAAGGCCACGTCTTGCTCGAACTCCTTGGCCTTGAGCTGGATGTAGGCGGTGTGCGCCGGGTCGAGCGCGCGCACCTTCAGGCGCACGCGGGTGCGGGTGCCTTCGGGCATCTCCAGGTACTGGGCACCGATCAGGTTGTCGACCCAGTCGTCACGGATCTGCTGCTGCAGGGCAATCGGCGCCGGGCTGCCGAACTGATAGCGCAGGTTCAGCGGCGTGTTGAGCAGTGACTGGTCGAGCGTCTCGGCCAGCCCGGTGATCTGCGGCCCGCTGGCAGCCGGAGCCTGGCCCAGGTAAGTGGCGCGGTCGGCAATGAAACCGGGGCTGGCATAGCGCCGGCAGCGCTGCTGGAAATCGCACTCGGTGAAGGTGCCTTGGCCGTCGTGGTAGCGCAGCATGCCGTTGGTGAACGAGATCATCTCGCGGCCGCTGTCGTAGCTGCGAAACAGCGAGCGGCCGCTGAGCGAGGCGGGGATCGGCAGGGCGAAATAGTCGAGTAGCGAGGTGGTCAGGTCGACATGGCCGTAGGTGCCAGGCTTGAGCTGCGGTAGCTGCGCCTGCTCAGGTGCCAGTGTGAGGTTGAAGCCCCATGAAGAGGCCAGGCGCACGCCATCGATACCATGGGATTCATCCGACGTGATGACCACCAGGGTGTCCTTGAGCACGCCCTGGCGCTCGAGCCCTTCAAGAAAACGCCCCAGGGCGTCGTCCAGGTAGGCGACGGCGGCCTGCCTGGGCGAGTCATAGCGTTGCAGGTACGCATCAGGGGCCGAGTACGGCTGGTGGGTGCCCACGGTGAGCAGGGTCAGCATCCAGGGCTGTTTGCCCTGGCGCAGCTGACCGACGTAGTCCAGTGCGCCCTCGAAGAAAGCGCGGTCATCCTTGCCCCAGGGGAATTCCAGGTAGTTGCCGTTGCTGAACCATTCTTCCCCGTGCACGGCGCCGAAGCCGATGTGCGGCATGATCCGGTCCTTGGCCATGAAGCGCAGGCCGGCACCCTGCAGGTAATGGGTGGCGAATCCGGCCTGGCGCAGTTGGGCGGGCAAGCAGTCGTTGTTGCGTGTTTGCTGGGTGAGCAGCTCGACACCTTTGGGCGTGCCATTGGCGAGTTTGTCGTAGTCGCCACAGAGCATGGCGTACAAGCCGCGGATGGTCTGGTGGGTGTGTAGCACGTAGTCCGGGGTGTTCATGCCGCGCGCTGCCCAGCGGCTGAGGTTGGGCATCAGGTCCTGGTCGAAGCGGCTGTGCAGCGCTTCGCGGTTGGGCCGCACATAGGCGCCGGGGATGCCTTCGAGGGTGATCAGCAGCAGGTTGCGTGCTTTGCCGGGGCCTTCGAACAAGCGCTGACCATTGAGGTCGGCCTGGGTCAGGCCAACCGTGGCCAAGGCCGGCGGTGGGGCGTCGGTGCCGAGCCAGTGGGCCAGCCCGCGCTGCACCTCGCCGGTGCCTGCGGCCAGCAACTGATGGCTGAGGGTGTACTGGCGCCAGGGCTCGGCCTCTGAGGGCAACACGTGCTGCCCGGCCCAGTGCACGCCGAACAGCGTCAGCGGCATGGCCCACAGCGCGCGCGGCAAGCGCCGTTCGGGCTGTGAGCGCGCACGCCAGCGGCTCAGCAGCCAACCCAGTAGCCCGGCGCCCATCAGCACAGGCAGCCAGCCGTGGGCGAGGGCGCCACCGGTTGAGTTCTCGACGAATTGTGCATCGAACAGATAGCTCAGGTCTGCGCTGGTCGGCAAGCGCCCGACGGCGCTGACCAGCTCGGCCGAGGCCACCCACAGGCCGGCCCAGAACAGCAGCACGGGCAGCGCCAGCCACCAGGCGCGGCGCTGCAATAGCAGCAGCAAGGTGCTGCCGATGGCCAGGTCCGACAGGTAGCCGGCCGGGTTCGACCAGCCCAGCAGCGCCCGACTGAGCAGCGGGATGAGCAGTACCAGAGCGATCAAGGAACAGGTGCGGACGCCGATACGCCCAGGCACGGAGGGGTTGCTCACCAAGAGAATTCCTTGTTGTCATCGGACGGTCACAAAAGTGGGCGCGATGATAACAGGCCGGGGAGCGGGGGAGGGTCGGATCGGGAAATCGTGTGCACCTGCCGCGTGTCGGCGGGCGACACGCGGGCAGACCCGGCGACCACGGTCTTCCAGGCCGCGTAGGGTGATGCGCTGGGCTCTGTACGGAAGGCCTTGACAGTGGTTCATGCTGCGTTTGAAAGCGCCTGGAACGCCGGCCCCGACTAGGCATCCCTGATCGGGCGCCCCTGACCGGGCGTCCCCGACTGGGCGTCCCCGACGCAATGCCCAAGTACACCCGCACACTGCGCTTGTTCGGCTCTTTGTGCGGGGCCGCCGTCGGCCTTGCCTGCCCTTCGTGCAAAGACAGGTCGTACAGCGCCTGGGAACCACGCATCACGTGGCGCCAAGCCGTCTCAGACCGTTCGGCAAGGGAGCCTGGCATCGCCGCGATGGCGGCTGTGCCGGCTCCGGCTTTACCTGTACGTCGATACTGGACGCCTACGGCTTGTCATCGGGCAGTGCATAGGCAATGACATAGTCGCCACGGTCGGTCGACTGGCGCGCGCCACCGGCCGTGATGACCACATACTGCTTGCCAGTCTTGGGCGACACGTAGGTCATCGGGCCGCCTTGGCTGCCCACGGGCAAGCGGGCTTTCCAGATCTCGTCACCGTTGGCGCTGTTGTAGGCGCGCAGGTAGAAATCCTGGGTGCCGGCGATGAACACCAGGCCGCCCTGGGTCGAGAGGGTGCCGCCCAGGGTCGGCAAGCCGATCTTGATCGGCAGGTGCATGCGGATACCCAGAGGGCCGGTGTCTTCCACGGTGCCGACCGGCACTTGCCAGGCCACTTGGCGGGTCTTCATGTCGATGGCCGTCAGCGTGCCGAACGGCGGCGCCTGGCAAGGGATGCCGGCGACCGACAAGAAGCGGTTCTTGTTCACCGCATAGGGCGTGCCCTTGAGCGGCACGGCGCCCATGCCGGTGTTCAGCGATTCACCGCCGGACGCGGTGGCAGCCTTGTTCTGTGATGGGATCATCTGGATCCACAGGCCCAGGCGCATGTCGTTGACGAAGATGAAGCCATGGACTGGGTCGGTCGACAGGCTGCCCCAGTTCATGCCACCCAGCGAGCCTGGGAAGCTCAGCGAGCGGTCGGTACCGGGTGCGGTGTACAGGCCGTCGTAGCGCATGCCCTTGAAGTCGATACGGCACAGCAACTGGTCATAGGGCGTGGCGCCCCACATGTCCGACTCGGTGAGGGTCTGCGCGCCGATCTGCGGCATGCCGACCGACTTGGGCTGGGTGGGCGAGTACGGTTCGTTGGGGATGTTGCTCGGCTTGACTGGAACGTCCTTGACCTCGGTCAGCGGCTGCCCGGTGGCGCGGTCGAGTACATAGATTTGTCCGGCCTTGGTGCCGATCACCAGCGCGGGCACGGTCTTGCCGTCGTCGCGGGTGAAGTCGATCAGGCTCGGCTGCATCGGCAGGTCGAAGTCCCAGAGATCGTTGTGCACGGTCTGGTACACCCACTTCTGGTTGCCGGTGGTGGCGTCGAGGGCCAGCACAGAGGCGCCGTAGGTGTGATCGAGCTGGGTGCGCTCCACGCCGTAGATGTCGGTCGAAGACGAGCCCATCGGCAGGAATACGGTGTTCATCGCTGGATCGTAAGACATCGGCGCCCAGCTGTTTGGCGTGCTGCGCACGTAGGTGGCGCCGCTCTGCGGAGCAGCGCGCTGTTCAGGGTTGCCTGGGTCGAAGGCCCAGCGCATTTGCCCGGTGATGACATCGAAGCCGCGTAGCACACCGCCAGGCATGTCGGTCTGGACGTTATCTGCGACGCGCCCGCCGACCACCACGGTGGTGCCGGCGATCAGCGGCGCGGAAGATAACTGATAGTAGGAATCGGGCACATCGCCCAGGCCTGCCATCAGGTCGACCTGGCCGTGGTTGCCGAAGCCTTCGCAGAACTGGCCGTTGTCGGCGTCCACGGCAATCAGGCGGCCATCGATGGTGTTGGTCAGCAGGCGGCGCTGGCAGTTGGCGCCTGGCGCGACGCTGACGGCGCTGGCCGGCGAGCTGTCAGGCTGGCTCGGCTGGGCCAAGGGTGCGCTGGCATCGAAGTAGGCCAGGCC
This sequence comes from Pseudomonas gebzensis, assembly GCF_034427815.1. NCBI lineage: Bacteria > Pseudomonadati > Pseudomonadota > Gammaproteobacteria > Pseudomonadales > Pseudomonadaceae > Pseudomonas > Pseudomonas gebzensis. Next base: position 334,745 of record NZ_JAXQNS010000003.1, read on the forward strand.
GCGGCAACGCTGCCAGACCTTGGACTGGGCGTTGATGGCGTTTTTCCACAGCTCCTTGCCCGTGTCGGCATCGAGCGCGATCAGGTTGTTGTGTGGTGTACAGAGAAACACCTTGTTGCCGATCTGCAGCGGGGTGAGCTGGTCTTCAGCGCCGTTGCCGTCGCTGAGGGCGATGTCGCCGGTGTGATAGGTCCAGGCCACCTTGAGCTGGTTGACCGTGTCGCGGTTGATCTGGTCAAGCGCGGCGAAGCGGCTGCCGCCTTCGGTATTGCCGTAGTGCGCCCAGTCTTTCTGCGCGTTGGCCGGGTCCACCGGCGTGACGCCAGGGCCTTTGCCGCTGGGCGCAACGCTTGGGTGGGCGACGAACATATTGCCCACCGTAATGGCCAGCAGGATTGCCATCACGCCCGCAAGGCCGTAGGCGCGGCGCCCGGGAGTGCCGCCGTGGGCGCGCACCAGCAGTGGGTAGACCAGTGCAACCACCAGACCGATGGCGCTGAACATGAACAGGCGGGAGAACAGCGGCCAGAACACCCAGCCGACATCGGCCACGGCCCAGACTGCGGTGGCAAGCAGAAACGCGGCGAACAGCCAGGCACCGAGCGGCTTGCGCAGGGCAATCAGCACACCCGCCAGGGCCATGGCCAGACCGCCGATGAGGAAGTACCAAGAGCCGCCACGGCTGATCAGCTTGAGGCCGCCAGCGGCAAGGAGCAGGCCGAGCAGGGCGATGACCACGCCCAGGCCGAGCAAAACGAAGAGGGAGGCGCCCGACAGGCGCGATGTAGGTTTCATGCCGAAAATCTCGCAGGTGGAATCGGCAAGAGTCTAAGCGCTTAGCAAGCTAATTAACAAGTTGGTACATAAATTTTCGGGGCGGATTGTCGCAGGCGTGACGGGCTGGACAGAGGTATGTTGCGCAAGTCACGGACGTTGGCGAACACCGTCGATGAGAAGTCGGGCCGACTGAGGAATCCACTGCCGCTCAGGCAACCTTTTGGCTGAAGCATACCCCAATCCATGGATAGGAATCGCTTTTCGTAAGAGCGAGCTTGCTCGCGAAAAAAGCCCAGGCACCGCGTGGTGTCAGGCTTTTGCGTCATCGTTGACGTCCATCGCGAGCGAGCTCGGTCCTACAGGTCCTGCCTGGGCAGCCTGTCGCGGTTGAAAACGCTGCGCATTGTAGAGCGAGCGTGCTCGCGCCATCCCCACACGCTACTGCGCTGTGCCAAACATGCCGGTCCAGTAGATCCCGGCATCACTTTTCGGGTCCACCGCATACGCTGCGCCCAGGTCGCGAAACGCCGGGTTCATCAATGTCGCGCAGTGCCCGGGGCTGGCCAGCCAGCCGTCTACGACCTTGCGCGGCGTGTCCCGCCCCGCCGCAATGTTTTCGCCGATCTGCTGGTACAGGTAGCCGGCCAGCTCTGCGCGGTCACCCGGGGTGCGTCCGTCGCGGTCGATGTGGTCGAAGAAGTTCTGGTTGGCCATGGCTCGGGTATGGCTGACGGCCGCACCGGCGAGCACGCTGTTCCACGTCAACGGGGGGGCTTCGGCGAAGGGTTGGCCGCCACATTGGCGCGGCAGCTTGCGCGCGGCGTTGATCTCTTGCAGCAGCTTCTGGCCCTCGGCCTGCCAGTCGCCCAGGCGCCCGCTGAGCAGAGGCCTGGCCAGGACGATGCGCCAGTCGCGACCCTCCTGGCTGACGCCGATGTCAACGAACTGCGGGTCGAGCACCACCTGGCAGAAACTTTCCTTGATCACGTTCATGGCGGCGCTCGCATCACGCGGGCCGGAGAGGCTGATGGCCTGCACGTTGACCATCGGGTAGGCGGCGCGGCTCATGGCCTGCTGCAGGTCGCGGGTGCCCTCGGGAGAGAGTGCCAGGCGGGTGTCGCTGTTGAGCGGTGGCAGCTCCAGCGAAGCTTCGCCCCCGCACGGCTGGGCCTGGCTGCGCCAGGCATTGACCGCCTCTATCAGGCGCGCTTCTTCGCCGCTGACCGCGAGCGCCTGGGGCGACAGGCTCAGGCCCAGCGACAAGGCGGCGCAGCAGGCCGCTGAGGATAAAACGCGCATGGTGAACTCCCTATGACTGACAACACCCCCTTCCCAGGGACGCGTTGCCATCCTACACAAGCGCAGAGCGTTTGACCCTGACCCATGCATCGACCTGAAGACACCGCCGGTAAGCGGCGAAAGGAGGCAGTAGACCGGGCTCACAGACAAAAGTGCGGTCGGTCAGCGTCACCGGTGGGCAGGCGTCATGGCGGCGCTCCGTGCAAGGTGTGCTGACGGCGCGCTGGCGTCATTGCGGCCGTTCCAGCTGCCCCCGCGTCCGGGCATTGCCATACCCCTGGCTGATACGGTCGATCACCATCGCCAGCGCGACGATCGCCAGCCCGGCCTGCAGGCCCTGGCCGACATTGAGGGTCTGGATACCCGCCAGCACATCCTCGCCCAGCCCGCGCGCGCCGATCATGGAGGCCACTACCACCATCGACAGCGCCATCATCACCGACTGATTCAGCCCGGCCATGATGCTCGGCATGGCCAGCGGCAGCGCCACCCGGCGCAAGCGCTGCCAGCGGCTGGCACCCAGACCATGGGCGGCCTTGAGCAGCGACGGGTCGATCTGCGCCAGGCCCAGGTGGGTCAGGCGCACCAACGGCGGCAAAGCGTAGATCAGGGTGGCGAACACGGCAGGCACCTTGCCCAGGCCAAACAGCATCAGCACCGGAATCAGGTACACGAAGGCAGGCAAGGTCTGCATCACGTCCAGCACCGGCAGCAATACCCGCCTGGCCAGTACCCGGGTGGCAATGAGGATTCCCAGCGGCACACCGACCAGCACGCACAAACCGGTGCTCACCAGGACCAGCGTCAAGGTCTGCAGCAGCTTGTCCCACAGCCCGAGCATGCCAATGCCGGTGACCATGGCCATCAGCACCACGGCCCGCAGCCAACTGCGGCTGGCGTGCCAGGCCAGTACCCCGACCACTGCCACCAGCAGCCACCAAGGCACCAGCCGCAGCAGATTTTCGAGCCAGACCAGCGCCGTCAGCAAGTGGTTGGACACACTGCGCAAGGCGTCGCCATAGTGCAGCACCAGCCAGTCGACCCAGCTGTTGATGCCCTCGGCAAAAGAGAATTGCAGGCTTTCGGGAAACCCACCGCTCACAACGCGGCCTCGACCCGCGCGGCGTTTTCTGCCGGCAACCAGGCTTTCCACACCTGCGGATTAGCCTTGAGGAACGCCTTGGCGGCCTCACGGGCGGGCTGGCGTGTAGTGCTCATGTCCGCCAGGGTCTTGTTCAGCAGGTCGATAGGCAGGTCGACCTTCTCGAACACCGCGACCAGATCCGGGTATTGCGCCCGGAAATAGGCAGACACGCCAATCGACAGCTTCGCCGGCAGCGAACGGCTGCCACGTGGCGAGGGGTTGCGTGGGTCCGTCAAGGTGGCCCAGGCCGTGGCGTCATAGGGTGGTTCTTCGAGGCGCACCAGGTCATAGCGGCCCATCAGCGGGGTGGGGCTCCAGTAATAGAACAGCACCGGTTTGCCCAGCTTGATGGCCGAGGTCACCTCGGCGTCCAGGGCTGCGCCGGAACCTGTGCGAACGTTGCTGTAGTGAGCGTCGAGGCCGTAGGCCTTGAGCTTCTGGCTGTTGACCGTCTCGGAGGTCCAGCCGCTGGGGCTGTTGAGGAAACGGCCCTTGTCGGGTTGCTCGGGGTCCTTGAACACGTGCGCGTAGCGTTTCAGGTCTTCGACGCTGCGCAACTGCGGTGCCAGCGGCGCAATACCCTTGGCCGGGTCGCCCTTGATCACATAGGCCGGCACCCACCAGCCTTCCTCGGCATTCTTCACCGTGTCGCCCAAGGCGAACACCTGACCGGCCTGCTCGGCCTTGACCCAGGCCGGGCTGCGGCCGGCCCATTCTTCGGCGATCACCTGCAGGTCGTTGCGTGCCAGCGCGACCTCCATGCTCACCGTGCTGCCCGGCAGCGTTTCAGTGGCGTAGCCAAAGCCGTCTTCGGTGATCAGGCGCAGGATTTCGGTCGTCAGCGCGCCGCTTTCCCAGCCGATGGCACCGAAGTTGATAGGGTCGAGGGGGGTAATGGCCGCGACGCGCTCGGCGCTGAGCAGACCCACGCTCAGCGCGAGGCTGGCGAGGAGGGCGGAAAGTGGCTTCATAGCGGTCCTTGGGGGAGGTACGGAAGACTTGGGCAAGTGTAGACGACCCCTCGCACGTCCTCAGGGTCCGAACCAGGCTCTGTACAGGAAGCCTTGATATCCTTTCATGCTGCGTTGAAAACCGGCCGGTAGGCCGGCCTTGACTTGGCGTCCCCGGCGCAATGCTCATGCACTCCAGTGCCCTGCGCTTGCTTGCCGGGTTTTGCGCGGCCGCATCGGCCCTGCCTGACCTTCGCCTCAAGACGTTTCGTGCGCAGCTCAATGCGGCAACTGCACCAACGCTTGGCGTAACGCATCGGCGTCGCTGAAGCGGCGCTCACGCACCACCTGGCCGCCTTCCATGTCCAGCCATTGCACGGTGTCACGATCACCCTTGTAGCGCTCGGCCACAGCACCGGTCTGGTCCAGCACGATGCGGTAGTTGGCCGAGCGCATGGCCGGCACCATGACCATCTTGGCCACCGACGGCATCTTCTCGATGTCCGCCAGGTACACCACGTGGCGCGCGTCCAGATAGCCCTCGGGCTCGTCGCCCAGCGTTGCATTGACCAGCTTGGCACTGGACATGCTGCGCGCCACCAGCAACACCCGCGTGGCGTCATTGAGCGTGTAGGCCTTGTCGTGCTGATCGAGCAATGTCCAGGGCGCGCGCGGGGCCGTGGTGTCGACGGCGGCCAGGGCAGGGCCGGACAGGCACAGCGTCAACAGCAGGGGAAACCACTTCATGGCAGACCACTCACGTTTGAAAGTGGCTGAACGATAAAGGCTGTATTGGCCAATTGCCAACTTTCCTGCTCGATGCGCAACACCGCAATGCTCTGGGCGCGGGCATCGATCGCGCTCGATTCGCGCGCGTTGATCGCACCGCGTGCAGGCTGTTGAAACTAAAGCACATGTGCGCAGTCACTCGCTCATGCGCTCAATGAACAAGGGCCCAGCGCTTCAAGTGCACGACACGCGAGATCGAGGTAGGCCGCATGCCAGTAAAGAAAAACACTGCAACCAAACTCCGAGCCACCATCTTGTGCCTGCACAGTCGCAAGGTATTGCTGGTGAAGAAGAAGGGCGGCAAATGGAACTTCCCTGGCGGCGTCATTGAATCGGGTGAAACCGCTGCGCAGGCCGCTGCCCGCGAGCTGCAGGAAGAAACCAGCCTCAACAGCCAGGCGTTGCTGGCGCTGTGCTCGGTCACTACTGGCAGCACTGTCCACCATGTCTTCACCACCCACTTCGATGATCACGCCAAGCCCATGCCCGCCAATGAAATTGCCGCGTGCAGGTGGGTCGGTCTTCAGGCACTCAAGCGCACGCCGCTGACGGCTGCCGCCATGGCCTTATTGTCGATGGAGTTACCCGCTTTGATCGACCTGGTGTAAAGAACTGTAAGGGTCATTGTTCCAACAACTGTAACTGGCATGAAATTCTCATTATCAATTACGTTGCATCGACAGTGAGTTGATTCGCACACTTCCTTCACCCCAACAACACAATAAGGGGGTTCCATGAGTTGTCTGATCTGTGCTGGCCAGGCAGAGTCCGTCGAGTGTTCCTCCGGCTGGGAGGAAAGACGCTGCTCCCACTGCGGCTGTTACCGAATGTCACAAGCGCTGATCCTGCAGATGATGGACGAGGGCCAGATCTTCGATTCCACCAAGATGCGCGCCTGGCTCACCGCGCAGCGAGGTGCCGTCGCGATTCCGTCCATCGAGTTTTCCCACGCCATTCTGGTCCAATGAGCCGGCACAGGCGCTCTGCACGGGAGCGCCACACGTAGCCTGTCCCCTCGCGCCTGAACAAAGCGTGGTCACCATGAAACCCCCGTGCCAGCAGGATGTCAGACAGTCCAGAGTCAGGACCGAGACACACGATGGACCTCATCGATACACCCCCAATTGATCACAGTGCGCCTGAGGCGCGGCGACCCAACCCGAGCGATGCGCAGGAGCGGTTGCAGCTGGCCCTCGACGCCGGCGCGATCATTGGCACCTGGGTCTGGAGCATTCCTGACGACTGCCTGACGGCCGATGAGCGCTTCGCCAGCGCGTTCGGCCTGTGCCCGCAGCGCTGCGCCGCCGGCATTGCCCTGACTGAGGCCTTCGGTTCGATCCACCCTGACGACCGCGACCACGTCTGGACACAGATCCGCGAGCTCCTTGAGCACGGCGGGCGTTTTCGCTGCGAATACCGCGTGTTGCGCAGCGACGGCCAGTACCACTGGATCGAAGGCAGCGGGCGCGCTGATCGCGACGCCAGTGGCCGCGTGGTGCGCTTTCCCGGTGTGTTGCTGGACATCGAGTCCCGGCGCGCTGCCGAGGCCGAGCGCGATCGCGCGACGGCCCTCTTGCGCACCTTTACCAGCGCCGTACCGGGGGTGGTCTACGCCAAGGATCTACAGGGGCGCATGCTGGTGGCCAACCACGGCACCACCGCACTGATCGGCAAACCGCCAAGCTTTTATCTGGGCAAGACCGACCTCGAGTTTCTCGAAGACCCGCAGCAGGCCCGGCAGATCATGCAGACCGACCAGCGCATCATGCGCCTGGGCACGGCCGAGCAGATCGAAGAGCAGGTGTCGATGCCCGATGGTTCGGCGGCCACCTGGCTGTCGAACAAAGCGCCGTTTTTCGATGACCACGGCAGGGTGATCGGGCTGATCGGCTCGTCGGTGGATGTCACCGCCCGCAAGACCGCCGAGGCGGCGCTGCAAGCGCTCAACCGCTCCCTAGAAACCCGCGTCAACGAAGTGGTCGCAGAGCGCGAAGCGGCTCAGGCCGCGCTGCGCCAGGCGCAAAAGATGGAAGCGGTCGGCCAGCTCACAGGCGGCATCGCCCATGACTTCAACAATTTGTTGGCGGGGATCACCGGCAGCCTCGACCTGATCAAGCTGCGCCTGAGCCAGGGGCGCTTGACCGACGTCGAGCGCTACCTTGGCGTGGCCCATGGCGCCGCCCAGCGAGCTGCAGCACTGACCCACCGGCTGCTGGCGTTCTCGCGGCGCCAGACCCTGCTGCCGGTGCACACCGATGTCAATGCGCTGATCAGCGGCCTGGAAGAGCTGGTGCGCCGTACGGTCGGCCCCTCGATCACGGTCAAGGTCGATCTGCAAGCCTGCGCCGATACCTGCCTGGTGGACCCGGCGCAGGTCGAGAATGCCTTGCTCAACCTCTGTATCAATGCCCGCGATGCCCTCAGCGGCGGCGGCTGCATGACCATCAGCACGCGCACCGAATGGCTCGATGCCGGCCCCGCCCTGGACCCGGAACTGGCGCCCGGACGCTACTTCACCGTGTGTGTGGCCGATGACGGCGTGGGCATGAGCCCGCAGGTGCTGGCCAAGGTCTTCGAGCCGTTCTTCACCACCAAGGCGGTGGGTGCGGGAACGGGGCTGGGGCTGTCGATGATCTATGGCTTCGCCAAACAGTCGGGTGGCCAGGTGCGCATCGATTCCACGGAGGGCGAGGGCACCTGCGTGTACCTGCAACTGCCCAGCCACGCGGCGGCGGCAACCGTGGCGTCGAAGGCCGAAGCCGAGCCTCCCACCTGCATCACGGCCCAGGACGAAACCGTGCTGGTCGTCGATGATGAGCCGTCGGTGCGCATGTTCGTCAGTGAACTGTTGGGCAACCAGGGTTACCGCGTCGTGGAGGCGGCCGATAGTCAGTCCGGTCTGCAACTGTTGCGATCGGACATCCGCATCGATCTGCTGGTGACCGACATCGGCCTGCCGGGCAGCCTGGATGGACGGCAGATGGCCGAGGCGGGGAGGCTGTGCCGCCCGACGCTGCCGGTGCTGTTCATGACCGGTTTCGCCCAGCCCCATGTGTTCGATGACTGTCCCCACCAGCGCGCCACCGAGGTGCTGATCAAGCCCTTTGCCCTGGAGCGTTTCATCCACTGTGTCAGCAGCTTGCTGGACAAGTCCCCGCCGACCTCGCCCGGTAGCGGGTGAGCGGTCTGTTTGCCCTGGAAATAACCTCCAAGGCCGCGCCCCTGTGACGCACCGTTCTGATACCCTCATGCAGACTTCACCACCCACACTGATTGACGCGCCGAGTCGCGTCGATTGCACAACGACCTCATCGAGGAAAGGGAGATTCACCATGACCGTTACCGACCGTCTGAGCCTGCTTCAGTACGAGCATCTGAGCCTGGGTGGGTCCGCAGCGGCTCAGTTCACCCAATCGCTCGATGCCCTGCGCGTACTGAACCTGGCCGAGCGCTATGAGCACCCGGCAGCGCTCTACCTGGGCGACATCGCCGACGTCGAAGACCGCGAAGAACTGCTCTGCGCCAAGAGCCTGGCGCTCGGCTTCGCCCACGGCCTGATCGCGGCCAAGGTCATCAGCGAGGCCCAAGGTGAGGCGCTGCGCCAGGTGTTCCAGGACGCCGCCGACCGCGCCTCGGCCGATCTGCTCAGCAAATCCTGATCCACACCTCGCTGCCCGCCGGCGCCCCCGGCCTACTGCCCGACTGAACACGGGCCCCTCGCATTCCTGGACCGGTTCGGCATGTACCCCACTACCCCGGATGGTCGCTACTTCGTGGTCAAGGGCCAGTTGTGGCGCTGCAGCAACCCGGCCTTGAGCGAGGCTGAACGCCAACGCCTGGTCAACGTGCTGATGGCGGCGCGTCGCGCGGTGAAGGCGGCCAAGGCCAGCCACGACGAACCTGCCCTTCGCCAGGCCCGGGCGCAGGTCGATGCGGCCAAGACCGACCTGGGCGAACGCGGCCCGGTGTGGTGGAGTGACGCCAGCCCCGACTACAACCGCCAGCGTGTCGCCAACACGCCCTATGCCCAGTGGTACCAGTCGTTGGGCACTGCACCCAGCGCCTGATAGCCCACGCCTTCGCAGCGAATCGCCGGCGCCCCTTCTGTTGGCCGTAGCGCGCGTATTCGCCAGCGCTTCATCCGCCTCCTTACCTTCGCACCCGCCTGGCTCGGCGGGATGCGGCGCGCTCGCGCCTGAGTCCAGCCGCCCATTACCAGAAGGTACAGCGGCCCCCTGGCTGTGTTCCGCCATGGGGCACGCTGCCCGCAACCCTGCCGTTTTGGGCTAACCCACCGCCGCCCAGCAGGTCTAGCATCGATTCCACGCACACGGCCGTGTCTACACAGTGCGATGAAACGTGCAACGTCGCGCCAGACCACATGCAGCCTCATACAACAAGGTCAATAGAATGAGCGTTTCCCTCCCTGCGAACAGTTCCACGGAGCTCAGGCGCGGTACCCTGGGCGTCGGTTTCATCATCTTCTTCGTGATCTCGGCGGCCAGCCCGCTCAGCGTCATCGCTGGGGGGTTCCCCATCGGCATCATGCTCGGCAACGGTGCCGGCACCCCGGCGCTGCTGATCGCCACGCTGCTGGTACTGCTGGCGTTCTCGGTGGGCTACACCACCATGGCCCGCTACGTGACCAACGCTGGCGGCTTCTACGCGTTCTGCTCCCGTGGGCTGGGTGGCACGGCCGGCGGTGCGGCAGGGGTGCTGGCCATGTTTGCCTACAACATCTTGCAGGTGGGCCTGTACGGCATGTTCGGCGGAGTCGTGGCGGGCACCATGAGCGCGGTGTTCGGCATCGACCAGCCGTGGTGGGTGTACTCGCTGCTGGCCATGGTCAGTATCGCCGTGCTTGGCTACCGCAAGATCGACCTGTCGGCCAAGCTGCTGTCGTTCGTGGTGATCGCCGAGTACCTGGCCATTCTGGTGCTGGACCTGGCGATCATCCACAGCGGCGGTGACAGCGGTGTCAACTTCGATTCCTTCGAGCCGCGCAACATCGGCAGTGGTACGCCCTCCATTGGCTTGCTGTTCTGCTTCGCGGCGTTCATCGGCTTCGAGGCCACCACCATCTACGGTGAAGAAGCCAAGGACCCGAAACGCACCATTCCCATTGCCACCTACGCCTCGGTGCTGCTGATCGGAGTGTTCTACACGCTGTCGGTGTGGGCCATCGTGGTGGGCGTGGGCAGCGACAAGATCGTGCCCACCCTGCAAGCCCTGCAAGACCCGACCACGCTGCTCTACGGCCTGTCCGACCACTATGTAGGCCCGCAACTGACCCAGGTGATCCGCGTCCTGTTCATGGTCAGCATCTACGCAGGCCTGCTGGCCTTCCACAACGCCGCCGCGCGGTACTTCTTCGCCATTGCCCGCGATGGCCTGTTGCCGCGCCAGTTGGGCACTACCCACCGGGTGCACCAGAGCCCGCACATGGGCTCGGCCCTGCAAAGCCTGATCGCGGCCGTGGTGGTGATGATCTTCGCCGCCATGGGCGCTGACCCGATTCTGCAGCTGTTCGCGTGGTTCTCCAGCCTCGCCACGCTGTGCGTGATCCTGTTGATGGCGATGACTTCCGCCGCAGTGCTGATGTACTTCCGTCGCCAGCCCGAGCTGCGCCTGGGCTGGTTGCGCCGGTGCCTGTTGCCGGGCTTCGCCATGCTCGCCTTGCTGGGTGTGCTGAGCGTGGCGGTGCTGCACTTCGACGTGCTGACCGGGGCCAGCAGGGGGCTGTCGTACACCCTCTGCGCGGTGATCCCAGCGGCCCTGCTCGGCGGCGCGCTACTGGCCCGGCGCCTGCGCCGCAAGCATCCGCAGCGTTTCGACGCCCTCGGCAGCCACAAACTCTGACGCTTCTCTCACCGGTGGTGGCGCACGGTGCGCCGTCTCAGCCAAGGAAATGACCCTATGCAGACCTTCCACTTAGTCATCGACGGCGCCCAGGTGGCTGGCCAGGCCGGTGACTTCGCAGTCCTCAACCCGGCCACGGGCGCCGCTTTTGCCCGCTGCCCGGCAGGCTCGCTGGAGCAGCTCGACGATGCCGTCAGCGCTGCCCGCGCCGCCTTCGCCAGCTGGCGCCTGAGCAGCGCCAGCACCCGCCGCAGTTGCCTGCAGCTCGCCGCCGATGACCTTCAACGCGAAGCTGAAGAGATCGCCCGGCTGATCGTCCAGGAGCAGGGCAAGCCCATGGCCCTGGCCATGTCCGAAGTAATGGGCGCCGTGGCCTGGATGCGCTACAACGCCGAGCTGAAGATCCCCGTCGAGCTGATCGAGGAAACGCCGCAGCAACGCATCGAGCTACACCGCAAGCCGCTGGGTGTGGTGGCCTCGATCACGCCGTGGAACTGGCCGCTGATGATCGCCGTGTGGCACATCATCCCGGCCCTGCGCGCGGGAAACTGCGTGGTCAGCAAGCCGTCGAGCCTGACCCCGCTGAGTACCTTGCGCCTGGTGCAGATCCTCGACCGCCACCTGCCGCCGGGGGTGATCAACATCGTTACCGGCGAGAAGGGATTTGGCAGCGCCATCACCACCCATCCCGGCATCGACAAGATCGTCTTCACCGGCTCCACCCCGACCGGACAGAGCGTGATGCGCGGCGCGGCCAGCAACCTCAAGCGCCTGACGCTGGAGCTGGGCGGCAACGACGCGGCCATCGTCTTGCCCGGCACGCCGTTGGAGTCGGTGGTAGACGACATCTTCGATGCCGCCTTCCTGAACATGGGCCAGACCTGCGCTGCGCTCAAACGCCTGTACGTGCACGAATCGCAATACGCGGCCTTCACCGCCGCCCTGGCCGCGCGCGCGGCGCGTGAAGTGCTCGGCGATGGCCTGCAGCCGGGCGTGACCTTCGGCCCGGTACAGAACATGGAGCAGCTGGAACTGGTGCATGAGCTGGTCGAAGACGCCCGCCAGCGCGGTGCCAGCGTGCTGTGCGGCGGTGCGCGGCTGGCCCGTGAAGGGTATTTCTACCCGCCAACCATCGTCGCGGATGTCACTGACGGCCACCGCCTGGTCGACGAAGAACAGTTCGGCCCGGTGCTGCCGGTGATCGCCTACCACGACATCGAGGAGGTGCTGGCCCGTGCCAACCGCAGCAGCATGGGCCTGGGCGGGTCTGTGTGGGGCACTGATCTGGAACAGGCGCAGAGCCTGGCGTCGCGCCTGGAAAGCGGCGTGGCGTGGGTCAATTGCCATGCGCAGATTCAGCCCAACACCCCCTTCGGGGGCAGCAAGATGTCGGGCTTTGGTATGGAGTTCGGCGTCGAGGGGCTGCTGGAGTTCACCGGCCAGCAGTTGTTGTTCGTGCGCAAGACCGAGAGCGCCTGAGCCCATGCCGATCTGCCCACCCGCGTTACCGGCAACTCGGGTGGGTGGAGCGGCTGTCCTTGCGCCCTGCGGCGCGAGGGTCATTGTTTCCCGATCAGCGACCGGTGTCGCTGACCCTTCACCTGTACCCATAAGAATGCCGCCAAGGCACCCAGGAGCACTTGCATGACCCCGACTCTGATCACCAAGACCGCCCGCCACGGCCTGGCCCTGACCCTGGCCGTCGGCCTCGGCGTACCGGCCCAGGCCATCGAGCTGTACAGCGATGACGACGCCCATCTCAACGCCGATGTGCTGGCGGTGTACGGGCTGTTCAACAGCCGCAAGAACTATGATGGCACCACCGGCGGCTCGACCTGGCGCGAAGGCTTCGTCAAGTACGGCCTGGGTGGCGATTACCGCCTGCGCGACGCTGGCACCGCCTATGGGGCGTTTGCGCTGGTCAGTTCAGGCACCTGGGGCGATGGCGACCCAGGGGGCAACAGCACCGGTGCCGAGCGCACCACCAAGATCGAGGATGCGTACCTTGGCTGGCGCTCCGGGGAGTTGTTCCCGGTGTTGGGCAAGGATGGCGTGGACGTGTCCGCCGGCCGCCAGCAGGTCCGCCTGGGCCGCGGTTTTCTGATCAACGACGACGGCGCCAACCTCGGCCAAGGCCCGGCCGATGGCGCGCTGAACCGGGGCGGTGCCTATTACCTGGCCGCACGCCACGCCTTCGACCGCACTGCGGTCATTCGCCTGGGTGGCACGGACGGTTTGCACGGCAGTGCGGTGTGGCTCAAATCCGATAACCGCGCCCAGGCCAATACCGAAATGGCCGCCGGCACCCTCGATTACACCCACGCGCTCGGCACCCTGGGCGTCACCTACATCCATGGCCTGGATGTCGACGACCGCTGGGCCAGCGACTTCCAGCGCCAGCGCGACGGCATGAACGTGTACAGCCTGCGCGGCGAGGGCAGCCTCGGCGTCCCAGACACTACGTTCGCCTTCGAGTACGCCCGCCAGCACCCGCGCAGTGGCAGCGAGCGCACGGCCTGGTACGGCGAGGCGGCGTACAGCTTCTCCAGCGCGCCATGGACGCCCTCGGTCAGCTACCGCTATTCACGTTATTCGAAGGACTGGGACCTGCTCTTCACCGGCCAGAGTACCGGCTACGGCACGTGGTTCCAGGGTGAGGTGGCGGCCAACTATTCCGGGCCGTTCGCCACCAACGCCGCCATTCACCATGTGGGTCTGAAGGCCAACCCCTTGCCCAACGTCACCCTCGGCGCGCTGTACTACGACATCAACAGCGTCAGCACCGCTTCCGCCCTGGACCTCAGCGCCCGCGAGCTGGACCTGTACGTGGAATGGGCGGTTAACGAGCACCTGATCGTCACGCCGCTGGTGGGTTTGTACAAACCGGACCGCGATGCCCAGAGCGGTGGTAACCAGGTCAATGGCAACGGCACCAACGTCTATACGCAGTTGGTGGTGGCAGTGCCGTTCTGAGCCCCGCAGGGACGGCCCGCCTGGGGCCGGCTGCGCCGCCCCTCGCGACTGAACGCGCTTCAACAGGATTGCGTGTTGCCTGAGACGTACCGGCTTGCTGTGGGAGCGCCGCAGCGGCCGCTCCCTCAGGGGATTGAAATCATTTCAGCAAGGCCTGTGGTGAACGGACCAAACCAAGCCTGCACCGCAACACGTCCTACGCCAGGTTGGCCGCGATCTTCTGCGCCGTCTGCATCACTCGCGCGGTGACCGCGTCCTGACGCAGCAACTGGAAGTTTTCCCGCGTGCCGACTGCCGCCAGGCTGCCCAGGATGTCATCGCTGCCCGCGGCAAAGATCGGGGCGGCGATGCCCGTCAGGCCCAGGTTCAGCTCATCGTGGGTGACGCAGAAGCCGTCCTTGCGAATCTTCTTGGCCGCCTTGGCAAAGCTGTCCCAGTCGTACGGGGCATCGTTCTCGTTGGCCATCTGCTCATCGAACAACCGCTGCAGGCGCCGGCCTTTCTGGTAGGCGATCAGCACCTTGGACTGCGCGCCGCGAAAGAACGGCAGCGGCTGCCCACGACCGAAGGCGAAGCGGTAGGTGTCGCTGGGTTCGGCGATGTAGGTATTGATGATGCGCCCGTCATAGAACACGCTGGCGAACACCGCCAGCCCGGTTTCCTCAGACAACCCATGCATCAGCTCGCGCCCGGCGATCAGGATCGGGTCGTACTGACGCATCATCCAGTCCAGTTCGATGATCCGCGGCCCCAGCCCATAACTGCCGGCATCGACGCGCACCAGCAGCCCCGCCTCACATAAATCTTTGACGTAGCGGTACACCGTGGCCCGCGACAGGCCCATGCGCTCGGCGATGGCGTCGGGGTCGATCTTCAGGGTGTCCGGGCTGAATAGGTCCAGCACGCTCAGCATCTTGCTCAGGCTGCTCATCTTGCTCCAACGGGTTGATACAGAAAGGTCGCTACGGAAGGGGCAGCACACTGCCGTGATGGCGCGTGCCTGTAGCGCGAAGCTTAGTGCATTCAGGGTGAGAAAAACAGCGTTCGGAGTCGGGTGCTGGCGCTAGATAAATTACATAAATCTCAAAATAAGAGAAATAATACAAATAATCGCTTGTTGAGATCCTTTTTCTATGTGATAAATCTCTCCATCTGAAACGGCAGCACGTGGAAGGGGTTGAACATGAATGGCGCGCAATGGTTGGTGAAGGCGGCGGTAGCCAGTGGGATCGAGTACTGCTTCGCCAATCCCGGCACCACGGAAATTCCACTGGTGGCGGCGCTGGCCGGTGAGTCTTCGCTCAAACCGGTGCTGTCATTGTTCGAAGGGGTGTGCACCGGCGCTGCTGATGGCTACGGCCGCATCAAAGGGCGTCCAGCCATGACGTTGACGCACCTGGGCCCAGGCTTTGCCAACGGCATCGCCAACTTGCACAACGCTCGCCGGGCCAACACGCCGATCGTCAACGTGATCGGTGACCACGCCGCCTGGCACGTCAACTACGATCCGCCGCTGGCCAGCGACATCAACGCCCTGGCCGGCACAGTCTCGGGCTGGGTGCGCACCTCGCGCAGCGCCAATGCCCTGGGCGAAGACCTGCACAGTGCGGTGCGCGCCGCCTGGCAGCCCGCCGGGCAGATCGCCAGCTTGATTTTGCCGATGGACCTTCAAGCCCATGAGGTCAGCCACACCGCCACCTTGCCCACCGTGCAGGCGCCACGCCGGCGCTTCGACGGCCAGCGGGTCGAGGCAGTGGCCACGGCGCTGCGCAATGGCCAGCGCCTGGTGTTCATCGTCGGCGACGAAGGCCTGAGCGAAGCCGGGCTGCTGGCAGCGGGGCGCCTGGCGCAACTGCCCGGCGTGAAGCTGTTCGCCGAAACCTTCCCGCGCCTGAGCCTTCGAGGGGGTGGCCTGCCAGACCTCGACCGCCTGCCGTACTTCCCCGAAGTCGCGATCGCCGAGCTGGCCCACTACGACCGCGTGGTCTGCGCCGGCGTACCGGAACCCATCAGCTATTTCGGCTATGAAGGCATCGCCTCGCGCTTGGCTGAAACCGATCGCCTACTGCCCCTGGCCGAGGTCGGCGATGACGTCAGCGGTGCCCTGGCAGCATTGGCAGAAGCACTCGACGCACCCGCCTGCGAGCCCGCGCCCATGAGCATCACCTTGCCGGCCGATGCCGACGCGCTGACCCCGCACTCGATCGGCAGCGTGCTGGCGGCGGCCTTGCCCGCGGGCAGCATCGTCTCGGTGGAAGGCGGCACCTGCGGCTACCCGTTCTTCACCGCTTCTGCCCGCGCCGAGCGCCACCGCGTGATGACCAACACCGGCGGTGCCATCGGCCAGGGCCTGCCGGTCGGCTTCGGCGCCGCCCTGGCCGAGCCCGGCACCCCGGTGTTCTGCCTGCAATCGGACGGCAGCGCGCAGTACACCATCCAGACGCTCTGGAGCATCGCCCGCGAACAACTGCCGGTGGTGATTCTGATCGCCGCCAACCATCGCTACGCCATCTTGCAGAACGAGCTGCGCCGCTTTGGCGTCACCGAGTTCGGCCCGCAGGCCCTGGCCCTGACCGAGCTCGACCGCCCACGGGTGGACTGGAAAGCCTTGGCCCAAGGCTACGGTGTGCCGGCCTGCACGGTGACGAACAATGGCGAACTGCACCGCGCCCTGAGCCAGGCCAAGGCCTCGCGTGGGCCCTTCCTGATCGAAATGTCCCTCTGAGGAACTGACCATGAGCACCGTGCAACTTGTGCCCGAGCTTCACGCGTTTCTGGACCGCCCCGGCCAGCTGTTCATTGGCGGCAGCTGGCAAGACGCGCGCAGCGGCGAGCGTTTCGAGGTGGAAAACCCCGCTGAGCAGCGCGTCATCAGTGACGTCGCCCAGGCCGGCAGCGCGGATGTCGACGACGCCGTGGCGGCTGCCCGCGCCGCCTTCGAAGGCCCGTGGCGGCAGTATTCGCCGGCCCGGCGCGGGGGACTGCTGCTGCGCCTGGCCGACCTCATGGAAGCCGAGGCCGAGGGCCTGGCGCAACTGATCACCCTGGAAAACGGCAAACCGCTGGGCATGGCCCGGGGCGAAGTGGCCAGCGCGGTCAGCATCATGCGCTACTTCGCCGGCTGGCCGACCAAGATCGAGGGCAGCACGCTGCCGGTGTCGCCGGCCAGTGGCCACCCGATGCTCAACTACACCCTGCGCGAGCCGGTGGGGGTGTGCGCACTGATCGTGCCGTGGAACTTCCCGCTGAACATGTGCGTGTGGAAGCTCGGCCCGGTGCTCGCCACCGGCTGCACGGCGGTGCTCAAGCCTGCCGAGCAGACCCCGCTGATCGCCATTCGCCTGGTGCAGTTGATCGAAGCCGCCGGCGTGCCGCCCGGGGTGGTCAACCTGATCACCGGGCAAGGCCAGCGCGTCGGTGCGCCGCTGGCCGAGCACCCGGACGTCGACAAGATCGCCTTCACCGGCTCGACCCAGGTCGGCAAACTGATCGCCCAGGCCGCCACCGGCAACATGAAGAAAGTCTCGCTGGAGTTGGGCGGCAAGTCGCCGAACATCATCCTGGCCGACGCCGACGTCAAACGCGCCGCCAAGGGCGCGGCCGACGGCATCTTCTACAACCAGGGCCAGGTGTGCACCGCCGCCTCGCGCCTGTATGTCCACCAATCGCTGCTCGATGACGTGCTCGACGAGCTGCGCCGCCACGCCACGGCGCATGTGGTCGGTCCGGGTCTGGACCCGGCCAGCACGCTCGGCCCGCTGGTCTCGCAGCGCCAGCTCGACACCGTCAGCGGTTACCTGCAACGCGGCCTGGCCGATGGCGCCGAGCTGATCTGCGGCGGCCAGCGCCCGGCGCACCTGGAGCGCGGTCACTTCATCGAGCCGAGCGTGTTCCTCGATCGGCAGGAACGCAGTTGCGTGGCCCGCGAAGAGATCTTCGGCCCGGTGCTGACCGTGATGAGCTGGTCGGAGCCCGAAGAGCTGGTGGCCCGTGCCAACGATTCGCCTTATGGCCTGGCCGCCGGGCTGTGGACGAACGACCTGCGCGCCGCGCACCAGTTGGCCGCACAGCTCAAAGCCGGCTCGGTCTGGATCAACTGCTGGAACGTGGTCGATCCCGCATCGCCCTTCGGCGGCTACAAGCAGTCCGGCTGGGGCCGGGAAATGAGCAAGCACGTCATCGACGCCTACACCGAAACCAAAAGCGTGTTCGTCGACCTCGCCTGACAACAACACTACACACGAGGATTCAACATGGATCTGCAACTGCAAGACCGCGTGGCCATCGTTACCGGCGGCGGCATGGGTATCGGCAAGGAAGTGGCGCGTTTTCTGTCCCAGGAAGGCTGCAAGGTCGTGATCTGCGCCCGGCGCATGAGCTACCTGGAAGAGGCCGCCGCCCAGATCACCGGCGAGACCGGCAATGAAGTGCTGCCGCTGTACTGCGACACCAACGACATGGCCGCAGTCAACACCATGGTCCGGCAGGCCCATGAGCATTTTGGCCGTATCGACATCCTGGTCAACGGCGCCGCCGCGCCTTCCGGGGTAGTGCGCAACGACATCGAACACGCCGGCGACGATGAGCTATTGGCCGACCTCAACACCAAGGTGATCGGCTACTTCCGTTGCGCCAAGGCCGTGACCCCGCACATGAAAGCCGGCGGTTTCGGTCGCATCATCAACATCGGCGGCCTTACCGGGCGCGCCAGCAAGGTGTTGTCGGGCATGCGCAACCTGGCCATCGCGCACATGACCAAGACCCTCTCCGACCAGCTCGGCGCCGACGGCATCACCGTCAACCTGATTCACCCAGGCGTGGTCGACACCCCGCACATCCAGGAACTGTACGAGCGCGAAGGCGTGAAGCAGAACAAGACCCCGCAGCAGGTCGAGCAGGCCTACATCGCCGCCACGCCGATCCGCCGCACCTTGCAGCCGATGGAAATGGGCTGGCTGATCGGCTTTCTGGCCTCGCCCAAGGCTGGCGCCATCACCGGCGAGTCCATCGGCATCGACGGCGGCTTGACCCGCGGCATCTACATCTGAGCCGCGCCTTCCTATTCGAGGAGTACAGAGCATGAGCACTGGAACCTTGCTGGTTTCCACCGTCGGCCAGGCGGTGATCCGCAGCGCCGACGAAGGCCGCACCTGGCATCGCCTGGGGGTCAAGCACCAGGCGATCGAATTCGACGCCATCACCCGTTCGCTGAGCTTCAGCCCGCAGGTGCCGGACACCCTCTACGTCGGCGCCGACGTTGGCCTGTGCGTCAGCCACGACACCGGCGGCACCTGGCTGCGGGTCGACTCGCCGTTCAACGGCCAGACCGTCTGGAAGGTGGCGGTCGACCCACAGGATGCCCGGCGCATCTTCGTCGGCACCGGCGCACCGTCCCGGGCCGTGCTGTGGCGGACCCTCGACGGCGGCGAAAGCTGGTTCCGCGTGCCGGTCGAGATTCCGGAGTTCTGCGACGGCGTGAACCGTCCGCGGCTGCTGGCCTTCGCCTACGACCCCACCGACCGTAACCAGGTCTGGTTCGGCCTGGAGGAGGGGGGGCTGTTCCACAGCCGCGACGGCGGCGACAGCTTCGAGCGCCTCGACGACCGCCTGTTGTGGGATTTCAATTCCGACGTGCACAACATCCTGGTGCTGCCCAACCACGGTGAGAAAGTCATCGTCGTGGTCTGCGTCAACGCCGTGTACCGCAGCCTCGATGAGGGCCGGACCTGGACCGGGATCATCGCCAAGCACGCTTTCGGCCTTTATTACGTGCGGGTCATGACGGCGCCACCGGGCAGCCAGAGCACGCTGTACCTGAGCATTTCCGACGGCACCCCGGGCACCACCAGCAAGGTGCTGATCTCGCGCGATGCCGCGCAAACCTGGGAGGTGCTGCCGCTGCCGCAGCAGCCCAACTCGTGCGTGTGGGCCATCGCTTTCAACCCCGACAACCCCCAGCAGATGGTCGCCGGCACCAAGTATGGCCACCTCTTTACCTCGGAAAATGGCGGCGACAGCTGGCACAAGCACTGGCGTGAATTCAGCGAGATCGCTGATGTGGCCTGGACGCCCGCCGTGGCGCAGATCAAGGCCGGGCACCAGTCGGTCATCGGGTAGCGGAGGTCGCAGCATGAAAGTCGAAATCGTTCGTACGCACATCTCGCTGTTCGTCAGCGACCCGGAGGCTTCGGGGCACTGGTACGCCGACGTGCTGGGCATGCACGAAAGCGCCCGTGGCCCGGCCTGGGTGATGATGGCCTTTGGCGACAAGCACCACGACATCGCCCTGATCCAGGCTGAACCCGGCGCCCAGCAGGGCGGCCTGGGCTTGCAGCACTACGGCCTGGAGATTGCGGGTGACCTGACCACCCTGCGTCAGCTGTACGGCATGTTGCTGGCCAAGGGTGTGGAGATCGTCAAGCTCACCGACCACGAGATCGGCAACGGCTTGTACTTCAACGACCCGGACGGCAACCGCCTGGAATTCTTCCTCGAAACCGAGCACGACGACGCCCAGGCCAAGGCCCGCTTCAATGCCGCTGGCGCGCCGAGCCGACCCTTCACCCTCGACCCCCTGTGACAAGGACCGCTCAGATGAAACCGACCAATTTCGCCGGCTACCACATTCGCAAATGGCACAGCTTCGTCGAAGAAACCCTGGCCAACGAGTCCGGTCAACTGGCCGACGGCGAGCCTCTGTTCAAATACGCCGTGGCCGCCGTGATCCACAACCCTTACGCCGGGCGCTTCAGTGAGAGCCTGGCCGAGCTGATCGGACCCTCGCCCCAGTTGGGCCGCGCCTTTGGTGAGCGCATCCAGGCGCTGGCCGCCGGGCGCCCGATCGAAAGCTATGGCAAGGCCTGCCTGGTGGGCAGCCAGGGCGAGTACGAGCACGGCAACGCGTTTCTCACCAACCCTGCCGCCGATCCGGTACGCGTGGCCCTGGGCGGCGGCAAGTCGTGGGTGCCGTCGACCGGCAAACGCGGCGCGCCGGGCGCGACCATCGACGTACCGCTGGCGCACAAGGACGCGCTGTACGTGCGTTCGCACTACGACACCCTGTCGCTGACCTTCGGCGACGGCCCGGCACCTGACGAAGTGATCATCATCTGGGCCTTCGCCACCCGTGGCCGCCTGCACGCGCGTTTGGGCGGGCTGGCGGGGGCGGATGTCCAAGGCGAAAACGGCCTGGTCTGACCTGGCCTGTACAAGGAGCCCGTCCATGAGCGTCGTCAGCGGTTTTTTCCACACCCGCACAGGCCTGCGCCTGCACTACCTGCACCACGCCAATGCGCAGGGCATACCCGTGCTGATGCTGCACGGCCTGCGCGCCTACGCGCAGACCTGGGACAGCCTGGCCGCGGCCCTGGGCCCAGGCTATGACTGCATCGCGCTCGACCAGCGCGGGCGCGGCGCCAGCGCCTGGGCGCCGAGCGACAGCTATCGCACCGAGGTGTATGTCGATGACCTCGAAGACCTGGTCAGCCACCTGGACCTCGAGCGCTTCGTGCTCATCGGCCACTCCCTGGGCGGCGCCAACGCCCTGGAATACGTGCGACGCAACCCGGGCCGGGTGCGTGCCCTGGTGATCGAGGACATCGGACCGGGTTCCTCCAGCCAGGGCGAGGGGGCCGCGCGGATTCGTCGGGAAATGGCCGGTACGCCGCTGCTGTTCGCCGACTGGCCGGCGGCCGAGGCGTTCTGGCGGGGTTCACGACCAGGCTTGTCGGCCGAGGCGCTGGCCTCGCGGCTGCGCCACTCGATGCGCGCCAGCGACGACGGCATCGTCTGGCGCCACGACCAGCAAGGCATCGCCCAGGCGCGCCTGAGCATCACTGCGACGGACCTGTGGCCGGCAGTCGAGGCTCTGGACTGCCCGACGCTGTTCATTCGCGGCGGGCGCTCGGACTTTCTGCCGCCTGAAACGCTGGCGGCCATGCAACAGCGCAATGCGCACATTCAAGTCGCCCAGGTCGATGACGCCAGCCACTATGTGCATGACGAGCAGGGCGCGCGCTTCAACCGTGTGGTGAAGGAGTTTCTCGCAAGCCTTCATCTGGCCTCAGAACAATAACGAGCGGTGAGTGACATGAAACGCGACAGAACCCAAGTTGCAATCGTCGGCGGTGGCCCGAACGGCATCGCCGCGGCCCATTACATGGGCGTGTATGGCATCGAGTGCGTGGTACTGGAGCTGGCCGAGGGCATCCTGCCGTACCCGCGTGCCGTGGGCATGGACGATGAGGCGCTGCGCGTGCTGCAGGGCATCGGCCTGGCCGACCAGGCCGTGCGCGACATGATCTGCGACGTTCCGCTGCGCTACTACAACGCCCGCGGCGTGTGCTTTGCCGAGGTCAAGCCGACGGTCGCGCCTTATGGCTGGCCGATGCGCAACATATTCATGCAGCAACTGCTCGAAGCAACCCTGCGTGACGCCTTGCCGCGCCACCCGGACATCGAGCTGCGCCAGGGCCACGAGATGCTGGCGCTGGAGCAGAACGCCGACGGCGTGACGCTGCAGGTGCGCGGTGCCGAGGGTGAGGTCTATGAACTGCAGGCGGACTACCTGATCGGCGCCGACGGCGGCCGCTCCGGGGTGCGCAAGCAACTGGGCATCGATCTGCAAGGCCTGACCCACCCGCGCAAGTGGGTGGTGGTCGACACGCGCCACGATTCACTCGATGCGCCGTTCACGGCGCTGCACGCCGACCCGCAGCGCCCCTTCGTGTGCATCTACTTGCCGTACCAGCAGCGGCGCTGGGAGTTCATGCTGCTCGAAGGCGAAAACGAAGCGGCGATGTGCGAAGAAGCCACCATCCGCCGGCTGATCCATGGCCACATCGGCGATGCCGTGGACGAGCTGGAGATCGTGCGCATCCGCGCCTATACCCACAATTCGCGAGTGGCGCAGCGCTTCGTCGAAGGCCGCGCTGTGCTGATCGGCGATGCCGCGCACATCTCGCCGCCCTGGGCCGGGCAGGGCCTCAATTCCGGGCTGCGCGACGTCGCCAACGTGTGCTGGAAGCTCGCCGCCATCCTGCAGGGCAAGGCTTCGCCGCGCATCCTGCAGAGCTACGACCAGGAACGCCGTGGCCACGCCACCGACTTGATCGCCCTGGCCGACAACATGGGCGCCGTGCTGGGCCTGACCAACCCCTTGATGGCCGGCGTGCGCGACTGGCTGTTCCAGGCGGTGAACAGCGTCGACAACCTGCGCTCGCACCTGCTGGAGTTCAAGTTCAAGCCCAAGGCCACCATCACCCAGGGCCTGGTCTTCCACGAGCGCGCCGAGCTGCGCGAAGACGATCTGGTCGGCCAGTTGTTCATTCAGCCAGATGTGGAAACGGCCGACGGCGAGCGGGTGCGTCTGGACACGGTGCTGGGGCAGTCGTTTGCGGTGCTTGGCTACCGGGTCAACCCGGTGCAGGGGCTGTCGGCGGCGACCCGCGACTATTGGGCGCAGTGGGACACCCGCTTCATTCAGATCAACCGCTCGCGCAGCGGGCCGGGGCGCAACCAGCCGTTGCAGGCTGACGGCGCGATCAGCGTGGAGGACCTCTACAACCGCCTGGGCCAGTGGTTCAGCAACGTGCGCGATTGCATCGTGGTGATCCGTCCGGACCGTTTCGTTGCCGCGATCACCACGCCGCAACGGCTGGAGTCGGTGCTGGGCAAGTTGCAGGCGCAGCTGTCTTGAACGGGCTGGTCGAGCAACTGCAGCATGCCGAGCTGACCCGTACGCCGCTGGCACCGATGGCCTCGCCGGACAGCCCGGCGCTGAGCGCAGCGCAGGGCTACCAGCTGCAACGCGAAGGGCTGGCGCAGCGCGTTGAGCGCGGCGAGCGGCTGCTGGGCTGGAAGGTCGCCTTCGCGTCGCGTGCGGCGTTCGAGCGCTTTGGCTTGAGCGAGCCGGTGTACGGCGCACTGACCGATGCGATGGAGATCGAAGCGGACGCTGGCTTGGCGCTGAGCCGCTTCATCCAGCCCAAGCTGGAAATCGAACTGGCCCTGCGCCTGGGCCGCGATCTTTCAGCGGGTTGTCACAGTGACGATGACCTGCTCAGCGCGGTGCAATCGATGGCGCTGGCCTATGAGGTGGCCGACTGCCGCTGGCAAGGCTGGCGCTTCGATGCGGGTGCCTTTCTGGCCGACAACGCGGCGGCGGCGGGCTGGTGCCTCGGCCCGTGGCAGGTGTTCGATGCCCGTCGCGCCGAGCAACTGAGCTATGTGCTGTATGGCGACAGTGCGCTGTTGGGCCAAGGCCGCCTCGGCACCCGCGAAGACCCGCCGCTGGTCAATCTGCGCTGGCTGCTACGCCGCTTGCTGGCCGATGGGCACACGCTGCGGCGCGGCCAGGTGATCCTCAGCGGCGCGCTGTTGGCGCCGCTGGACATGACGGCGCGCGAATACCGCTTCGAGGCGCTGGGCACCACGTTGCTGCTCAAGGTGCTGCCAGCCTGAAGGCCATCGATGCGGGGGGCGGTGGCGCTGCATCGAGTCGGTGGGGCGCCGCTTGGTGCCAGACGGTGGCGGCGGCCAAGCCCTGACGATGCACCGACCTGCCTGCGCGACGCCGTCGTCGATCTCTCCTGCATCGGGCCGACCGCGCCGGCGTCACCCGCCGCCGGTATCGGCCACTTTTGGTTCTGCCACAGAGGGCTCGCCCATGTTTGCTGAAACCCGCTGCTTTACCGATTCGCAACAGCACGCCGGGTCCATCGCCGGATGGAACCAGGTGTATGCACAGATGGGTCGCGGCCCGTTGACCAGCGAGCTGGCGCAGGTGTGCGGCACGCGCTTTCAGGTGTTTCGCGAGTCGCTCGACAAGCGCGTAGTGCAGCAGGGTTGCGCCCCGCCAGACCGTCTGTGCATCGCCGTGGTGCTGCCCAGCGGTGCCCTGCCGGTGGTGCAGGGCCATGCGGTGGCGGCCTGCGCGGTGGCGTTGCTGCGTGGCGGTGAAGAATTCGTGGTGCACGCGCCGGAAGGCCTGCATATGCTGGCCGCCAACCTCGACACCGAGCGCTTCGCCCGGCACGCCGCACGCGAGCTGAGCGCGGCGCAGCTCAAGCGCTTGCAGACCGCTTCGCAGGTGGCGGTCGAACCTGCGGCGCTGGCCCGGCTACGCGCGCGCGTTACCGCCTTGATCGACAGTCCGGCGCCTGGCGCCGGACCCCTTTCCGAGCACTGCTTCGAATCCAGCCTGCTGGAAGCCTTTCTCGACCTGTTCCAGCACGCTGACGACGAAGTGCGCAGCCGTCGCGCCAACCTCGCCGTCAGTGCGTACCTGGTGCGCCGCAGCCAGGAGCTGGTGCAACAACAGCCCGAGCAACTGCTGAGCATTCTCGACCTGTGCGGCCAGCTGCGCGTGAGCCGGCGGACCTTGCAGTACAGCTTCCAGCAGGTCACCGGCCTGCGCCCGGTGGAGTACCTGCGCAACCTGCGCCTGAACGCCGTGCGCCGCGCACTGCTGGCCAGCAGCGCCGAGCAGTGCACGGTCAGCGAGGTGGCGGGGCGCATGGGCTTTTTTCACTTGAGCCATTTCGCCACGCATTACCGCGCGCTGTTTGCCGAGTACCCGTCGACGACGCGGCGCAGGGCCGGTTGAGCGGCAGCGTGGCAACGCCCGGCCGCGCGCATCGTGGCGGCGTGTGCCGGACAGTGAGCCGCTAGCGTTGCTCTACAGCGCTGCAGGTCGTGCTCTGGCGTGACGACCAGCGCTCGACAGCGCGGTCCGACGTGTTCGCAACCTGCATCAGGTTGCACGTGACCAAGTGCGTCTCTGGTCAGTGCTCGGCGTTCTGGCCATCGGGGCTGAACGCCCGGGCGCCTGCTCGGGCTTGATCCCGAGAGCCAGCACGGCGCGTGGTCGGCCAACCTTGGCCGCCTCAGGTGCGGAACTGCGCCAGCAGGGTGCGTTGATTTTCGGCCAGGGTGTCGAGCGTGCGGCTGACGTCGTTGGAGGCGGCCATGCGCTCGGTCAGGCGCTGGCTGATGCTGCGGATTTCCGTCATGCGTTGGGCCATGTCGTCGATCACGCCGTGTTGCTGGGTGGTGGCCGAGGCGATCTGTTGGTTCATCGCATGCAGGGTGTCGACCGAGTGGCGGATGGTCTGCAGGCTGGCGTGGCTGTGACCGATCTGCTCGACCACGTGCTCGGCCTTGCCGCGGCTGTCGAGCATGCCGCTCATGGCGTTTTCGGTCAGGCTGTGCAGGCGCTCGACCACCTCGCGGATCTCGCGGGTGGAGGCCTGGGTGCTACTGGCCAAGTGGCGCACTTCATCGGCCACCACGGCGAAGCCGCGGCCATGCTCCCCGGCCCGCGCGGCCTCGATGGCCGCGTTGAGGGCCAGCAGGTTGGTTTTTTGCGCAAGGGTGCTGATCACGTCGAGCACCTGGTTGATCTGCGCGCCGCTGTTGGCCAACGCCTGCAGGCGCGACAAGGTTTCGCCGAGGGTGTCATCGAGGGCGCCGATGCCATCGCGGGTGGTCTGGAACTGCGCCAGCCCTGCCTGCGTGGCGTGCTCGGCGCTGCGCGTGGCCTCGGCGGCCTGGGCGGCGTTGCGGGCGATCTCTTCGGCGCTGGCGCCCATTTGCACCAGGGCAGTGGCGGTCTGTTCGACCTGGCCGTGCTGCTGGAACATGTCGCTGTCGACCGCGCGGGTGATTTCGGCCGAGCGGCTGGCGCAGGCGCGGGTCTCGCTGGCCGCGTCCTGGGCGGTATGCAGCAGCGGCTGGAGTTTTTCCAGGAAACGGTTGAAGCCGTCGGTCAGGCGCGCGGGCTCCGCGGCGCGCAGCGGCGGCAGGCGTTGGGTCAGGTCGCCGTCGCCATCGACCACGCGGTCCAGCGCATCGGCGACGTGCAGCAAGGGGCGTGTCGCGCTGCGTGCCGCCCAGCCCAGAATCAGCAGCCCGAGCAACGCACAACCCGCGCCCCAGCCCAGGCTGCGCCAGGTCGCCTCGCGGCTGGCCTGGTCGAAGTCTGCTTGCAGTTGCAGCGCCGGGGCCAGCAGCAGCGGCTGCGGCACCTGCACCTGCAAGCTCCACGGGCGGGCGCCGTCGATCGGCGTGAACGGCGTGTTGACCTGCGCTTGAGGCTGCACATCGCTGCCCAGCACCTTGGCCACCGGCAGACCCGTGGCCGAGGTCAGGCTGACCGTCGCCTGAGCGTCGTAGAGTTGGCGCTGCAGCTCACCGGTGAGGGTCTGCAGGGTGCTCATGCGGATGTCGACGCCAATCACGCCGATCACCTTGCCGTTTTTCATCATCGGCACGGCAACGCTGCTCATCAGGGTGTTCTGGCCTTCGACCTCGACGGCATAGGGCTCGATGACGCAAGCCTTGCCACTGCTGGCCGGGCACAGGTACCAGTTGTTTTCCGGCTCGCTGCCGGGCGGGGCGTTATTGAGCAGGATGTTGTCTTCGGTGAGCGCCGTCTGTTGTGGCTGGCCGGCCTGGGCCTGGGACCAGTACAGGGCAAAACGCCCCGTGCTGTTGCTGGCCAGGGGCGTTTGCTCAATGAAAGCGTTGTCCTGGCCATCCAGCGCGTTGCGCTCGAACACCACATACAGCCCCAGCACTTGCGGCCGGCGGGCGAGGGCGGCAGCCGTCGTGGCGACCAGTTGCCGGCGCAGCGGCTCGGCACCGAGCAGGCCGCTGTCGTGTTGGGCCTGCAGTTGCAGCAGCTGTTCGGCAACGCCCTCCACATACAGGCGGCTGTCATCGAACAGCCGCTGCATGCGCCCGGCCTGGGCGCGTGCGCTGTCGTCCAGGCGGGCGGTGGCGAGCTGGTTGAACTGCTCTGTGCTCTGCTGTTTCAGTGCTTGGGAAATGCGTTGGCTCTGCCACAGCGTCGCGCACAGGATGGACACGACCACCGCTAGCAGGCACAGCCCACTGAGCAAAGTGATGCGCCATTTCAGGCTCAGGGCGGGTAGGGACATAGGAGCTCCTGGGTCGACACGGGGGCAGGCCTCGGCGTGGGTGCGCCGGGCTGCGCATTATTGTTGTGTGAACGGGCCAGCACGCGTTGGCCGAGGGCCCGGCACCTGATCATGGACGGCCTCGCACCGCAGTCGATATCCCGAATCGGCAGCACCTGAAAAAATCCGTGAGCCGTGACGGTGCGTTAGCGGTTGCCGAATCGGGATAACCGCACGCCTCGACCTGGGCCTATGCTGCGCCTCGTGGCTGGGCAGACAGGTACGGGGTCATCGGTCTTGCCTGGTCGCTTCACACTCACCTGCCTCACGACGCCTGTTTTGGTCGGCCGGCCGCACCCGTGGGTGCGGCCGGGTTTTCTTGAGCGATCGTGCAACGCCACCTCCGGGCTGGGGATCGAGTAGAGGCCTGCGCAGGCGGTCGTTGCGCCGCCGTGCCGAAATGCCTGGATCAGGGCGGCAATGCCGCCTCACGCGCGCAAGAACAAGGCGCCTTCTTGCGCCTGCAAATGGCCGTGTCCGGTGCTCCGTTCAGCCGCGAACACCGATCTGGCTGCCGCCCTTCAAGCGCCTCAGGACATCCCGATGACCACACCGCCCACCTCCCGCACGATCTGGCTCCTGGCAATGCTGGCCGCCAGCGTGCCCCTGGCCGTCGACACCTACCTGCCGAGCTTGCCGCAGATCGCCGCTGACCTGCACGCCGATCCTGCCAGCGTGCAGCGCACCGTCGGCTTGTTTCTGCTCGGGCTGTGCAGCGGCATGCTGATCTACGGGCCGTTGTCCGACCGCTACGGTCGGCGCGGGCTGCTGTTGTCGAGTCTGTTCCTGTACATCGCCGCGAGCCTGGGTTGCGCCTGGGTCGGCGACGTGCAGCAGTTGCAGGCACTGCGTTTCGTCCAGGCGCTGGGCGGCGCCGGCGCCATGGTGCTGGCGCGCACCATCGCGCGGGACCTGTTCCCGCTTAGCGAGGCGGCGCGGGTGTTGTCATTGATGCACCTGATCGCCATGCTTGCCACCCTGGTCGCGCCGTTCATGGGCACCTGGCTGGTGCTGCTTGGGGGCTGGCGGGCAATCTTCGTGGCCCTGGCCGGAATCGGCGCGGTGTGTCTGCTGCTGACCGTGCTGAGGCTGCCCGAGAGCCTGCCGCGCGCGGCGCGCATCGCTTCATTGGGCGAAGCGTTCGGTCATTACCTGAGCGTGTTCCGGCACCCGTTGGGGTTGTGCTACATCCTGGCCATGGGGCTCTCGGTGGGTGGGATGTTCTGCTTCATCACCGCATCGGCGTTTGTCTTCATCGAGCATTTCGGTTTCACGCCGCGGGGCTACAGCCTGATCTTCGCCGTCAACCTGCTGGCCATCGTCGGCGCCACACTGCTCAACGCCCACTGGCTGCCCACGCGCGGGCCGCAGGTGCTGCTGGGGTGGGGCAGCGCGGTGGGTGCAGGGGCGGGTGTGGTGTTGCTGGTCCTGGGCTGGGGCAACTGGCCGGCGCCCCTGCTGTTGGTCGCCACGGTGGCCGTGTTCATGGGGTGCAGTGGCATGGTCGGGGCCAACTGCATCGCCCGGCTGATGGCGCTGTTCGAGCGTAATGCCGGCGCGGCGGTGGGCTTGGCGGTGTCGTTGCAGTTTGCCTGCGGCGCTTTGCTCAGCGCGCTGGTCAGCCAGTTGCTCGACGGCTCGCCACGC
This sequence comes from Pseudomonas gebzensis, assembly GCF_034427815.1. Taxonomy (NCBI): domain Bacteria; kingdom Pseudomonadati; phylum Pseudomonadota; class Gammaproteobacteria; order Pseudomonadales; family Pseudomonadaceae; genus Pseudomonas; species Pseudomonas gebzensis. The sequence continues at coordinate 364,162 of NZ_JAXQNS010000003.1, forward strand.
ATGATGTGCTGGTTGATGGGCGCCTGCGGTATTGGCGGATGGCTGTGCTACCGGCTGATTGCCCGGCTTGAACAGGGCCGAGGCGCCGGGTCGATGCTGACGAACTAATGGCTGACTGATGGGTCAGGTTATTCACTGCCCACGCACTCTGGAGCGACCCCGATGCCTGTCTACACCCTCAGCTATCACCTCAACGGCCATCCCCAAAGCCATCAGCTGCAACTGCAGCAACCCGAGCTCACCGAGCATGACGCAGCCATGCACCTGATCTTGCTGCACTTTGGCGATAGCGAAAACAGCCTGCTGCTGCCCGATGCCCAAGCCACGCCTGAAGTCATCGTGCAACAGGCCGAGCTGCTGGGCGTGAGCCATATCAAGGTCGATTCGGCGCCTGACTGAGCCGCTGCATGCCTGCCGGCTGTCAGACCCCGACGCTGCCCGCGCGGCGCAGGCCGCCCACAGCCATCAGGCACTGGCCTTGCGCCTCAGGTCGCCCTGAAGCGAAACCGATCAAACTTTGCGCACCGGCCGCAGGTCAGCCTTAAGTAGCCATCGCTCATCATGGGCTGGCAGCTTGACACAGGGAGAATGACATGAGCTTGTTCCGTTCCATTCTGGAAAAACTCGGCATGGGTTCGCACGCTGCACCGTCCGCAGATGCTGCCCCAGCACCCACCCCTTCGTCCCCACCCACCAGCGCCGATGCCGCGCCGAACTCACCACAGGGCACCGCGCCCACGTCGATGAACCAGGTCGATGTCGCTCAGCACCTCGAAACGCTGGCCAAGCAGCATTCCGAGCCATTGAACTGGCGCAGCTCGATCGTCGACCTGCTCAAACTGCTCGGTCTGGACAGCAGCCTCGCGTCGCGCAAAGAGCTGGCCCAGGAACTGGGCTACACCGGTTCCCCCGATGACTCGGCCGCGATGAACACCTGGCTGCATCAGCAGGTGATGAAAAAAGTCTCGGAAAATGGCGGCAAGGTGCCGGCTGATCTGTTGCACTGATTCAACGGTCGTATGCACGGCGAGCGCGTGAGTAGTCGCACTCGCCGGGCGCGATCAGCGCACTGTTCGCGCCTACCTCCCATGCTGCCGATTCCATTCCTCCGCTTTGTGCTGTTTGCGCACTGCCACTGGCGCTACCCCTGCCACCGGAAATCATGAAAGTCCCTTGTACAGAGAACTTTTCTTGTACAAGCCGCGTCCGAGCACTGATGTCAATTAAACATCGAACCGCCATTACCCCTCGCCGTGCGCATTGCCGGCGAAGCGCGATCAGCCTGTGTTCCGGGAGCCGTACCTCATGTTTTCCAATTTCAGCCTTGCGAAGAAGCTTTATGCCAGTTTCGGCCTTATCCTGCTGATCATCTTGCTTCTGGTACTGGGCGCCTTGCGTGGCTTCGAGCAGGTCAGCTCGTCGGTCAAGCGCAACCTTCACAGTTATGAAGTGCTCAACCAGTCGGGCGGGGTGCTGCGCAGTCTGATCGACATCGAAACCGGCATGCGCGGCTATGCACTGACCGGGCGTGAGGGGTTCCTCGCGCCGATGCAGGCGGGCGAAAAAGCCTTCGGCGATTACCTGCAGCGGATCAAGACCGCCACCGGCGACAACCCTCAACAGCAGGCGCGTCTGGCCCAGCTGCAAGACCTCTACCAGCAGTGGCTGCGTGACGACATTGCGGCCAATGTGGCCCTGCGCGAGCAGGTCAACGGCGGCGCGCAACCGTTCTCCGCGCTCAGCGAGCAGATCAGTGCGGGGCGCGACAAGGTCAAGATGGATGCCATGCGCGGACTCATCGGCCAGGTGCGTGACAGCGAAACCGCGCTGCTCGATGAGCGCAGCACCCTGATGAACGAGGCCAAGAGCAACGCCGTCATGATTCTGCTGGGCGGTGGCCTGGTCGCTGCCGTATTGGCGATGTTGATCGCCTGGTCGTTGTCGAAAAACCTGGTCGGGCGCTTGCAGCAGGCCCTTGAGGTGGCCCAGCGCATTGCCGAGGGGCGGCTGGACAGCCGTATCGACACCCAAGGCCGTGATGAGGTGGGCATCTTGCTGCAGGCCTTCGCCGCCATGCAGGCGCGCCTGCGCAGCATGATCGGGGAAATCAAGCAGGGCGCCGAGCAACTGGTCAGCGCCTCGGAAAGCATCTCCAGCGCCTCGCTGCAGCTGTCGGCCTCGGCCCAGGAACAGTCGCATTCGGCGTCTTCCATGGCGGCTACTGTCGAAGAACTGACCGTGAGCATCAACCATGTGGCCGACAACGCCGGTGATGCCCACGCGTTGTCCAGCGAGTCTGGCCGCCAGTCCACCGAAGGCGGCAGCGTGATTCAGGAAACCCTCGAACGCATGCGCCTGATCGCCGACACGGTGCAGGCCTCGGCAGGGCAGATCAGCGAGCTGGACCAGCATGCCGAACAGATCTCCAGCATCGTCGGGGTGATCAAGGGCATTGCCGAGCAGACCAACTTGCTGGCGCTCAACGCCGCCATCGAAGCGGCGCGCGCTGGCGAGCAGGGCCGCGGCTTTGCCGTGGTCGCCGATGAGGTGCGCCTGTTGGCCCAGCGCACCGCCAACTCGACCCAGGAAATCACCGACATGGTCAAGAAGATCCAGCTCGGCACCCGCGATGCCGTCACGCAGATGGACGTGGGCGTGGAGCAGGTCAAGGGCGGGGTCGAGCTGGCGCAACAGGCCGGAGATGCCATCGTGCACATCCGCCAGTCGTCCGGCGATGTGGTGCGGGTGGTCGACCAGATATCCCTGGCCTTGCGCGAGCAGACCGCCGCCAGCCAGGACGTGGCGCGCACTGTGGAACGCATCGCACAGATGTCGCAACAGAACAGCCAGGCGGTGGCGCAGACCAGCCACACCGCCAGCGAGCTGCAGCAGCTGGCGCAGGGCCTGGAGCGCCAGGTGAACGTGTTCGTGGTGTGACGGGCCCGGGCTGCGCCGTCTGTGGCGGCGCAGCCTGCAGGCAGCACCCGCACCCGGCAGGGCCGGGGTGATTGCAAACGATGACGGCAAACGGAGAGTGCACGCATGAACAAGCTTTACGACGCCCTGCGCGGGCTGCTCGGTCAACAGCCGGAGGCTACGGCCGAGCCAGACCCGGTCATCGCCGACCCCAATGCGGTGCTGTTTTCCCTACCGACCCTGGCCGACGACGCAGCGCCTGTCGAGCCCTTGACCGACGCTCCGCCGTGCCACGGGCTGGTGCTGCACGAGGACGACTGGCGCCAGCTCGAATTCCTCCCCCATGGCCAATTGGCCGACATCCAGCGCCTGCTGAGCGAGTTCAAACCGTTCGAGGCCGCCCAGCGCGAGGCCTACGGCTGGCAGCAGACCTATTTGCGGGTGCTGGCACCCAGTACCGTGATCGCCGGGCCCAGCGCCGAGGCTGAGTTGGCCGAGGCCTTGGGCGCCACCCTGCAGCCCGCGCCGCTGATCTGTACCAGCCAGACCGTGCTGGGCTGCGTCACTGCTGGCTTCGGCCTGGCCCTGGGCGAGCACGTGACGCTGTACGGCTACACCGATGCCCACGGCATCTGCGTGCTGGGCGTCTCGCTCGGCGAGCAGGCCGAGCATCAGCGCCTGGTGCAGGCGTTCTACACGCTCAATGCCCGCTATGGGCTGGTGCTGGTGGATTGGTGTCAGCAGCGGGTGGTGACGGGCCAGCGCGAGGAGGGCGGGTTGGCGCTGTGGCAGGCCTGAAACCTGCCGCGGGCAGGCCCTGGCCCAGCCACACGGGATCTGCCAGAGCCCGCGCGCTTGCACTCGATCCAGGCCATGGGTCTGGGCATGGCGTCGCTGAGCCACCGGCCGGGTTGGCCGTCGCGACCTGCACGGCCGGGCTGGCCGGTGCAGGCCGCAACCGCTAGCGACGCAGGGTCCAGGCATCACCCGCAGCGGCAGTGCCGCGGTCGTAGGGTTTGGCGATCCACATGTAAAGCAGGCCCGAGCCGATGACCACCGCGGTACTCAGGACCATGGCGTAGTTGCTGTACCACGGCGCCTGCGGCGTGCGCGGCCACGCCATGTTGACGATGGCACCTACCCCATAGAGCAAGGCCCCCACGTTCACCGGCAGGCCCCAGGCGCCGAGGGTAAAGTGACCGCTGGGTTTCCAGCCGCGTGCGCGTGCATACAATGCGGCCAGCACGATCATCTGGAAGGCCAGGTAAATGCCGATGGCCGCAAAGCTGACGATGGTCGCCACGGCGTCCTGCAAGAAAAACCCCAACGCAATGATCAGCGCTGGCAGTACGCCGGCAACGAGCAGCGCCGCGACAGGCACCTGTGTCCTCGGTGAAATCTGCTTGAGCAGGCGGCTGCCAATGACCATGTCGTCGCGCGCATAGGCGTACAGCAGACGGCTGGCCGCCGCTTGCAGACTGATCACGCACGAGATGAAGGAAATCATCACCACAGCCATCACCATCTTCGAGCCCACCGGCCCGAACGTGTTGTTGAGGATGGTCGTGACGGGGTCTTTGTCGGTGCCGTCGATCACCGCCTGCATGTCTGGCACGGCAAGAATCAGCGCCAGGCAGGCAAACATCGCTGCGATGCCACCGATGTAGATGGTCATGCGCATGGCCACCGGGATCCGCTTGCTCGGATTCGGCGTTTCTTCGGCAACGTCGCCGCAGGCCTCAAAACCGTAGTACAGGAACATGCCGGCCAGCGAGGCGGTGAGAAAGGCCGGCAGATAGGCGCCATCGACGCGGATATCGAACGTGTTGAACAACACGCTGAGCGGCTGATGACGCTCGAACACCAGCAAGTACACCCCGACAATCACCGCACCGACCCATTCGCAGAGAAAGCCGAACATGGCGATGCGCGCGAGCGTCTTGGTGCCGCTGAGGTTGACCAGGGTTGCCAGCAGGGTCAGCACCAGAGCGATGAGGATGTTGGTGTCGTTACTCGGTTCGAACCCCATCATTGCCGCCAGGTAGGGCCCTGCGCCCACGGCAACGGCGGCGATGGTCACGCACAGCGCGATCGAGTAGATCCAGCCGACCATCCAGGCCCAGCGCTTGCCCACCAGGCGGCGGGCCCACGGGTAGACCCCCCCGGATATCGGGAACTGCGACACCACTTCACCGAAAATCAGGCACACCAGCAGTTGGCCGCAGCCGACCAGCAAGTAGGCCCAGAACATCGGCGGGCCACCTGCGGCCAGGCACAGCCCGAACAGGGTATAGACGCCCACCACTGGTGACAGGTAAGTGAAGCCCAGGGCAAAGTTTTCCCAGAGGCTCATGCTGCGATTGAAACTGGAGGTATAGCCAAGTTGGCGCAACTGCTCGGCATCGCTGTCGGCAGGGGCTGAACGGCCATCGGGGGATGTGCTCATGAGGGTGTCAACTCCGCAGAATCGGCAGATTTCGGGTACCCGACCTCCACGCCGGGCCATCACGGCCCGGCGGGTATCGGTGGTGTTGGGGGTGGGTGGCTACGACACCGGGCCCGCGAAGCGGTTAGTGCTTGAACATCACGTGGCGCACCGTGGTGTAGTCCTCCAGCCCGTACATGGACATGTCCTTGCCATAGCCCGACAGCCTCTGACCGCCATGGGGCATTTCGCTGACCAGCATGAAGTGTGTGTTCACCCAGGTGCAGCCATACTGCAAGCGCGCGGCCAGGCGGCTGGCGCGTCCCACATCGGCCGTCCACACGGACGACGCCAGGCCATAGTCCGAATCATTGGCCCAGGCCAGGACCTGCGCTTCGTCGCTGAAGCGGGTGACCGAGACCACCGGCCCGAAGACCTCGCGCCGCACGATTTCGTCATCCTGTTGCGCATCGGCCAGCACGGTCGGTTCAAAGAAGAAGCCATCACCTGGCACGGCCTTGCCACCGGTGACCAGACGGATGTGCGGCTGCGCCACGGCGCGCTCGACGAACCCGGCCACGGCGTCGCGGTGCTGGGCCGTGATCAGCGGCCCCAGTTCGGTGGACGGGTCATCCTGCACGCCGTGCTTGATGCTGGCCACGGCAGCGCCAAGCTTTTCCACGAACGCCTCGTAGATCTCGGCCTGGGCATAGATGCGGCAGGCGGCGGTGCAGTCCTGACCGGCGTTGTAGAAGCCGAAGGTGCGGATGCCCTCGACGGCGGCGTCGATGTCCGCGTCATTGAAGACGATCACCGGCGCCTTGCCGCCCAACTCCATGTGCATGCGCTTCACGCTGTCGGCCGTGCTGGCGATGATGTTCGCGCCGGTGGCAATCGAGCCGGTGAGCGAGACCATGCGCACTTTCGGGTGGCTGACCAGTGGGCTGCCCACGGTTTCCCCGCGGCCGAACACCAGGTTGAGCACGCCGGCCGGGAAAATCGCCGCCGCCAATTCAGCCAGGCGTAGCGCGGTCAGCGGCGTCTGTTCCGAGGGTTTGAGCACCACCGTGTTGCCGGCCGCCAGGGCCGGGGCGATTTTCCAGGCGACCATCATCAGCGGGTAGTTCCACGGTGCGATAGACGCCACCACGCCCACCGGATCGCGGCGGATCATCGAGGTGTGGCCCGGCAGGTACTCACCCGCTGCCGAGCCGCTCATGCAGCGGTTGGCACCGGCAAAGAAGCGGAACACATCGGCGATGGCCGGAATTTCGTCGTTCAGTGCGGCGCTGTAGGGCTTGCCGCAGTTGTCCGATTCCAGTCGGGCCAGCTCTTGGCCGTGGGCTTCGATCGTATCGGCCAGTTTCAGCAGCAGCAGCGAGCGCTCCTTGGGCGCGGTTTGCGACCAGCGGGTGAACGCGGCCTCGGCGGCACGCACGGCGTCGTCGACCTGGGCGTGGCTGGCTTCGTTGAGGGTGACCAGTACCCGGCCTGACGCGGGATTGAAAACGTCCAGGGCCTGGCCTTGGCCGTCGACCAGTTGGCCGTTGATCAGCAGTTTGGTTTGCATGTCCGTGTCCTTATCGCGCAGTTATTTACCGCCACTACCGGCCACGCTTTCACCACCGCGTGTCAGGTAGTAGGCACCAAGAATCGGCAACATCGTGACCAGCATCACCAGCATGGCGACCACGTTGGTCACCGGCACATCGCGTGGCCGGCTGAGCTGATTGAGCAGCCACAGCGGCAAGGTGCGCTCGTGGCCGGCGGTGAACGTGGTGACGATGATTTCGTCGAACGACAGCGCAAAGGCGAGCATGCCGCCTGCCAGTAACGCAGAGCCCAGGTTGGGCAGGACGATGTAGCGAAAGGTTTGCCAGCCGTCGGCGCCCAGGTCCATCGATGCTTCGATCAGCGTGTGGGAGGTGCGGCGCAAACGGGCAATGACGTTGTTGTAGACGATCACCACGCAGAAGGTGGCATGCCCGACCACGATGGTCAGCAGCCCAGGCTCGATGCCCAGCGACTTGAACGTCGCCAGCAGGGCGATACCGGTGATGATCCCAGGTAACGCAATGGGCAGGATGAGGATCAGCGACACGCCTTGCTTGCCGAAAAACGCCCGGCGATACAACGCTGCCGAAGCGAGGGTGCCGAGCACCATGGCGATCAGCGTGGCGATGGCGGCAATCTGCAGCGACAGGGTGATGGCTTCCAGCACATCCGGCCGGGCGAAGGCCACGCTGAACCACTTCAGGGTAAAGCCCTGGGGCGGAAAGCTGAACGCGGCGGTTTCGGTGTTGAAGGCGTACAGGAAGATGATCAGGATCGGGAAGTGCAGAAACACCAACCCGCCCCAGGCTGCGAGCTTCAGCGCCCGTGGCGCCTGAGCGTGAGATGAACGGTCAGAGCGCATCGAAGGCCCCCAGGCGTTTGACGATGGACAGGTACGTCGCGATCAGCACGATCGGCACCAAGGTGAACGCGGCGGCCATGGGCATATTGCCGATGGCTCCTTGCTGGGCGTACACCATGCTGCCAATGAAGTACCCCGGCGGGCCGACCAGCTGCGGCACGATGAAATCGCCCAGGGTCAGCGAGAAGGTGAAAATCGAGCCGGCGGCAATCCCCGGCACCGACAAGGGCAGCACCACCTGCAGGAAGGTCTGGCGCGGCGTGGCGCCCAGGTCGGCCGAGGCGTGCAGCAACGACGGCGGCAAGCGCTCCAGCGACGCCTGGATGGGCAGGATCATGAACGGCAGCCAGATGTAGACGAACACCAGGAACCGGCCCAGGTGCGAGGTGCTCAAGGTGCTGCCGCCCACGCCGGGAATGCCCAGTGCCCACTGCAGTGCCGGCTCCAGGCCCAGGTGCTGGATGAACCACTGCGCCACGCCGCCCTTGGCCAGCAGCAAGGTCCAGGCATAGGCCTTGACGATGTAGCTCGCCCACATCGGCGTCATCACGGCAATGTAGAAAAAGGCCTTGGTCTTGCCCGTGGTGTAGCGCGCCATGTAGTAGGCGATCGGGAAGGCCACGAGGGCGCTGGCGATCGATACCGCAACGGCCATGCTCACCGTGCGCACGATGACGTCGAGGTTCGACGGTTGCATCAGCGCGGCCAGGTTGGCCAGTGTGAGGTCTGGCGTGACCGCCATGGTGAAGTCATCGAAGGTGTAGAAGCCTTGCCAGAGCAACGTCAGGAGCGAGCCGAGGTACACCGCGCCGAACCACATCAGGGGCGGGATCAGCATCATCGCCAGGTACAGGTTGGGCCTGCGGTAGAGCAGGTTGGACAACCTGCGCAGCGCGGGTCGATCAAGGGGGCGTGCCATGTCACACCTCGCCCGCAGGGGCGGCCAGCGGGGTCATGGCCTCTCTGGCCCAGCGCACGGTCACGTGCTGCCCGAGCTGATGGCCGCTGCTGACATCCAGCCACTGCGTGTTGGCCTGGCTGAGGTTCAGGGTCTGGCCGTTGTCCAGCTTCACCTCGAAACGGGTGGCGCTGCCCTGGTACTGGATGTCGTGCAGCAGGCCGCTCACTTGCACCTCACTACTGCCCAGTGGGCCTTCGGCAAAGCGCACATGTTCCGGGCGAATGGAGAACGACTGTGCAAGGCCGCTGAGACGCTGCGCCAGCTCGCCGCGAATCACGTTGGAGGTACCGACGAACTCGGCCACGAACTCGGTGGCCGGCTTCATGTACAGGTTGCGCGGGGTGTCGACTTGTTCGATACGGCCCTTGTTGAACACGGCCACACGGTCGGACATCGACAGTGCCTCGGTCTGGTCGTGAGTGACGAAGATGAAGGTGATGCCCAACTGATGTTGCAGCTTTTTCAACTCGCTCTGCATCTGTTCGCGCAGCTTCAGGTCCAGGGCGCCCAAGGGCTCATCGAGCAGTAGCACGCGAGGCCGATTGACCAACGCGCGGGCCAGGGCAACGCGTTGGCGCTGACCACCGGACAGCTGCACCGGCTTGCGCTCGCCAAAGCCGCCCAGGGCCACCATGGCCAGGGCTTCTTCGGCGCGGTTCAGGCGCTCGGCCTTGCCCACGCCCTTGACCTTGAGCCCGTAGGCCACGTTGTCGCGTACGTTCATGTGAGGAAACAGCGCGTAATCCTGGAACACGGTATTGACGTCGCGCTGGTAGGGCGGCAAACCCGCAGCTTCCTCGCCATGGATGCGGATCGAGCCGGCGCTTGGCTGCTCGAAGCCGGCGATCAGGCGCAGGCAGGTGGTCTTGCCCGAGCCGGAAGGGCCGAGCATGGAAAAGAACTCGCCGTCCTGAATATCGATGGAAACCCGGTCCACCGCTTTCACCTCGCCGAACTGGCGGGAAACGTGGGTGAATTGAACTGCAAGCGTCATGGTGCGTAGCTCCGAACAAGGCGCAGGGCGTCGCAGCGGCCCGAGGCGGGCTGCCGAACCCTCAAATCAATTGCCAAGGGGGTGCGGTGGGCGGCGAGCAGGCCCCGCCCACCGTGTGCTAGCGGCCGGGCAGGGCGTTACCTGCCGCCCATGATCGCGATGTAATCCTGGGTCCAGCGGCTGTAGGGCACGAACTTGCCGCCCTCGGCCTGCGGGGTTTTCCAGAACGAGATCTTCTCGAACAGATCGAAGCCGTTGGCCTTGCACCCCTCGGCGCCGAGCAGCTCGCTTGCGTTGCACGCCGCAGGCACTGCCGGCAACGAGCCGAACCAGGCGGCGACGTCACCCTGGACTTTTGGCTGCAACGACCAGTCCATCCATTTGTAAGCACAGTTGGGGTGCTTGGCGTCGCTTTGCAGCATCGTGGTGTCGGCCCAGCCGGTGGCGCCTTCTTCAGGGATGGTCGAGGCGATCGGCTGTTTTTCGTTGATCAGCCCATTGACCTGGTACGGCCAGGCACTTGAGGCCACCACGCCTTCATTCTTGAAGTCGCTCATTTGCACGGTGGTGTCATGCCAGTAGCGGTGGATCAATGGTTGCTGGGCACGCAACAGATCGAGTACCGCCTTGTACTGGGTTTCCGTCAGCTCGTACGGGTTCTGGATGCCCAGTTCCGGCTGCGCGTGCTTGAGGTACAACGCGGCGTCGGCGATGTAGATCGGGCCGTCATAGGCCTGCACGCGGCCTTTGTTCGCTTTGCCGTCGGGCAGGGTCTGCGGCTTGAACAGCACCGCCCAGCTGGTGGGGGCGGTCTTGAACACGAGGGTGTTGTACATCAACACGTTCGGGCCCCATTGGTAAGGGGTGCCATAGGTGTGCTCACCCACCACGTACCACGGCGCGTCCTTGAGGCGCGGGTCGATGTTTTTCCAGTTGGGAATCAGCGCGGTATTGATCGGTTGCACGCGTTTACCGACGATCAAGCGCAGCGAGGCGTCGCCAGAGGCGGTCACCAGGTCATAGCCGCCCTTGGCCATCAGGCTGACCATTTCATCAGAGGTGCCGGCGGTTTTCACATTGACCTTGCAGCCGGTTTCCTTCTCGAAGCCGCTGACCCAGTCATAGGCCTTGTCACTTTCACCGCGCTCGATATAGCCGGGCCAGGCGACAATATCCAGCTGGCCTTCACCGGCGCCTAGGGCCTGGAGCGGTTCGGCGGCCTGCAGGCTGGCGCTGGCCAGCAGCGCCGTGGCCAGGGCACTGAGCAGAGCGATCTTGTGGGCGGACATGGCGGTTCCCTCTTCTTTAATTATGGTCGGGGCAGTGTGTGCAGTCGGTGAAGCGTGCATCTGGGTGCTGTTTTTCTGGTTGTTATGGGGTTGCTTCAAAGGTGCTGACCGTGGCGGGCCATGATGTGCCGCACCACGCTGTAATCCTGCAGCGAGTCGCTGGACAGGTCCTTGCCGTACCCCGAGCGTTTCAAGCCGCCGTGGGGCATTTCACTGACCAGCACGAAATGGCTATTGATCCACGTACAGCCATATTGCAGCCGCGCGGCGACTTGCATGGCTTTGTCCAGGTTCTGGGTCCAGACCGACGAGGCCAGGCCGTACTCGGTGTCATTGGCCCAGTCCACTGCCTGCTCCAGCTCATTGAAGCGGGTCACGGTGACCACCGGGCCGAACACCTCGCGCTGAACGATTTCATCGCTCTGCCGACAGCCCGCCAGCACGGTCGGCTGGTAATAGAAGCCTGCCCCTGAGTGCACGGCGGCGCCGGTGACCCGCTCGATGTGGGGCTGGCCCAGGGCGCGTTCGACGAAGCTGGCCACGCGGTCGCGCTGGCGTGTGCTGATCAATGGGCCGAGTTCGTTGTCGGCGTCGCGTTTGCGGGCAAACCGCAAGCTGCTGACCGCCGCGCCGAGCTCGGCGACCAGTTTGTCGTGGATGCCCGCTTGGGCGTAGATGCGGCAGGCGGCGGTACAGTCCTGGCCGGCATTGTAGTAACCGTAGGCGCGCACCCCCTCGACCACGGCCTGCAGGTCCGCGTCATTGCAGACGATGACCGGCGCTTTGCCGCCCAGCTCCAGGTGCGTGCGCTTCAGGGTTTTTGCCGCTGCCTGAAGAATTTTCTGCCCGGTGACGATATCCCCGGTCAGCGAGACCATCCGCACTGTCGGGTGGCTGACCAAGTGGCTGCCGACACCCTCGCCGCCGCCACAGACAATGTTGATCACCCCCCGAGGCACGATCTCTCCGAGCACAGGTGCCAGGGCCAGGATCGACAGCGGGGTATGTTCCGAGGGCTTGAACACCAGGGTATTGCCGGCCGCCAGCGCGGGTGCGATCTTCCACGCTGCCATCATCAACGGGTAGTTCCAGGGGGCGATGGAGGCCACCACACCGAGAGGGTCGCGCCGCACCATGCTGGTGTAGCCGGGCAGGTATTCACCGCTCAGTTGCCCGATCTGACAGCGCACGGCCCCGGCAAAGAAACGGAACACGTCGACGCTGGCGCTGAGGTCATCCTGCAGCGCCAGATGAAAGGGTTTCCCGCAGTTCAAGGATTCCAGGCGGGCCAGGGGCTCGGCCTGTTTCTCGAGGGCATTGGCGATCTCCAGCAGCACGCGCGAGCGTTGCTGCGGGGTCGTGCGCGACCAGCCGGCAAACGCGCGATGAGCCGCGAGAAGGGCCGCCTCGACCTGCTCGGGGCTGGCCTCGGCAATCTGGGTGAGGACGTCGCCGGTGGCGGGGTTGATGATCGGCTCGGCAAACCCTAGGCCTTGGACCCGTTCACCGTCGATCAGCAACGCAGAGAGCAGCGGGATGGGCGCACCGGACATTCTTCGCGATCTCTTTTCTTGTGTGGTCATGGCGTTCTCTGGGAGCAGGCCTGACCGTCTCTGATGGATAGACAGAGACTAGAGCGCAGGCGTGTGGGCAACAAATACTAAATACTGAAAGCAGCATTCGATTAAATCGATGGCTTGCGCGAGTGCGGCTGTTCGCGCGCCACCGTCAGAAAAGGATCGACCAACGCAGGCCGTGCGGTGCCCCGGCGCCACGCCAGGCCGACATCCAGGGTCTGGGTGAGGTCGGCCAGCGGCCGCGCTTCGATGATGTCGCCTTCCAGGGACCAGGGGCGGTAGGTCATGTCGGGCTGGATCGACACCCCAAGGCCGGCTGCCACCAGGCTGCGCACCGCTTCTGTGGACGCGGTGCGCAAAGTGATCCGCGGTTGCAGGCTGACGCTGGTCCACAGGCGCTGCGCGTTGTCGCCCATTTCATCCACGTTCAGTTGGATCAGCGGCTCACGGGCGACGTCCGCCAGGCTGATGCTGTCGTGTTCGAGCAGGGGGTGCTGCGCCGGCAGCCACAAACGATGGGGTGAATGGGTGAGCACTTCGGTCTGCAGGGCGTGGCGGTCCTCCAGGTTGGAGAGGATCAACACACCGACGTCGATCTCACCGCTGACCAGCAAGTGTTCGATGTAGGGGCGCTCGTCCTCCATCACGCGGATCTCCACATTGGGATAGGCGCGTTGGAAGCGGGTGAGCAAATCGGCCAGGTAATAGCCTGCCACCAGGCTGGTCACACCGACGATCAGCTGGCCTGCAACGGTGTCGGTACTCTGCTGCAGGCTGCGTTTGGCGTTGTCGACCGTGGCAAGAATCAGATGCGCCTGGCGCAGGAACTGATGCCCCTGATGGGTCAGGGTCATGCCCTTGGCGTGCCGGTTGAACAGGTTCACGCCGATTTCCTGCTCCAGTTGCTGGATCGCCAAGGTCAGGGTGGACTGGGAAATGAAGGCGGTCTGGGCGGCTGCGGAGATCGAACCGGTTTCGGCCACGGCGATGAAGTGGCGGATTTGACGCAAGGTCATCATGGTGGGAATTCTCAGTCTGCGCAGCGCTCAAGCATATGCCGCAATCCACACGTTTTTGTAAGTGGCGGTAGAATTTGCCCCGATCGTGTGCATGGCACACTGGCCAGGCGCGAGAAGCTGCACTGGCGCGACGGCCTCTGATCAGCCTGGGGCAACCGGGCCGTCGTTCGAACACGTTACGCTGCTGCCACGTTACGCTGCTGCGTATGGCCGCATCCACCGCCTTGTGAGACCTATGACCCAAAGCCTGTTCATTGCCCTCGACGGCCCCAAGGGTGTCGGCAAAACCACCTTGCTCGAAGCCGCGACCCAAGCGCTGCGGCGCGACGGCCACACCGTGGTGCGCTTGTGCGAACGCAACAATGATCCCGGCCGGGCGCAGACCATGGCGTTGGTCAATGAGTACGCCCGGCATCCCCAGGTGGAGCTGGAACGGCGCATCTGCGCGCGGCTGGCCGACAGTCGGGCATGGATTTCGGCTCACGTGCTGCCCAGGCAGCCTGCCGGCAGCGTGGTCCTGATGGACCGCTGGTACGCCTCGGACGCCGCGTTTCGCCGTGGCGTGCCGTTCGAAGAGGTGCTGCGCCTGAACCGTGAGCGCGGCGTGCGCGTGCCGGATCTACAGATGGGCGTAGTGACAGCGCCGGAGGTGTCCTGGGCGCGGGCGATGGCCCGGCGTAGCGGCCTGCGCAGCACCGTGCTGCAGACGTTCGATGACCATGTGGCGTGCACCGAGGCGTTCGAGCGTGCCATGGCGCACCAGGGGTGGGCCGTCTGCCGCAACGACGGCACGCTGGCCGACGCGACGGCCCAGGTGGTCGCAGCGATCGGGGAGGTGTTGCACGCGCGCCGGTGCCTGTCCGGTGCCTAGCGCGCGGGCAGCCTGACCGACACGCACCTGTTCGGCCATCGCCAACCCGTGTCAGCCAGTTGGGCGAGCAAGCGGAGCTGCCCGCCCAGTCGAGCCTGGCGAGTGGCTGGACGAGGCGACAACGTCCTGAGTCGCGCCTGGGGTTTTCGCAAGCTCACTGCGTACCAGCCCGCTTGAACACCGAAACCTCGGGGTAGGCCCGCGCGCGCCTAGGGTGTCAGCAGAGGACGTGCCACCGCGTGCAGGCGCGCTTTTTCTTCCTCCAGCATCAACGCCTTGTCTGCCCGCTTGAGCAACAGGGCCGCATGCAATCGGCACTGCTCAGCAAACAGCCCGGGATCGATCTCGGCCAGGCTGACCAACGCCTTGACCATACGGATGTCGATCTCCAGCAACCCTGCGCCGTCGCGGGCGATCAGGGTGAAGAAGTCGTCGAACAGGTCGTGAACCTCGATGCAGCGCACGTGCACGCGCAGGCAGTCGTCATCGATGTCTTCGGTCTGCGGAAGCTCGGTCGACCATTTGGAAAAGCAACGCACGCCCCGGCCAATCACATCGATCACCGTGCCCGAATCATTGGTCGCCGGGGACAGCGCGCGCGAGGCGATCTCGGCCAGCACCGACAGGCCAAAGCGCGGGTCCTGGTCGAAGGTGCGGCGCGAGCCGAGGGTGAGCGCATCGAGCACCTGGGCTTCCAGGCGCGTTTCCAGGTCGTCGTCCACGACCTGGCTGCCGTCAGCGCGCAGCAGCCGCGCCAGTGGCGCGCCGAGGTGCACGAAGCTGCCGGGCAGCACCTCCAGGTAAATCTCCAGCTGATGGTGCTTGGCCACCACGGCCAACGCGCCAACGTCGATGTGCTGGACGTAGCCGGTGTCGCTGCTGACGATCGTGGTGGCTTGAAGTGGCGGGGTGAAGCCCGCCGGGTAGGGCGCCCCGCCGAGGAACGGCCAGCGGGCGCGACGCTCGAGGGCTGTGAGGGTGGCGCCCTCGACGCGGTCGATGGTCTCGCCGACCCGGCCCAGCTTGGACAGGTGATCGATCCAGCGCAGCAGGGTGTAGACGATCAGCAGGATCATCAACAGCGTGACCGCAAACAGCACCACCCGGCCCTGCGCGCCATAGGCCCCGGTACTCAGGGCAATGATGCCGACCAGGCTGAAGAGGAACGAGCCAATGAAGGTGGCCAGCGCGTTCTGCGTGGTCGAGTCTTCCATCACCAGGCTGGTGGCGCGCGGCGTCACGCCACTGCTGGCGGCGCTGTAGGCCGAGACCATGGTGCTCAGCGAGAAGGTGGTCACCGCCAGCATGCTGGAGGCAATGATGCCGAGGATCTTGTCGACCGAATCGGCACCGATCTTCGCCGGCAGCGACGGCGGCACGACATCGCGGAACACGATGGCGAGCAGGGCGGTAATGACGCCAATCAATGAAAACAGCGTGGCGCGAAACCACAGCCGCTTGGTGATTTGACCGAGGGCCCAGCGCCAGCGTGCGATCATTGGAGGTACCTGCAGTGAGGGGAGGAGGCGCCCGGCAGATTCGCCGTGGCAGTGCCCGATTGAGTGGCGCTGCGGCGAGAAAGTTTAATCGGTCAGGGGCATTGCGCACCTTTGGGGGCGGTACAGCTGCGCCGTCAGGTACAGCGTTGTCGCCTGCGCCTGAGGGCTGCAGACGCCATCACCGTACGCCAGGCGGCACCGCACCAGAGCACGGCGAACAGCACGATCCCCGCGCAAGTAGCCCGTGAGGCGGGCATCCCTGGCCGAGCTTCAATGCGCGCCCAGGGAGAACTGCTCCGACACCTCCCGCAGGCTCAGCGCCGTCAGCAGGCAGACCACCAGCGCGCTCAGGGCCAGCAGCGCGGTCCATGCCACCGGGCCGTACTGCAACAGCAGCGCTGCCAACGGCGAGGCACTGGAAGACACCGACAGCTGGATAGCGCCGAGCAGCGCGGCGGTCGAGCCCAGGGATTTTGCCTGCGACGACATCACCAGCGACATCAGCGTCGACTCGGCAATGCCCAGCCCGAACAGGGCAAACGCCATGCCCCCGGCCACACCCGGCAAACCCACGCCTGCCAACGCACTGATGAAGGTGATCAAGCCACCGACGGCCATGCACAGCACGCCAAGCCAACTCAGCGTGCTCAGCCCCAGGCGGCTGATCAGGCGGCTGGCCAGCATGGCGCCGAGCATCACCGACACACCAGTGGCGCCGAACAACAGGCCAAACGACTGTGCGCTCAGGCCGTAGTGCTGCTGGTACACCAGGGTCGCACCGCCGATATAGGCGAACAGGAAGAAGAACACTGCCGCCACGGCCAGCGTCGGGCGCAGGAAGCGCGGGTCGGCGAGAATCGTCCGGTAAGTGCACAACGCGCGCCCCAGGCGCAGCGGTTCACGCTGTTTGGCAGGCAAGGTTTCCGGCAGGTTGATCAGGCTGTTGAGCAGCACCAGCAGGCCCATGCCGCCCAGCGCCAGCATGACCGCGCGCCAGCCGAAGTGCGCGTCGATCACCCCGCCCAGCGCCGGTGCCAGGATGGGTGCAACCCCTTCGATGGTCATCAACAGGGCAAACAGCTTGGTCGCCGCCACGCCCTGGCTGACGTCACGCACCATGCTCATGATCACCACCAGGGTCAGCGCGCTGCCCAGGCCCTGGAAGAAACGCAGCGCGATCAGCGCGTCGAGGTTCGGCGCCATGGCCGCGCCGACCGAGCACAGGATGAACAACAGCAGGCCGGCCATCAGCGGTCTGCGCCGACCGTAGGCGTCGACAACCGGGCCGAAGATCAATTGCCCGGCGCCCATGGCCAGCAGGAAGAAGGTCAGGGTCAGTTGCACGCGGGTGAAGCTGGCTTGGTAGTGGTTGGCGATCTCCGGCAGGCTCGACAGGTACATGTCGACGGCCGACGGCCCCAAGGCGCCGATCAGGCCCAGGCCAAGTGCCAGCTTGCGTGGCACGGCGGAGGAGGTGTTGGCGTGCATAATCGTCTCATCAGAATGTGTTACCTACCGGACGGTAGGCTGAGCAATCGTAGGTGTCTTTCCCGGTAGGGTCAAACGCTGTTTCGCGCCAATGCCTCATGGCACGCGTAGCCAATCGGGTGGCAGGCTCAGGCAAGCGCAACGGCGCCTGAAGCCCGATAGTGGCGTTGGCTTACCAGGGCTGCTTGCACACTTCATAGGTGCTGTCGTTGACCGCCGGCTTGAAACCGGCGGTCTTTTTTTGTCAGAACGGCACTTGTTAGAAGGGCACTGCCACGGTCACTTGGCTGTAGACATTGGTGCCGTTGCCACCGACCTGATTGCCACCGTTGCTCTGGTCCTTGCGCGGCTGATACAGGCCGACCAGCGGGCTGATGATCAGGTGCTCGTTGGCCGCCCACTCGACGTAGACGTCGAGTTCGCGGGCATTGAGGTTGAGGCTGTTGCGGGTGCGCACGGTGTTGAAGTCGAAGTACAGGGCGCCGACCGTCAGGTTGTCCAGCGGCGTGGCCTTCAGGCCAACATGATGAATCCCGGTATTGCTGTTGAAGGGGCCTGCGTAGTTGGCGGCGACCTCACCCTGGAACCAGGTGCCGTAGCCGCTGGACAGTCCACTGAACAGCGCGTCCCACTCGGCCGAGTAGCGGGTGTAGCGGTAGGTCAATTGCGGTGCCCAGGGGAGGTCGGCAAAGGTGTAGCCCGCTTGCAGGTACCAGGCGTGTTCCGGCCCGCCGCGTTTGTCTTGCCAGGCGTATTCGAAGGCGAAGTGAGCGTTGTCGATCCCGGCGCTGCCGTCGCCGCGTACGCTGTAGACGTTCATCCCGTCACGCGCCTGCTGCGCTTCACTGGCCCAGCGGTCATTGACGCCGATGCCATGAATCCAGGTCAGGCCCACAGTGCCCAGGGGGTGGGTGTAGTCCAGGGTGCCGGCGGCCAGTTCGGTTTCAGCTTGGGCGCGGTTGTCGGATTTCAACCACAGCACGCTGCCGTGCAGGCCCTCCTGGCCACCCAGACGCAACACGGCAGTGCGGTCGAACGCGTGGCGGGCGGCCAGGTAATAGGCGCCGCCGCGGTCCAGCGCGCCGTCGGCCACACCGCTGCCCAGGTTTGGCCCGTCATCGTTGATCAGAAAGCCGCTGCCCAGGCGCACCACTTGGCGGCCGGCTGACAGGTCCACGCCATCTTTGCCAAACAGCGGCAGCAGGTCGCCCGAACGCCAGCCCAGGTAGGCGTCTTCGATCTTGGTGGTGCGTTCGCTGCCGTTGGTGTTGCCGGCTGCGTCACCGTCGCCCCAGGTGCCAGAGCTGACCCAGTTCAAGGCACCGTACGCGCTGCCGTTGCCGGCCAGGCCTTGATCCCCGCTCAGGCCGTACTTGATGAAGCCCTCGCGCCAGGTCGAGCCGCCTGGCGTACCGTCGTAGTTCTTGCGGCTGTTGAACAGGCCCCACACGGCCAGCATGTCGGCATTCAGGTGGCTGTCGTCATCGGCATACAGCTCATAGGCTGGCGCGGTCTGGCTGGCGAGCAGGGCCGCCATGGCCAGGGTCGACAGCGTTTGCGATTTGACCATTGCACGTTCCTTCATGTTGTTCGCCTTCGGTGAGGCGTTTTCTTGTCGGTAGGCACCCGCTCAGGCGGAGACCGTCGCGGTTGGCTGCGACGGTCTATTAGTGCGTCAGGAAGAGGGCGAGGTCTTGTTGCTGGCTGCCAAGGCGCTTGTACGCCTTGGCCAGGGTGGTCATGGAGAAAGGTGTGACGGTGGTGGCTCAGCCCTCGTGCAGCAGCGCTGCAACCTGGGCGGCGGCAGCTTTGGCACACAGCGTGTCGATGGCCTCGCTGGCCCCCGACACGCCCATGGCGCCAATCACCTGGCCGGCATGGCGCAGCGGCTCACCGCCGCCAAACAGGGCCATGTCCGGTTGCAGCGGCAAGCCGGTGCGCACCGCTTCAGAGCACTGCGCCAGGCGCTGGCCCCAGTCGCCAGTGGGCATGCCGAAGCCTGCCGCGGTCAGGGCTTTGCGCAGTGCGATGGCCTGTGCAGGCCGCGGCGCGCCGTCCATGTGCGCGCTGTGCACGGGTAGGCCGCTGGCATCGACGATCACCAGGCTGACCTTGACCTGCTGCTGCGCGGCCGCGTCCAGGGCCGCCTGCAGGGCGCGCATGGCCAGGGGCAGGCTGAGCGTGAGCTGTTCGCGCAGCCAATGGCTCATGGGGCGCGCCTCAATAACGGATCATCACGGATTTGAGCTCGGTGAAGTCATCGATGAACGCCGAGCCGAACTCGCGGCCGATACCCGAGGCCTTGATGCCACCGAAGGGCACGGCTGGGTCCAGCAAGGTGTGCATGTTGACCCACAGCGTGCCGGCCTGGATCTCGGGAATCATGCGCATGGCCTTGCCCAGGTCGTTGGTCCACAGGCTGGCGCTCAGGCCGTAGGGCGAGGCGTTCATCAGGTGCAGCAGCTCCTCTTCGCTGTCATAGGGCAGGAAGGTAGCGACCGGGCCGAAGGTTTCCTGATTGAGCAGGGTGTCGTTGACCGAGTTGGCCAGGATCACGGTAGGCTCGACGAAGCAGCCCGGGCCGTCGCCCAAGCCCCCGCCATGAATGATCTGGCTGCCTTCGGCACGCGCGGTGGCGAACAGTTCGCCGAGTTTCTGCTGGTGCAGTTTGTTGGCGACCGGGCCGAACTGGGTGGTCTCGTCCAGAGGCGAGCCGAATTTCAGTTGCCCCAGGCGCTGCGACAGGGCCTCGAGCAGGGGCTCCATGCGTGAACGGTGTACATAGAAGCGCTCGCCGGCCGCGCAGATCTGGCCGGAGTGCAGGAACCCCGCCTCGATGATGCCGTCAACGGCCTTGTCGATCGCCACATCGGGCAGGAACGCCACGGCATTCTTGCCGCCCAGTTCCAGCGTGGCGCGGGTCAGCTTGGCGCCCATGGCCGCTTGGCCAACGGCAATGCCGGTCGGCACTGAGCCTGTGAACGACACCTTGTCGGTGCCGGGGTGCTCGATCAGCGCCTTGCCGACTGCGCCGGCACCGGTCAGCACGTTCAGGGCGCCGGGCGGCAAGCCCGCCTCAGCGGCCAGTTCGGCGATGCGCAGCAGGGTCAGCGGGGTGAACTCGCTCGGTTTGATGATGATGCTGCAGCCGGTGGTCAGCGCCGAGGCCAGCTTCCAGATGGCGATCATGGTGGCGAAGTTCCACGGCACGATGCCCACCACCACGCCGATCGGCTCGCGCAGGGTGTAGGCGGTGTAGCGTTCGCCGGCGAACGAGGGCAGCGAGGGGGTGATGGTCTGCCCGGTGATCTTGGTGGCCCAACCGGCGTAGTAACGCAGGAAATGCGCTGCCTGACCCACCTCGAAGGCGCGCGATATACCGATCAACTTGCCCGACTGCAGGGTTTCCAGCTGGGCCAGCTCCTCGCCATGGGCCTCGATCAGGTCGGCCAGCTTGAACAGCACGGCGGCGCGGCCAGCCGGGCTGCTGCGCGACCATGCCACGAAGCCCTGGCGAGCCGAGGCGACGGCCTGGTCGACATCGGCCTGATTGGCATCGGCGATGTGGGCAATGGTCTGGCCATTGGCCGGGTTGGCCACGGCGATCTTGGCGCTGCTCTGACTGGCCACGGCCTGGCCATGAATGAACAGGCCATGCTCGCGGTTCAGGAAGGCGCTGACGGACGGAAGAAGGGCAATCTCGCTCATGGGAACTCCAAGGCTGGTAAGCACCGGCCACTGGCCGATAAAGCGCTGGAGCATAAAACGCAAGGCGTTGCCGATCTTGTGCGCGCGTGACAGGCGCATGATTCTCCCTGCCATCGCGCGACGCTCGCGAACGCGCCGATGGCAGGCAGCAACAAGGCCTGCGGCAGCCACGGGCAAGACGCCCAGGTGGCGTCGGCGCACAGTCACCGTGCAGGCAAGCGAGCCGCCGTGCGTGAAGGAACACTTGCCGCGTTCAATGCCATAACAACAAGCCAGGGCATAACGATGTCACTCAACCTGAAACTCACTCAGCACCTTAACCAAGGCCGCGTCGGCTTTCCCACCGCGCTGGCCAGTACCGTCGGCCTGATCATGGCCAGCCCGGTGATCCTCACGGCGACCATGGGCTTTGGCATCGGCGGCGGTGCGTTCGCCATCGCCATGGTCATCGCCGCGCTGATGATGCTGGCGCAGTCGACCACCTTCGCCGAAGCCGCGTCGATCCTGCCGACCACAGGCTCGGTCTACGACTACATCAACTGCGGCATGGGCCGCTTCTTCGCCATTACCGGCACGCTGTCGGCGTACCTGATCGTGCACGTGTTCGCCGGCACCGCCGAAACGATCCTGTCCGGGGTCATGGCGCTGGTCAACTTCGAGCACCTCAACACCCTGGCTGAATCTGCCGGCGGCTCGTGGTTGCTGGGGGTGTGCTTCGTGCTCGGCTTTGCCGTGCTCAACGCCTTTGGCGTCAGCGCCTTCAGCCGCGCCGAGGTGATACTGACCTTCGGTATGTGGACCACGCTGATGATCTTCGGCGTGCTGGGGCTGATCGCCGCGCCGGCGGTGGAGCTGGAAGGGCCGTTTGGGGTATCGCTGGTGGGCACCGACCTGATGACCATCCTCTCGCTGATCGGCATGGCCATGTTCATGTTCGTCGGCTGTGAGTTCGTCACGCCGCTGGCGCCCGAACTGCGCCGTTCCCACTGGGTGCTGCCACGGGCCATGGCGCTAGGCCTGTTTGGCGTGGCCAGTTGCATGTTCATCTATGGCGCGGCGATGAAGCGCCAGGTCGAGAACGTGGTGATCGATGCGGCCAGCGGTGTGCACCTGCTCGACACGCCCATGGCCATCCCGCGCTTCGCCGAACAGGTGATGGGCGATATTGGCCCGGTCTGGCTGGGCATCGGCTTTCTGTTTGCCGGTGCGGCGACCATCAATACGCTGATGGCCGGGGTGCCGCGCATCCTCTATGGCATGGCCGTGGACGGCGCGCTGCCCAAGGTCTTCGCCTACCTGCACCCGCGTTTCAAAACACCGCTGGTGTGCATCGTGGTGGTGGCGCTGATTCCGTGCCTGCACGCCTGGTACCTGGGCGGCAACCCAGACAACATCCTGCACCTGGTGCTGGCCGCGGTGTGCGCCTGGAGCAC
Organism: Pseudomonas gebzensis; assembly: GCF_034427815.1. Lineage (NCBI taxonomy): Bacteria > Pseudomonadati > Pseudomonadota > Gammaproteobacteria > Pseudomonadales > Pseudomonadaceae > Pseudomonas > Pseudomonas gebzensis. Next base: position 386,758 of record NZ_JAXQNS010000003.1, read on the forward strand.
GGCCTACCTGCTGGTGACCCTGTCGGTGGTCATTCTGCGGATCCGCCGCCCAGATCTGCCGCGTGCCTACCGCTCGCCGTTGTTCCCGCTGCCGCAGATCGTCTCCAGTGTCGGCATCATCATCGGTATGGCGTTCATTACCCCGCCTGGCATGAACCCGGCCGACATCTACGTGCCGTTCGCCATCATGCTGGCGGGTACGGCAAGCTACGCGCTGTTCTGGACCCTGTGCGTGCAGAAGGTCAACCCGTTCACGCCGGCGCGGGTCGAGGATGTACTCGAGCAGGAGTTCGCCAACGAACCGGGCCACAGCAGCATGGAGCACGCGCAGCATGATCAACGCTTTGCGTGAACGCTGGCTGGCGCCTCGTACGCCGACTGGCTACCGGCCTGGAGTCACCCTCGGGCATCTGCTGCGCAACCTCGGGCCCCTGCAGGTCCACGGGCTGGAGGCGTCTGCCGCGGTCGTTCACGACCCGGTACGCGGTTGGCACTGCGAGCTGCGCGAATGCGTGCAAGCGCACCTGCTGATGCACCTGGTGAGCTGTGAACTCAAGATGACCGTACCGGCCCTCCAGGCGTGCGACATGCGCCTCGACTTGCGCCATACCGGTGCGCTGCGCCGCACCGGTGTCACCGCTGTGTACCGAGGTGGCGACAAGGCGCGCTTCGCCCAGGTGCGTGATCGACTGATGGGCCACGCCGCTCTGCTGGCCGCGTTGATGCCGCTGGACTTCAAGCGGCTGACCCTGGCCTGCCGAGACGGGCAGTGGCAACTGGTGCTTGAGCACATGGGCGGTAGCGAGGTGGTCAACCGCATGCCCGCGTTCCGGCGCTACATTCAGGTCAGCCCGCCGCAACGTGCGCATCTGCTCGCGTGCCTGGGGTGCTTCAACGAGGCACTGCGCGCACTTTGACGTGCGCGCTGGCACATCCTTTGCCTGCTTCTTCGACACGATATGACTGTTGTACCGACATTGTTAACATGTTATCAATGCCGACATAACAACAATTCCTGTGTCGAGGGCCGCCATGCATACCCATCTCTCCAATCCTCAGGACCCTCTCTCCAATCATCAGGCGCTGCAACGCTGGACCTCGGCCATGCAGCAGCTGTGTGGCCGCTTCGAGACAGCGCTCGCCGCCAGCCCATCGCTGTTCATTGGGGAAGTGTCTGCCGGTTCCCGCGCGGGTCTGCCGCTGGCCTGCCTGCGCACCAATGCCGGGCGGATCTGCCGCATGGGCGAGAACCCGGCGCTGGATGACGACCAGCACTGCTTTCTGGTCAGCCAGCGCGCCGGGCATTCGACCGTGATGCAAGGCGGTGAGCATGTGACCCTGGCTCCGGGCGACCTGCTGCTGATGGACTCCATAGGCCCGTGTGAAATCACGCCCAGAGGCCTGATCGAACATGTGTCCCTGGCGCTGCCGCGCGAGCAGGTGCGCCGGCACATCCGCGGCGACGGCCCGCCGTTCGGCAAGATTTCTGCGACCAACACCTGCGGGCGCATGCTGCATGTGCTGATGGATCAGCTGTGCAAGGAAGGCAAGGATCGGCAAGAGGACGCCCAGGGCGAGGCATTGCGCAGTGCCTTCATTGCCTTGCTCGACCCGGGGCTTGAGCGCAGCGGTGCGGGCACGTGCAACGCCAGTGTGCTGAGCAGCGCCAACCTGCGCGGGTATGTGCAGCAGGTCATCGACGAGTCGCTGCCCCAGCCTGGGCTGACCCCGGCCAACCTGGCAGGCCGGCTGAACATCTCGGTGCGCCACCTGTACCGTCTGTTCGAGGAGGAGGGCGACAGTGTTTGCCGGTATATCCAGCGCGCACGGCTCACGCGCAGTGCCCAAGACCTGGCCAACCCGTTCCACCGCAGCGAGTCGATCACCTCGATCGCCTACAAGTGGGGCTTCACCGATTCGGCGCATTTCAGCCGCTCGTTCAAGAAGCAGTTCGAGTGCTCGCCCAAGCACTACCGCGCCCAGGTGCTGGGCTGAAGTATCGAGGGTGCTGGGGCAAGGCTCAGTGGCGCTGCGCCCGGGCTGCTGGGCGGTGGCCCAGGGCGCATTGGCGCAGGCGCGATCATTTGTCGTTTACCCACGGCATACTGTCGCGTCAACCGACCCTCAAGAGCCCCCACCATGCCGCACCCCGACCCCAGACGCTGGTTGATCCTGATCGCCGTGATGCTGGCGTTCCTGCCCATTGTCATCGACATGACCATCCTGCACATCGCCGTACCCTCTCTCACCCTCGCGCTGGGCGCTTCGAGCACCGAGGTGCTGTGGATCATCGACATCTACCCCTTGCTGATGGCCGGGCTGCTGGTACCGATGGGCACCTTGGCCGACCGCGTCGGCAACCGGCGCATCCTGCTCTGTGGCCTCGCGGTGTTTGGCGTGGCTTCGATGCTGGCGGCCTTCGCCACCTCCGCCGCCTGGCTGATCGCCGCGCGTCTGGTCCTGGCGCTGGGCGGGGCCATGATCATGCCGTGCGTGCTGGGCATCATCCGCCGGACCTTCGAAGACGAGCGCGAACGCGCCTTGGCCTTGGGTATGTGGGGCACGGTCGGCGCGGCGGGCGCTGCCGTGGGTCCGCTGATCGGCGGCGCGCTGCTCGAGCACTTCTGGTGGGGCTCGGTGTTCTTGATCAACGTGCCGCTCATGGTGCTGGTGATCCCGGTGGCGTGGCTGTTGCTGTCACGCACGGAAACCACCACGCCTGGGCACTGGGCCATCGGCCAGGCGCTGATCCTGATCGCGGGCATCATCGCCGTGGTCTACGGCCTCAAGGCCGGCATGGCCGGCACCCAGCCGTTGCCCCTGGCGCTGGGGGGGCTCGGCGCTGGGCTGGTGTTGCTCGCCTGGTTCGCGCGCCAGCAGTTGCGCACGGCCACGCCCATGCTGGACTTGTCGCTGTTCAGCCACCCGGTGCTGGTGGCGGGGCTGGTCATGGCGTTGATGACGATCGGAGCGCTGGCAGGGGTCGAGTTGACCTTGGCGATGGAGCTGCAATACGTGCTCGACAAAACACCCCTGCAGGCCGGCGTGTTCATGATTCCGATCATGGCCGCCGCAGCCGTGGGCGGCCCGGTGGCGGGGTATCTGTCGAACCGCTTCGGCCTGCGCACCGTGTCGAGCGTGTCGCTGGCCATTTCTGCTGCGGCGCTGGGCCACCTGGCCTTTGCCGATTTCGCTGCGCCAGGCCTTGCGGTACCCGCCGTGCTGGCGGTGCTGGGGCTGGCGCTGAGCATCGGCCTGACGGCCTCGTCGATCGCCATCATGAGCGCGGTGCACGCCAGCAAAGGCGGTGCGGCCGGGTCGTTGGAGGCGACAGCCTACGAGCTGGGCACAGGCCTTGGCATCACCTTCTTCGGTGTGTTCATGTCGCGGGTGTACGGGCACCTGCTGAGGCCACCGGCAGACCTGCCAACGGCACTGGCGCAACGCGCTGCGCAGTCGATTGGCGACAGTTATGTGGTGGCGGGGGAGTTGGCGCAAGGCCAGGGCAGGGCGCTGATCGAAGCCGGCAAGGCAGCGTTTTCCACCACCCATTCGGTCCTGCTCAGCACCTGTGCGGTGATGATCGGCGTGCTCGCGGTAGTGATTTTTCTGTTGATGGGCCGTGCGGTGCCTGTCGGTAGCACGAGGCCCGACTAGATCGCTGCCCAGGCTCATTGACCTCTGGCGACGACGCTGGCCTGCAAGCGCTGCCCGAAGGTGTGGCGCCGGCTCTATCGGGTGGGGGGCAGCAGTGGCTCAAGGCCGTTTCATCGCGGCGCCGGCCCGCCGTGGCCGGTGCGATCGCCGTAAGGCGCCCGAGGACCGCAAGGCGGCGCAGGCTCAGGCGCCATCTTGCAGCAGGTCTCAGACCACTGCCAGGTAATGCTTGACGAACGATTCGCTGAGCACTTCCCACAGCACGGGCGTGCCCTTGGTCACGAACCAGGCATCGCCGGCCTTGAAACGGCTCACCTGCCCGGTGGATTCGTCGGTCAGCTGGATTTCACCGGTGACGATCACGGCCTGTTCATCGAATGGGTAGACCATGCGGAACTTGCCCTTGGTGGTGCCGAAATAGGCGCTGCTGACGGCATCGGTCGGGGCGCCATGGGTCATCTTGCCGAAGGCTTTGACCTCGCCTTCGAGGATCTCCGAGCCCATGTCGGCAACCGAGCCCCATGGGTCGAGTTCGGACAGTTGAATGCCTTGTCTGGCGGCAGTGAGGGTCATTTTGGTGCTCCTTGGGTAGTGGATGATGGGCTTCAACGACGCCCGTTGAAGTAGCCCGACAGCTGATGCACGGCTTTGCCGGCGGTCAGGAGTAGCGGGCGCAAACGGTCTTTGCCGAGAATGCGCGAGTGCTTGACCGAGCTCAGCAGGTCATAGCGCGCGGACCCTTCGCGCATACCTTCGGCGAGGATCTTGCAAATGATGTGGCTGGGCGTGACGCCAAAGCCTGAATAGCCCTGCACATAGAACGCGTTTGGCCGGTTGCTCAAGGTGCCGATCTGCGGGAACAGATTGGCGCTGGTGGCCATCGGACCGCCCCATGCCAGATCGATCCGTACGTCCTTGAGGTAGGGGAATATCTTCAGCATCAGTGCGCGGTTCCAGGCCTTGAGGTCCAGCGGAATGCGCTCGACCACCGACGTGGCGGCGCCGAACAGCAGGCGGTTCTCGCGGGTCACGCGGTAGTAGTCGATCACCGGTCGGATGTCACTGTAGGCCCCGCGGATCGGGCTGATGCGCTGGATCAGCTCATCGGACAGCGGCTCGGTTACCAGCTGGAAGGCGTAAGTGTTGAGGGTGCGCGCGTGCAGCTCTGGCTCCAGTTTGTTGAGGAAACTGTCGCAGGCCCACAGCAGCTTGCTGGCGCGCACCGAACCGCGCCCGGTGCGCACCGTGATGCGCTCGCCGTAGGTCACCTCCAAGGCCGGGCTGTTCTCGAAGATTCGGGCGCCGTGGCCGACCAGGGCCTGAGCCTCGCCGAGCAGCAGGTTGAGCGAATGCACATGCCCGCCGCCCATGTGCAGCAGCGCGCTGCCGTAGGCGTCGCTGCCGATGATCTGCTTGACCTCCGAGCCGCCCAGGAAACGGATTTCGTCACGGTTGTTGACGGCCTGGAAGTCCTTTTCCCAGGCTCGCAGAGTCTTTTCCTGACGGGCGTTGAAGCCCATGTAGCCGTAGCCGTGACAGAAGTCGGCGTCGATGTCATAGCGGGCGATGCGCTCCTTGATGATGCCGGCACCCAGCTCGCTGATGGCGAAGACGTCCCTGACGCCTTGTTCGCCGACGCTGCTTCTGATTTTTTCCAGGTCATGCCCAATGCCCGCCATGATCTGCCCGCCGTTGCGGCCGGTGCCACCGAACCCCAGGTGGCGCGCTTCGAGGACAACGACATTGGTGATGCCGTTTTCGGCCAGCTCCAGTGCGGTGTTGATGCCCGAGAAGCCGCCTCCGATCACCACGACATCGGCGTCGACGTCGCTTTCCAGCGTGGGGAAGCTGAGGTTGTATTTGCGCGTGGCGGTGTAGTAGGTCGGGGTCTCGATGTTGATCATGACGCAGCCTGTTGAATTGGAGTTGTGAAAAGGCCGATGCCTGGAAGCGTGGGTCGTGGAGTGATTTAGCCCCTAACGCTCGGTAGGTGTCTTGCCCGAGCCTGCCAGGCACTTGGCTGAGGCTGCCATCGACCTGGACGTGGGCATTTTGGCTGAAGTGCGGGTGCAGGCTCGCGTTCAGCCTTTACGCGGTGCAGCGCGGCGTCTTACCGGAGGCGATGGTTAACGCCCGGGGCGCGAAGGGCGCGCACGCTACACGGCCCAGCTGCCGGCAGGCCGCCGCAAAGGACGCCTGAGCCTGGGCAAGCAGCGCCACTGTCGGACACTCCGTGGCGAGTCAGCGCCGACTCATTGGTTAATGTATTAATGAGCGCGGGCTGGCATACTCCTCCGCCCGTTTTCATCCACGATGTTCCAGGACCGCATGACCACACCCAGACCCTCCCTGACGCTGACCTTGCTTCAGGCCCGCGAAGCCACCATGGCCTTTTTCCGTCCGGCGCTGAACGCCCACGACCTGACCGAGCAACAGTGGCGGGTGATTCGCATCCTGCGTCAGCAAGGTGAGCTGGAAAGCCACCGGCTTGCGGAACTGGCGTGCATTCTCAAGCCCAGCATGAGCGGCGTACTCAAGCGCCTGGAGCGCGATGGCATCGTTGCGCGGCGAAAATCCGCGGAAGATCAGCGCCGCGTGTTCATCAACCTCACGGTCAAGGGCCAGCAGGTGTTCCTGGCCATGAGCGAGGAGATGGGCCGTAATTACGCCAGTATCCAGCAGCAGTTCGGTGAAGAAAAACTGCAGCACCTGATGCAACTGCTCGATGAAATGAAAAAGGTCAAACCCTGAGGCGCCTTGGCCGCTGCACGAACGGCCCCCAAGCCTGGCCAGGCTGTGCTGAAAACAGCCCCTAGCGGTTCAGCGACAGGGAATCATCGAGGATCTTCAGCAGCGATGCCGCGCGCCGGGCATACACGGTGAGGTCGGCGTACATCAGCTCGACGTGCAGGCTGTCGATGATCCCCAGGTACGCATCGGCGTACACCTCCACCCGCGCTGCATCGCGCTGCGCCCACTCGAAGCGGCTGCGCAGCGATTGGCAGAAGCCGTCTCGGATGCCGTCCAGGTAGCGCTCGAAGCTGGTCGTGACCGAACGCTTGACGTCGGTCGGCGGCAGGAACGCCGTGCGCAGGATCAGGCGCAGGTTGTCCGAGGCCTCATAGCGCTCGGGCAGGGTCAGTACCAGCCCATGGCCGGGTGCGAGCGTGGCGGTGGCCTCCTGGCGAAAAGCCGCGTCGACAACGCTGGCCTCTGCTGCCAGCGCGCGCTCGAAGGCGGCGACGAACAAGGCGTCCTTGTTGACGAAGTGCGCGTACAGCGACGCCTTGCGCATACCCGCCAGCTGGGCAATCTCATTGAGTGAGGACGCGTCGTAGCCATAAACAGCGAAATGGCCGATGGCCGCCTCGCACACCCGTGCCGCCGATGGGGAAAGCGCTTTCAATGCAGTGACTCCGTCAAGGGCGCGGGCGGGCCGCGCGCGGTTCGGCAGCGATTGTGGTGGTCACTGCGGCAGGGGTCAATCACTTGCGTCAGGCCCGTGCGGCGAAGCCATGGAAAGTACAATGTTCCCCTTGTAACGTGCATTTCTCGGTCCCGTCTGCCGCCACATACTGAACGCGTCATCGAGACCCACCGGCTGCCGGTCGCGATGTCCCGGCGCCCTATGGGTCATCCAATAATAAAGAGACCGTTCATGAAAAAGCCCAATCCCTTGCTGGAAGACCTCAAGGCCGTTCTGCCGACGATCGCCGCCAACGCCTTCACCGCCGAGCAGGAACGCAGCGTGCCGGCAGACAACATCGCGCTGCTGAAAAGCATCGGCCTGCACCGCGCGTTTCTGCCCAAGCCTTACGGTGGCCTGGAAATGTCCCTGCCGCAGTTCGCCGAATGCATTGCGCTGCTGGCCGGTGCCTGCGCCAGCACCGCCTGGGCCATGAGCCTGCTGTGCACGCACAGCCATCAGATGGCCATGTTCCCGGCCAAACTGCAGCACGATGTCTGGGGCAATGACCCGGATGCCACCGCCAGCAGCAGCATCGCGCCGTTTGGCCGCACCGTGGAAACCGAAGGCGGGGTGACCTTCAGCGGCGAGATGGGCTGGAGCTCGGGCTGCGACCACGCCGAGTGGGCCATTCTCGGCTTCCGCCGCCCCAACGCCGAAGGCAGCCAGGACTACTGCTTCGCCGTGCTGCCACGCAGCGACTACGAGATCCGTGACGACTGGTATGCCGTAGGCATGCGCGGCAGTGGCAGCAAGACCCTGATCGTGCGCGACGCGTTCGTGCCCGAACACCGCATCCAGAAAGCCAAGGACATGATGGAAGGCACCTCGGCAGGTTATGGCCTCTACCCCGACAGCGAGATCTTCTACTCGCCATACCGCCCGTACTTCGCCAGCGGTTTCTCCACCGTCAGCCTGGGCATTGCCGAGCGCATGCTCGAAGCGTTCCGCGAGAAGACCCGCAACCGCGTGCGTGCCTACACCGGCGCCGCCGTGGGCGCCGCCACTCCGGCGCTGATGCGCCTGGCCGAGTCCACTCACCAAGTGGCCGCCGCCCGCGCACTGCTGGAAAAGAGCTGGAACGAAATCGCCGACTACAGCGAGCGCCACCACTACCCGTCGCGCGGCACCCTGGCGTTCTGGCGTACCAACCAGGGCTATGCGGTGAAAATGTGCATCCAGGCCGTCGACCGTCTGATGGAAGCTGCCGGCGGCGGCGCCTGGTTCGAGTCCAATGAAATGCAGCGGCTACTGCGCGACTCGCACATGACCGGTGCGCATGCCTACACCGACTACGACGTCTGCGCGCAGATCCTCGGCCGTGAGCTGATGGGCCTGGAGCCGGATCCGTCGATGGTCTGAGCCGCCAGTCGCCCCATTCCCCGCACAAACACAATAACGAACACGGCAGGCCGCCCGGCCTGCTTGGGAGTCTTGCATGTCCGATTCAACCCCAACCGCTGATTTCGACACCCGCGCGTTCCGCCGTGCGCTGGGCAATTTCGCCACGGGCGTGACCGTGGTCACCGCTGCCGGCCCCAGCGGGCGCAAGGTGGGCGTGACCGCCAACAGCTTCAATTCGGTGTCGCTGGACCCGGCGCTGATCCTCTGGAGCATCGACAAACGCTCCACCAGCCATGAAGTGTTCGAGCAAGCCTCGCATTTTGCCGTGAACATCCTGGCCGCTGACCAGATCGACCTGTCGAACAACTTCGCCCGCCCCAAGGAAGACCGTTTCGCAGGGATCGACGTTGAAGAAGGCGCGGGCGGTGCACCGTTGTTCCTCGACTGCGCGGCGCGGTTCCAGTGCGAGAAATACCAGCAGCTCGATGGCGGTGACCATTGGATTCTGGTCGGCAAGGTCGTGGCCTTCGATGATTTCGGCCGCTCGCCGCTGCTGTACCACCAGGGTGCGTACTCCATGGTCCTGCCACATACCCGCATGACCCAGCCGGCCGAGGGCCAGGCGCCGAGCAGCCACTTCCAGGGCCGCCTGCAGCACAACCTCTACTACCTCATGACTCAGGCGCTGCGTGCCTACCAGGCCGACTACCAGCCGCGCCAGCTGTGCACCGGCCTGCGCACCAGCGAAGCACGCATGCTGATGGTGCTGGAAAACGACGCCGGTTTGAGCCTGAACCAGCTGCAGCGCGAAGTGGCGATGCCCGCGCTTGAAATCGAGGAAGCCGTCGCCAACCTCAAGCGCAAAGGGCTGATCGCCGATGACGACGGCCGCGTGCGCCTGTCCGTCAAAGGCGTGGATCAAACCGAAGCGCTCTGGACCATCGCCCGCGAGCAGCAAGACACCGTGTTCGGGCAGTTCAGCGGCGAGCAACTGGAGACATTCAAGACCGTGCTCAAGGCGTTGATCAAGGTCTGACCGTCAGCCAGACCTGAAAACGGCGCCCATGAGGCGCCGTTTTCAGGTCCAGCGTTGCAGCAGAATCAGTAGACGCTACCGCCCGCTGTACTGACCGCAGGCGTGCCCTTGAACGCGCCCGCCAGGTCGCTGAGGCCACGCATCAGCACGCTGGTGTCGACGCCCACCGCCACAAAGGCTGCGCCCAGTTCGATGTAGCGGCGCGCCAGTTTCTGATTCGCGCTGAGAATCCCTGCCGCTTTGCCCGCCGCCACGATCCGTACGATGGCGTCTTCAATGGCCGCCTGCACCTGCGGATGGCCAGGGTCGCCCCGGTGGCCCATGGCAGCGCTGAGGTCGGCCGGGCCGATGAACACGCCATCGACGCCCTCGACCGCCAGAATCGCATCCAGGTTGGCGAGGCCTTGCTTGTTCTCGATCTGCACCAGCAGGCACATCTGCGCGTCCGCGTGGTCCAGGTAGCCGGGGATGCTGTTCCAGCGCGACGCACGCGCCAGGGCGCTGCCCACACCGCGCACGCCGGTCGGCGGGTAGTGCACCGCTTTGACCATCTGCTGCGCCTGCTCGGCGCTTTCCACCATCGGCACCAGCAGGGTCTGCGCGCCGATGTCGAGCACCTGCTTGATCAGCGCCGTGTCACCGATCACCGGGCGAATCACTGCCTGGCTGGCGTAGGGCGCCACCGCCTGCAACTGCGCGAGCATGCCGCGCAGGTCGTTCGGGGCGTGCTCGCCGTCGATCAGCAGCCAGTCGAAGCCGGCATTGGCGGCCAGTTCGGCGCAGTAGGCGTCGGCCAGGCCTAGCCACAAGCCGATCTGCGCCTCACCGCTGCGCAGGCGCTGTTTGAAAAGGTTGATGGGCATGTCCATGGTCAGCTCCTCAAACGAAACGGCAAGCGATCGAGCCGAGCATGTCGTAGTCGACATGGAACGTGTCGCCCGGGCGCGCGGCCACTGGGCGGGTGAACGAGCCGCCGAGAATGATCTGCCCAGGTTGCAGTGTCACGTCATAGGCTGCCAGCTTGTTGGCCAGCCAGGCCACGCCCTTGGCCGGGTGGTTGAGCACTGCGGCGCTGACCCCGGACTCTTCGATCACGCCGTTGCGGTACAGCACCGCCGGCACCTTGCGCAGGTCGATCTCGGTGGGGCGCACCGCGCGCCCGCCCATTACCACACCGGCGTTGGCGGCGTTGTCGGAGATGGTGTCGAACACTTTGCGCGTCACTTGGGTGTGCGGGTCGACCTGCTGGATACGTGCATCGATGATTTCCAGGGCCGGGATCACCCATTCGGTGGCGTCCAGCACGTCGAATACCGTGACGTTCGGGCCTTTGAGCGGCTTGCCCAGAATGAACGCCAGCTCTACCTCGACCCGCGGCACGATGAAACGATCGAACGGAATATCAGTGCCTTCGTCGAACAGCATGTCGTCGAGCAGGGCGCCGTAGTCGGGCTCGGTGATGTTCGACGACACCTGCATGGCACGCGAAGTCAGGCCGATTTTATGGCCGACCAGCTTGCGCCCGCCGGCGATCTTCTTGGCCACCCAGGCGCGTTGAATGGCGTAGGCGTCTTCGAGGGTTATGCTCGGGTGGTCGAGGGAGAACTGGCGCATTTGCTCGCGGGAGCGTTCAGCGTTGTCCAGGCGCTCGGCGGCCTGTTGGATGAGCGTGTTATCAAGCATGGTCAAGGTCTCTGTGTTCAAGGATTGACGAGGGCGGCCCGGGTGCGCAGCACCAGCAGCCCGCCGAGGGCGATGAAGACGGCGAGGGCGTAGAGCGCAAGGCTGGCGCTGTGGGTGGTGTCGCGCACCCAACCGATGAAATAGGGCGCTGCGAACGAGGCGATGCTGCCCAGTGAGCTGATCAAGGCGATGCCCGCCGCCTGGGTGCGCGTGTTCAGAAACGCTGGCGGCAACTGCCAGAACATCGGCAGCGCGGCGCTGGCGCCCATGCCGGCGAGCACCAGCCCGGCCAGCACGGGCCAGGCTTGCTCGGGCGCAAGGCCTGCGATGGCGATGCCGCTGGCAGCCATCAGCAGCGGTACGCACAGGTGCCAGCGGCGCTCGCGCTGGCGGTCGCTGGAGCGCCCGCAGGCGAGCATGAACGCGCAACCCGCCAGGTACGGCACGGCGCTGAGCAAGCCGACGTTGGCATCGCTGCCAATGCCGGCGGTGTGGATCAAGCTGGGCATCCAGAAGGCCAGCGTATTCACCGCCAGCATCACCGCGCAGTACACCGCCACCAGCAGCCAGATGGCCGGGCTGGCGACGATGCCGCGCAGCGAGGTGACGGTCTTGCGCTGTTCCTCGGTGCCGAACTGGGCGTGCAGGGCGGCTTTTTGCTGATCACTCAACCAGCGCACCTGCTCGAAGCGCTCCGGCAACACGGCCAGCACCACCAGGCCAAGCACCACCACGGGCGCGCCTTCGAGCAGAAACATCCACTGCCAGCCGCGCAGCCCGCCGGCGTCGTGCAGGAACGCCAGAATCGCGCCTGACACCGGCCCGCCGACCACGCCGGCCAGCGGCACGGCAATGGCGAACAGCGCAGTGACCTGCGCCCGGCGGCCGGCCGGGTACCAGCGGTTCAAGTACACCAGGATGCCGGGGAAGAAGCCGGCTTCAGCCGCGCCCAGGGCAAAGCGCAGCAGGTAGAACGCCTGGCTGGTTTCGATCAGCAGCATGCTGGTCGACAGCAACCCCCACACCACCATCAGGCAGGCGATCCAGCGCCGCGGCCCGACGCGATCGAGCATCAGGTTGCTGGGCACGCCGAACAGCGCATACGCGATGAAAAACAGGCCGGCGCCCAGGCCATACACCGTGTCAGACAGGTGCAGGTCCTGGCTCATCTGCATCTTGGCAAAACCAATGTTGATGCGGTCGAGGTGGGCGAACAGGTAGCAGACCAGCAGCAGCGGCATCAGCCGCCAGGTCACCGTGCGGTGCGTGCTGGCAGCAAGTTCGGCGTGGCTTGGAGGCCGCGAAGCAGCATCGAGTGTGTTCATGATGTTCGTACTTATTCTTATAGGGCGAGGCGGGCGGTGTTGCCGTGCTTACACCGGACGGTTGAACAGCGGATGCAGCGTGCTGTGCTTGGCGTCGTACACCTGCTGGGCGCTCTCGTCGATCTGCAGGGTGATGCCGATCGGGCGCTGTTGCAGCAGCGGGTCAAGGCGCTGCTTGAGCACTTGCAGCAGGTTGTCGCCGACGGTTTGGTGCACGCTGGGGCTGCGGCCGCTGCCCATGCGCAGGTTGGCGTAGAGGAAGCCGTAGTCACCTTTGCCGTCAGCCACCGCGCAGTGCGCAGCCGGGTAGGCCAGCACGCGGGTGCCGCCGGTGGGGAACACCGCGTTGCCAGCCTCGTCGCGTTGTTCAAGCATGCAGTCGGCCAGGGCGCGGCACAGGCCCGGAACATCAGCCTCGGTTTCCAGGTCAGGGGTGTAGAGCAGAACCAGGTGTGGCATGGAGGACCTCCGTGGGGCGAGGGCGCCAGGCCGCCAGACGCGGCCCGGCCTGGATATCAGAGGCGGCTGGTGGACGCCACGCCGGCCAGGTTGGTGGCCTGAGCGGGCGGAATCGCCGAGCCGTCCTGGGCGGTGACCGGGAAGATCGCGTTGATCTGGCCGGTGCCGGAGGAGCCGAAATAGGGCGTCACCACCTCGGCCTTGCCGTCGTAGTGCGACCAGCCCAGTACGCCGAGCAGCATCGCAGTGTCGTGCATGAAGCCCTCGCCATGACCTTTGGCAGCGTACTCAGGCAGCATCCCGCAGAATTCGGCCCACTCGGCGTTTTCCCACATTTTCACCACGCGGTGGTCGAGTGTTTCCAGAAACGGGCTCCAGACCTTGGTGGCAAAGTCCGGCGCTTGGCCGTTCTGGGCGAAACGGTGTGACAGCGAGCCGCTGGCCAGGAACGCCACGGTGCCGTCGTAGTGGTCTTCCACGGCCTTGCGCATGGCCCAGCCGAGGCGGGCGCTGTCGGCCAGGTAGTGCGAGGTGCACAGCGCCGAGACCGAAATCACCTTGAAATGCTGGTCTTGGTTCATGTAGCGCATGGGCACCAGGGTGCCGTATTCCGGGCCGAGGGTGGTGGCATGGTGGGCCATGGTCTCGACACCGAACTGATTGCAGGTCTCGGCCAGCAGCAGGCCAAGCTCGGTGTTGCCGGGGAAGGCGTATGGCATGTTGCTGATGAAGTGCGGCAGTTCGTTGCTGGTGTACACGCCTTCGAAATGCGGGCCACACAGCACGTGGTAATTGGCGTTGACTAGCCAGTGGGTGTCGAACACCACAATGGTGTCGACGCCCAGCTCGCGGCAGCGACGGCTGATCTCGTAATGCCCGTCGATGGCCGCCTGGCGAAAGCCGTGGCGCGGGCCAGGCAGTTCGGACAGGTACATCGACGGTACATGGGTGATCTTGGCAGCCAGAGCGACGTTGCCCATGGGAATCTCCGGTTAGAGGATGTTGTTCTAAAAGCTGTTGAAGTGCCTGTGCCCGCCGGCGGTCCAGCGGTTCGGTCCAGCCGCGCAGGGCGGCGGAGCGGTCCTGATGCAAGCAACGTGTCGTGCCCGGTTGAGCGCGATGGGGGCTGTTGGGGCTGCTTCGCACCCCATCGCGACTGAACTCGCTCCTGCAAGATTGCGTGTAGCCTTCTGATTGGAAAGCGACCTGTTGGAGCGGCTTCAGTCGCGGTGGACGGCGCAGCCCCCTGGGTAGCTGCAGCGCTTGCTGCTCCACAGCGCGCGATTCGCCATCCCAGGGCGATGCTGCTTTACACCCCCCAGCGTGGGATGGGGTGGCTGCCCATGGAAATGCACACGTTCTTGATCTCGGCGAACACCTCGAAGCTGTACTGACCGCCTTCGCGGCCGGTGCCCGAACCTTTCACGCCGCCGAACGGCTGGCGCAGGTCGCGGACGTTCTGGCTGTTGATGAAGACCATGCCAGCCTCGATGCCACGCGCCAGGCGATGGGCCTTGCCGATGTCCTGAGTCCAGATGTAGGAAGCCAGGCCATATTCGGTGTCGTTGGCCAGTTGCAGCGCCTCGGCTTCGTCCTTGAACGGGATCAGGCACACCACCGGGCCGAAGATTTCTTCCTGGGCGATGCGCATCGTGTTGTTCACGTCGGCGAACACCGTGGGCTGGATGAACTGACCTTTGGCCAGGTGCGCCGGCAGGCCCGCTGGGCGCTCCAGGCCACCGGCCACCAGGCGTGCGCCTTCTTCCATGCCGATCTTGATGTAACCGGTGACCTTGTCGTAATGCGCCTGGGTGATCATCGAGCCGACCTGGGTCTTCGGATCGGTCGGGTCACCGACGATCAGGCGCTTGGCCCGTGCCGCGAACTCGGCAACGAACTGCGGGTACACGCTTTCCTGAATGAACACACGGCTGCCGGCGGTGCAGCGCTCGCCGTTCAACGAGAAAATGGTGAACAGCGCGGCGTCTAGGGCGCGATCCAGGTCGGCGTCTTCGAAGATCAACACCGGAGACTTGCCGCCCAGCTCCATCGAGTATTTCTTCAGGCCAGCGGTCTGCATGATCTTGCGACCGGTGGCGGTGCCGCCGGTGAAGGAAATCGCGCGCACATCCGGATGGCGCACCAGTGCGTCGCCGGCGGTCGCGCCATAGCCCTGGACCACGTTCAGCACCCCGTTGGGAATGCCGGCTTCGACCGCCAGGCGGCCCAGCTCGTTGGCGGTCAAGGGCGACAGCTCGCTCATCTTCAACACCGCGGTGTTGCCCAGCGCCAGACACGGCGCGGTTTTCCAGGTGGCGGTCATGAACGGCACGTTCCATGGCGACACCAGGCCACACACGCCGACCGGCCGGTACAGGGTGTAGTTGAGCATCTGGTCATCGACCGGGTAGCTGTGGCCGTCCATGCGCGTGCAGACTTCGGCGAAGAAGTCGAAGTTGTGCGAAGCACGCGGAATCAGCACGTTCTTGGTCTGGTGGATCGGCAGGCCGGTGTCGAGGGTTTCCAGCTCGGCCAGGTTCGGCACGTTCTGCTCGATCAGCTCACCGAGCTTGCGCATCAGGCGCGCACGCTCTTTGGCCGGGGTGTTGGCCCACTTCGGGAAGGCGTCCTTGGCGGCCGCCACGGCCTGGGCAACTTCTTCGGCACCGCCGCTGGCGACTTCACCGATGGCCTCGCCAGTGGCGGGGTTGTAGTTGATGAAAGTGTCTTTGCTCTCGACCTCACGGCCGTTGATCCAGTGCTTGATCATGCTGCCTACGCCTTGTCGTTCTTGAAGAAGTCAGCTTCGCTGACGATGCAGTTGACCAGCCGGCCCACGCCCTCGACTTCCACCACCACTTCATCGCCCGGGACCACGTCAGCCAGGCCCTCAGGGGTGCCGGTGGCGATCATGTCGCCCGGTTGCAGGGTCATGAAGCTGGAGAAGTATTCGATCAGGTGTGGAATGTCGAAGATCATGTCTGCGGTGGTGCCTTGCTGTTTCAGCTCACCGTTGATCCAGGTGCGCAGGGTCAGGTTGCTGACATCCGGCACGTCGCTGGCATCGACGATCCACGGGCCGACCGGGGTGGTGGCGTCGCGGTTCTTCACCCGCAGGTTGGGGCGGTAGTAGTTTTCCAGGTAGTCGCGGATGGCGTAGTCGTTGCACACGGTGTAGCCGGCCACGTAATCCAGCGCGTCCTCGCGCTTGACGTTTTTCGCCGGTTTGCCGATCACCGCCACCAGCTCGCAATCGTAGTGCATGTAGGCGATGCCATCCGGGCGCCAGCTGGTTTGCTTGTGCCCGGTGTAGGTGCCCGGCGACTTGATGAACGCCAGGGGCTCGGTGGGCGGGGCGAAGGCCAGTTCGCGGGCGTGGTCGGCGTAGTTCAAACCGAGGGCGAACATGCTGCCGGTGGCCGGTGGCAGCCACTCGACCTGATCCTCGGCCAGCAGGCGGCCGTCGGCCAGGCGCACGGCGTCGTCGGCTTCGACGGTGACCGCGTGAATGACGCCTTCATGGCGAATGCGTGCGTGTTTCATGCCTGTTCCTCCGTCTCGGCAACGATGCTGTTGGCCAGGCGGCCCAACCCGGTGATTTCGACCTCGACGTGGTCGCCTGGCTTGACGTCGACCCGGCCTTCCGGGGTGCCGGTGATCAGCACGTCGCCTGCGTGCAGGGTCATGAACTCGCTCAGTTCAGCGATCAACTGGGGAATGCTGCGCACCAGGTTGGCCGTGGTGTTTTCTTGCACGACGGCGCCGTTGACGTAGAGCTTCAAGGTCAGCTGGTGGGGGTCGGCAATCGCCGCCACGGGCACCAGATCGGGGCCGATGGTGCAGAAGCCGTCACGGCACTTGGCCTTGACTGCCGGGCGGTAGTAGCTGTCTTCCGGCAAGCTGAATTCGTTGACGATGGTGTAGCCGGCCACGTGGGCCAGGGCCTCTTGAGCACTGACGCGGGTCGCATCCTTGCCGATCACCACGCCCAGTGCCGGGCCCGGTTGCAGGCGCTCGCCACGGGGTTGAACAACCTGGCCACCGTGGGCGTTGCGGGTGTTGGGGGTCTTGATGAACAGCACCGGCTTGATCGGCGCCTGCTTATAGGGCGGCTGCTCGAATTCGGCCAGACGCTGCTGCAGCAGACCGTTGTAGTTCAGCGCGACGCCGAACACGGTGCCGTGGGCAGCGTCATGCAACGCATGGCTCATGGTTTTCTCCTGATAGGGCGGGTGAAGCTCGGTCGATCCGCCTGATTCGTTAATGTGTTAATGTTATAGTTAATATGTTAACGATGGTCAAGGCTTGCTGTGTACTGCCCCTGTTGTGGGCGCTTCAGCGGCATGGCACATTGGCTCACGCACCTGGTGGACATGCCGCAATGAGCAACCGCACTCCCATTCCCAACATCAACATCGGCCAGGTCTACGACCAGCGCTACAGCGACAGCGAGGTGCACTACGACCGGCTCGGCAACCTGGCTGGTTTTTTCGGTCGCAACATGCCGGTGCACCGCCATGACCGTTTCTTCCAGATGCATTACGTCAAGTCCGGCACGGTGCGGGTGTACCTGGACGACCAGCAGTTCATCGAATCGGGGCCGATGTTCTTCCTGACGCCGCCGACCGTGACCCACTCGTTCGTGACCGAGCCGCAGAGCGACGGCCATGTGCTGACCGTGCGTCAGCACCTGGTGTGGCAGTTGATCGAATCGGACCCCAGCCTGGTGCCGGCCGGCCTGCAAGTGCACCCGGCCTGCGTGGTGCTGGCCAAGCTGCCTGCGGCCGATCAGGCCGAGGGTGTGCGGCTGGAGCGGTGGCTGGAGGCGCTCAGCGAGGAATTTGCCAGCCCGGCACCGGGGCGCGATGCGGCGCTGCAGTCGCTGACCCGACTGATCATGATCAGCCTGCTGCGCCTGAGCCCGAACTCGCGAGAGGCCACACCGGCCCGGCATGAAGACTTGAAGATCTTCCACCGCTTCAATGCCCTGATCGAGGATCACTACCTTGAGCACTGGCCGCTGGCGCATTACGCCGCGCAAATAGGTGTGACCGAGGCGCGGCTCAACGACATCTGTCGACGCATTGCCGATTTGCCCTCCAAACGCCTGGTGCTGGAGCGGCTGATGCAGGAGGCCAAACGCCTGCTGCTGTTCTCGGCCAGCTCGGTGAACGAAATCTGCTACCAGCTCGGGTTCAAGGACCCGGCCTATTTCAGTCGCTTCTTCAATCGTTATGCAGGGCTGACCCCAGGCGACTATCGGCAGCGACAGTCGGCGTTGCAGTGAGTGGGGCACGGAGCGTACCTGCGAGCGTTGTTGCGAGCGTTGTCATTATTTGCCAATGATGCTCGCAGCTTGGCGGCGTCCCTTGAATGGGTTTTCCGTGGAACAGATTGCACTTTCCATGGGCTGGAGCGGTTGTCGGCAGCGACTGACCCCCCTAATCTGAGTGGCTCGGACTCAACTGCAGGCTTTCCCCATGACCCAGACCCACCCCTCGCTCACCCTGAGCCTGTTGCAGGCCCGTGAGGCGGCAATGGCCTTTTTCAGACCGCTGCTCAATGAACACGGCCTGACCGAGCAGCAATGGCGGGTGGTTCGCATCCTGCATCAGCAAGGGGAGCTGGAAAGCCACCAGTTGGCGCACCTGGCCTGCATCCTCAAACCGAGCATGACTGGGGTGCTTGCGCGGCTGGAGCGCGATGGCCTGGTGAGCCGACGTAAGGGGGTCGAGGATCAGCGGCGGATGTTCGTCACCCTGACTGACGCCGGCCAGGCGTGCTTCGACGCCATGCGCGGTGGCATGGAGGCCAACTATGCCAAGATCCAGGCGCAGTTCGGGGCCGACAAGCTTGAGCAACTCCTGGCCCTGTTGAATGCGCTCAAGCGGGTCGAGCCATGAGCGGCGATGCTGGAGGAGGAGTGCGCTGCTTGGGCCAGGGAGTGCGGCCCGGGTACTGAATCCGGATCAAACCCGTGCAATGGAGCCCGTACACTACGCTCAGTGCAGGTTGCCAGGACCTGCCAGGGTCTGCGCTGGCAGGCCGGCCCTCAAAGCGCCGCGTCTGCATTAACCGCTACAGCGCCAAGCTGCGCTCGCGGTGCACAAAGCGCTGGGTCACCGTCATCACTGTGCGGGTCGTCATGGCTGGCCGTATCGCCCCGTTCAGAACTGGTCTTCCGAAAGCGCCTTGCTCGCCGTATTGCCGCTGGCAACTTTGTACAGCGTCACGGTGACCAGGCTGTATTCGGTTCCGCGGGAGGTGGTGGTCTGGTGCAGCTGTATAGGCCCTGCACGCGACAACTCGCCGGTATCCAGGGCGCGATAGCGGATGTCATAAGCGCCCGGCACGAGCTTTTTGATCACGAACTGACCATAGGCCGGGACGAACACTTGCCTGACCGGTGTGGCAGCGGCCCCTTGCAGGGCGACCACTTTCAGGAACACGTCGGCGCTGTTCTTGGAATTGTCGATGGTGACTTCCGACAGGCCTGTATTGAACGACTGCGCTACACCGGCCAAATAGCCGGCAGTGGTCGGCCACGGCCGCCCGTTCGGTGCAGTCTCAGGCCGGACATACGCAGCCTTGGGGGTTGCGGCGGGCCAGTGCATTGCAAACGGCGGTGCCGAGGAGGGCACCAGGATCTGCGGCGCGGTGTCATGCCAGAACGCGGTGTTGACCACCGCCGTCCCGATGCCTGTCAACAGGGCCACCAAGGCGCCGGCCTGCACGAAGAAGCGTTTATGAAACAGGCTCCAGCTGTTTTTCAGTTGTTTGGGTTGGCTCTTCTGGCCCAGCTCGCGCATGAACACTTGCAGATTGCCGATCAGGGTGGCTTTCTCGAGCCGCGTGGTGTCGCGGCGGCTGAGCGGGCTGGGAATCTTGTTGGCGAACTCGAGCGCACGCAGGGCCAGCGACTGAGCCAGGTCCGGCCGGCCGGTGGCGTAGAAGTAGGCTGCCTGATGCGCCAGCATCCGCGCATTTTCCAGCGGCGGCTGGGTGCCACCCAACAGGTTGATCACCAGCGCCTGCACGGTGTAGATCGGGCCCCAAGGCACACTCCACCAGCCCAGCAGCCAGGTGCTCGCCGACGCTTTTAGCGCCTGCTTCTGCGCGCAGTCGCTGCAGTACACACCCGTGATGGTGCGGCGGTAGCTGACCAGCACCAGGCTCTTTACCGCACGAAATATCACTACCCTCGGTTGCGCTGACACTTTGGCGCAGCCCATGCACGTGACGGGTGCGGGGAACGAGGTGGTGGCGGCGTCAGGCGCCGCGTCAGGGGCGGCTTTGTAGTGCGTGGCCCTGTCGTATTCAGCGCGCCGTGCCGGGGTGGAGAGCACCGAGTACGCTTCGTTCAAGCGTTGAAACTCAGGCGTGGTGTCTCGGCCGGGGTTGCGATCCGGGTGCAGGTCCATGGCACGACGACGGTAAGCGGCTTTGACCTGCGCATCAGTGGCGGCCGCCGTCAGGCCGAGGGTGGCATACAGGTCATGGCGGTCGGCTTTGTCGCGGGGCATGAAACGGTCCTGGGCACGCTAGCGGGGCAATAGGCGGTTGGGCACGTCGAGAGGTTTGTTACAGGCCTTGGCAGGGACCGTGGTGAACGCACTGGCGTGGGCGCTAGGCCGTTTGAATGTACACACGTCGTCAAGGCTCAGTACGAAAAACCTCGACATGCGGCCAGACGGCGTTGAAAACAAGTGGAACGCCTGGTCGGCGGCGCCTTTGGCGAGGCGCTTCCAGCGAAACGGCTCCAGCGAGGTGCTCCCGGCGCAGTGCTCACGTCCTTCATGACGGTCGAGCATGCGGCTGATCCTCAGCGAGACGCCCCGCCTGTTTTCCCTTGCCTGAGCTTCGTCTCAAGACGTTCCATACAGACTCTAGACATACGCATCGGCGGTCCTGCCTGAAACTTGAAAGGGCCAGGCAGATTTTTGCGCATGCCTCGAGCGTTGTCGCGGTACTGACGATCAGCGGTGCTGGGTCAGCGGTTCTCCGACTCGCATGAGTGCTGAGAAGGTTCATTCATACAGAGCCTGGCTTGCGCACCCAGCGTTCGGCCAGATGCAGACAGCCCCCAAGATATGTCTTCACCTCATTACGTTGAACACTGAGCGCTCTGCAGGAAGCTTCTCAGCGCGGCCTGGTAGAGCGTCAATGGCTGATTGTTCGCACTGAACAACGCAAAGGGAATCAACGTGAGATGGGCGTATGACGTGGAGCTCAGTGAATAGGTCGTTTGTCGGCAAACGCCGTGCGCCTTGTTCAAGACGAAATGGAACGTGTAAAGGCCTGGGCGGGTGCACCAGGTGGGAATCAAGCCAAGACTCAAGCCCGTCAGGTAATCTTGCCCGCAAGCGCCGCCCGATGATGCCTGCGTGATTTTTATCGCCAAGGTAGGCAGGGGCGCTGTTGCCGATGTTGGGCCGACAGCGTGCGCCTCTGGGATGATTTCCACCGTCGCGGCGTATGCGTCCTTTTCGAAGCGACTGTTTTTCCAGGGTGAGTCCACTGCGTACGTGAAGCTGGCGATCTGTTCTTTGCCTGCAGCCCCGACGGGTTCGCTGATGGGCGGTTCGGAGGAATAGGACGCGCAGCCAGCACACACGGTCGCGATCGCACCCGCAAAGAGTCCCTTGGTTATCCAGCGGTACATGTTCTGCCTTCCTGATGATCGATGAGTTGGCGTGCCTGCCAATGGGTCGCTGCATAAAACACCCCGCAGGGTCCTGTCGTGCCGATGATTTCGCATCAGCGTGCACGAGTAGATGGTGCTCCAAGCCGCGTCAGTCAGGCCCCGGCTCCTCCAGCAACTGCTGGACCAGCCACTGCCCAGCGGGGCCCGGCGGCGTGTGGCGCGACCAGACGATGTCGACATCCACGCGGCGCGGGTAGCCCGCAATCTTAAGCTCGACCAAACCTTTCCCGAACTTTTCAACCATTGCCCTGGGCAATTCAGCCCAGCCAAAGCCGCGACTGGCGAACTCGATGAGGTTCAAGTAATCGGGCGCCGACCAGGCCTGGCCGTTGCTTCGCTTGATGCTGGGCGCATAGGTCTTGATATACAACTGCCGTTCAGTTTCCAGTTGGCCTGCGTGCACCTTGGCACAGGTCGCGAGTGCGTGGTCGGCGCCGACGTAGACGCCAAACTCGGATTGCCTGGGTAGCCTGGCCACCACGATATCGGCCGGATACACCGGTTGCGCGGCGAGAATGCCGATATTGGCCTGGCCTGTCTGGACAAACTGTATGACGTCGGCATCCTCCGAAGGGCCGCACCGCAGTTCGGTAAACGGGAAACTGCCCTCGAATCGGGCGATCATCTCACCATGGAACGACACGCTGTACATGTCGGTCATCACCACGGTGACCAGTGGCTCGGTCGCAGAGGACAACCGGACCGCCAAGGCGTCGAGCTTGTCACTGGCGGTCAGGATGGCCTGAACGTAACCCAGAACGAGCTGACCGGCATCGTTGAGTACCGGTTGCCTGCCGCTGCGATCGAAAAGCTCGCAGCCGATGTCGGCCTCCAGGTTGGCAATCGAAATGCTGATGGTCGACTGACTTTTCTTCAGCTTGCGTGCCGCCGCCGAAAATGAGCCTTGCGCAGCGGACTCGACGAAAGCGACCAGGGATTCGGGTGAGTACTTCATCTATTGATAAAACCGATAGGAGCTATGTTTCAATCATCTGTTCTATCAACGAGCATGTACAGCCTGTCAGTCCAATACGGTGTGCTCACATGAATGCAACATCCACCAGTGTACGCGTGCGCGTTGCGCATACGGTTGGCTATGAAGCCTTTGCAGTGTTGTTGCTGGCGCCGGTGATGGCGTGGGTCATGGACAAACCCATCGCCACTGCAGGTGCCGTTACCGTGACCCTGTCGTGCATGGCCATGGCCTGGAACGTTGTCTACAACGTGATGGTTGATCGATATGTGGGCGCCGACCGTTCGCAATGGAAGTTCGGCGCGTTTGCCTTGCACGGTATCGGTTTCGAGGTCGGCATCATCATGCTGTGTCTGCCGGTCGTGGCCTGGATGCTGAGCATCAGCCTGCTGCAGGCCTTTGTGATGGAAATCGGCTTTTTTGTGCTGATTCTGCCGTACACCATGATCTACAACTGGGCGTTCTATAAGGTCAAAGCGCGTCTCGAGCAGCGCGGGCGCTTGGCGACGAAGCCGCACGTGGACACGTGAGGGTTTCCAGCGTTTTGCTCAGTAGCACCCGCTCATCGTGGTCACGGTGGTCTGCGCCAGCACCTGCCGTTGGCTGCGCAACAAGCCCTGCAGGGCGCGTTGGCGTGGTCGTCAACCGGCCGCGCCCATCACAGCGGTTCAGGGCTTGGCGCGGCATGGCGGGATCGCTGCCTGGGTGCAGGAACGTCCGCTTCGCACGCACGCTCCTGCACCCAGCGGCCTCGACCCCGAAACCAGAGGTCCCCCTTCACGCCACGGCAAACCCATGCGTGCCATCGCGCGCCAACTGCGCGACCAAGCCGAATTCCCACTCCAGATACCCCTGCATCGCCTCGCGCGGGTTGTCCGTGCCTTCATAAGGGCGCCGGTAGCGATCGCTGCGCGGCACAGCCAGACGACGCTCGCCGTGCTCCAGCGGCAGACCCGCGTCGATCCAGCGGGCGGTGCCGCCTTCAAGCACGTACACCGGCGTAGGGGTCAGCGCCTGCAGGTCGTGGGCGGCGAAGCGGGCCAGCAGGCTGCTGCCGCAGGTCAGCACATAGCGCTCGGCGTGGGGCAGACGCTCCAGCGCGGCGGGCAACTGGGCGCGGATGGCCCAGTGGGCGCCGGGCAGGTGGCGTTTGACGTAATTGGCGCTGGTGGTGAAGTCCAGCACCACGGTGCCGTCTTCGCGCAGCCAGGTGGCCAGTTGCTCAACGCTGATCTCGGTCACTGCAGGCACCTCGGGCAGGGGGGGCTGCCAGTCGCCTTGCTCGACGAAGTCGGTGGCGACCAGTGCGTCGACTACCGCCACCTGCCAGCCCATTTGCGCCAGCCAGGAGGCGCTCATGTTGGCGCGCACCCCGTCGTCGTCCACCAGCACCAGGCGCGCGCCGCGCACGCTGGCGAAATGGTCGGTTTCCTGCACCAGTTGCCCGCCCGGGGTGGAGCGGCTGCCGGGCAGGTGGCCGGCGCTGTACTCCTCGGGCGTGCGCACATCGAACAGGTAAGTCGTGCGCGCCGTATCGGCTTGCCACTCGGCCAGCCCATGACGGGTAATGCGCTGCACCCCGGCGCGCGCGGCGACGGCGCGGGCCTTGTGCGCGGCTGCGCTGCGAGTGCTGTCGCTGACAGCGCTGAACTGGCGCGCCTGGCCGTGGGCCAACGCCTGGCCGGCCAGGGTCCAGCCGATCGTGCCGTTGCGCAGCGCGGCCACCGGATTGGCAATGCCGGCGTTGATCAACGACTGGGCGCCGATGATGCTGCGCGTGCGGCCGGCGCAATTGACGATCACCTGGGTCGCCGGGTCTGGCGCCAGCTCGGCGACCCGCAGCACCAGTTCGGCGCCCGGCACGCTGACACCGCCGGGAATGCCCATGGTCTGGTATTCGTCGAAACGGCGGGCGTCGAGCACCACGACATCGGCTTGCTCGTCGAGCAATGCCTTGACCTGCTCGGCGCTTAAAGACGGGGTGTGGCGCACGCTCTCGACCAGTTCGCCGAAGGCTTTGCTCGGCACGTTGACGTCACGGAACAGCTCGCCACCTGCCGCGCGCCACCCGGCCAGGCCCCCTTCGAGCACGGCCACATCGCGATAACCCAGGGCCAGCAAGCGCTGCGCACCGATCGCTGCAAGGCCTTCGCCGTCGTCATACACGGTGATGGCGGTGTCGCGCCGTGGCACGCGGGCGAAGATCTCGATCTCCAGTTTCGACAGCGCAACGTTCGCCGCGAACAACGGATGCGCTTGGGCAAACGGATCCTCTTCGCGCAAGTCGATCAAGGCCAGCTCTTCCCTGGCCAGCAGCGCACGGCGAATATCGACATAGCGGCGGGTGGTGAGGTTGCTCATGGGGTCGGGTTCTCTTTGGACAGGTCCCAGAGGTTGGGCAGGTGGGTGTTGGAGTAACCGGAAATGAACGGTTTTTCGCGGCCGTCTTCGGCATAGACGGCGCGTTTGACCGCGCCGATGTTGCCGCCATAGACATGGATGCTGATCGAGACCTGATCCTGCAGCGCATTGCTGACCTGGTGGATGTCTCCCACCCGTGGCGAAACGGCCTCGACCTGGCCGGGGGCCAGCCGCACCGGGGCGTGCTGCGGCACGAGTCTTCCCTGGCCATCGCGCACGAAAGCCTGCGAAAGCTCGGCGCCGCGCAGCATGCCGATCAGCCCCCAGACCCGGTGGTCGTGAATCGGGGTCTGCTGCCCAGGGCCCCAGACAAAGCTCACCACCGAAAAGCGCTGGCGCGAGTCGCAGTGCAGCAGGTACTGCTGATAGCGCTCGGGGTCAGGCTGGGCAAGCTCGTCCGGTAGCCAGTCGTCGTGGGCCACCAGCTGGGCCAACAGGCGCTGGCCCTGATCGATGAGGGCGGCTTCGCCCGGCTGTTCATCGATTACAGCGGCCAGGCGCTCGATGAACTGGCGCAAGCGGTGGGGTTGCGGAAACGGGGTCATGGGCAGGGCTCGGTAGGCGGCGTTGCAGGCACCCTAACAAACCCGGGGTCATTCCATAAATGCAAAATAGTCATAAGCTAATATGCGTAAGACGTATTTACTAAGGCGCTGGACCTGCCAGCCTTGGCCCAAGCAAAAAGCGCATTAGGTTATGCCCAACGCGCATTTCACAGCGCCCATGACATGAATTAGTTTATAAAAAAGCTTCATTCAATGCCTTACGGCTATATACCTTTCCAGACGAGACCGCACGGGCGGATCGCCTCATCCGCCTTTGGGCGATCAGGAGACCCACGTGCGCTATTTCACTTATCTGGCCGCCACCGTGCTAGCCACCACCTTCAGCCTTGCCGCCGCCGCGCAAACCCTGGTAGTTGGAGATCAGAGCTACAACGCCCGCGCTGTCATGGAAGCCGCAGGCGTGCTCAAGGACCTGCCTTACACCCTTGAGTGGAAGCAGTTCACCGCAGGCTCACCGGTGGCCGAAGCGCTCAACGTCGGCAGCCTCGATGTCGGGCTGCTAGGCGATGCTCCGCCGCTGTTTCTCGGCGCCTTGGGCGCACCGATCAAGGTGATCGCGGTGAGCCGGCAGAACCTCGAAGGGGTGGCCATCCTCGCGCGCAAGGATTCGCCGATCCACAGCCTCGAAGACCTGCGCGGCAAACGTGCGGCCATCTGGAAGGGCTCGTGGAGCCAGCAGTTGCTGTTCAGTGCGCTCGACAAAGCCGGCGTGCCCCGCGATGCCCTCGAGCTGCGCTACCTCAGTGCGCTGGACGCCTCGCATGCCCTGGAAGGCGGTTCGGTGGACGTGATTGCCACCTGGGAGCCCTACGTCACCCAGCAGGAACGCCAAGGCGCCCGGGTGCTGGCAACCGCCGAAGGGGTGATTCCCGCGCAAAGCTTCGTGGTGGCCAACAGCAAGTCGGTGGAAGAAAAGCGCGCGCAGATCGCCGATTTTCTCCAGCGCCTGAAAACCGCCCGAGACTGGACTCTTAGTGATCCGGCCAACACCGAAGCCTATGCCGATGCCTGGTCCGAGCGCACCCGCGCCGACCGCGACATCGCCCGCGCCTGGTTCGCCAGGGCACGCACCGACCTGGCGCCGCTGACCCCGCAGGTGGTGGTCGACGCGCAGAAAACCGTCGACTTCTTCGCCGGGCTCGGGCTGATCAAGGCCTACTCGGCGCAAACCCTGTTCGATACCTCGTTTGGCTCGGCCTTCAGCCCGGCCAGCGTCAGCCAGCGCTGAAGGCTTCACCACGCTCTCAAGGACTGTTCATGCCTAAACGTCAAATCAAACTCGGCGCCCTGACCATGGGCTGTGGTGGCCCAGGCCGGCACAACCTCTGGCTCGACCCCGAGCTGCCGGCCGATGCCAGCGTCAATGTCGACTGGTACATCGACATCGCCCGGCAAGCCGAAGCTGCGCTGTTCGACCTGCTGTTCATCGTCGACAGCCAGTTCATCACACCGGGTTCGCCGTCGCATTACCTCAATCGGCTGGAGCCTTTGACGCTGCTTTCGGCCCTGGCCGTCAGCACGCGGCACATCGGCCTGGTCGGTACGCTGACCACCTCCTACAACGCGCCGTTCAACGTCGCCCGCCGGCTCGCCTCGCTCGACCTGATCAGCAAGGGCCGCGCGGGCTGGAACGTGGTCACCAGCGGCGACGCCGGCACCGCCGGCAACTACGGCCTCGACGAGCACTATGATTACGACACCCGCTACGCCCGTGCGCAGGAACATGTGCAGGTGGTGCAGGGCCTGTGGCGCTCGTATGAAGAAGACGCCTTCCCCCGCGACCGCGCCAGCGGCCGCTTCCTCGATCCTGCCAAGCTGCACGCGCTCAACCACAAGGGCGAGCATTTCTCGGTGGTCGGCCCGCTCAACCTGCAGCGCTCGGCGCAGGGCCAGCCGGTGATCTTCCAGGCCGGCGATTCCGAGCAAGGCCGCGACCTTGGCGCTGCCACGGCGGATGTGGTGTTCACCCATGCCGCCAGCATCGAGCAAGGCCAGGCGTTCTATCGAGACATCAAGGCCCGCGCCGCCCGCCTGGGCCGCGACCCCGAGCAGCTGCTGGTGTTACCTGGGGCGGAAATCTACGTGGGCGATAACGATGCGCACGCCCGCGAAATCGAGCGTCACTACCACCAGGCCGATCACAGTTTCGAGCTGGCGCTCAAGGAGTTCGGGCGTAACTTCGGTTGGCACGATTTCAGCCAGTACGACCTGGATGCGCCGTTCCCGCAGCAAAGCCTGGAGTTCGCCCGCAGCAGTTTCTTCACCAACGCCAAGCGCATTGCCGATCAGGCACGGGACAAAGGCTTCAGCCTGCGCCAGGCCGTGGAGTTCGGCCGCCAGTTGCGCCCCGGCGCGTTCGTGGGATCTGCCGAAACGGTGGCGGCGAAGATGACCGAGTGGTTCGAGGCGCGCGCGCTGGACGGCTTCAACATCTACATTGGCCACCCGGCGCAGTTCCGGCGCTTCACCGAGCACGTGGTGCCGCTGTTGCAGGCGCGCGGGGTGTACCGCACCGCCTATGAGGGCTCGACCTTGCGCGAGAGCCTGGGGCTGCAGATTCCGCGCTTTCAGCGCCAGGCCCGTTCGCTGTAGTGACCCGTGACGGGTGCTGCGCCCGGCACGCGGGCCGGGCGCGGTGCCCGCTCGGGTCGGTGCATTGTCGCCGCGCTGTGTCTGCCACGCC